>JBJHCH010000146.1:0-7483 GCA_050485905.1 Paracoccaceae bacterium | reverse complement strand
GGCCGCGACCACACGCTCTTTGCCCTGCGCGAGGGCCGCGTGATGTTCCACACGGGGCTCAAGGGCCGCACCTTCATTTCGGTAACTCCGGTGACGGAGGCCGCCGAGTAAGCCGACCTTTACCGAATGCATGTATCGGGGGATCGGCAAAGAGCCGGTCCCCCGTTTCATTTGCCAGCGGTCACGTCGCCGTTTGCAACCTTGTTGCAGGAACGCGCGATACACAATTTCCGTGTCAGCAAGACTGGCACGCATGCGCTTCAGAGGAGGGAAGGCATGAACACCCTGCCAGAGCCGATGATTGCGGATCTGCCCGTGCTGCGGACGGCGCGCATGGTGCTCCGACCGCTGCGGCGCTCGGACGCCGGCCCTATCGCGCTCTATGCCTCGGATCGGCGTGTGGCGGAGCAGACGACCTCGATCCCGCATCCCTATCCCCCCGGCGCGGCCGAGGCCTTCGTGGACCGGGCGCTTTCCGGCGCCGGGCGGCGCGCTGTCTGGGCGCTGGACGGGACCGAGGCGGGGTCGTCGGAGGTGCTGGGCATCGTGTCGCTGACGCCGCTGGATCGGGATCAGGCCGAGATCAGCTACTGGGTCGCACCGGCGCTTTGGAATGCGGGCTTCGCATCCGAGGCGGTCTGGGCGGTCGTCGCGGCCAACCCGCTAGGCAGCAAGACGATGTTCGCGCAGGTCTTTCAGGACAATCCCGGCTCGGCTCGGGTGCTGACAAACGCTGGCTTTCAGTATCTGGGCGATGCCGAGGCCTACAGCGTTGCCCGCGCGGCGACGGTGCCGACCTGGACCTATCTGAAGACACTGGCCTGACGCGCGCGGCTTGAGCCTGCGCGCGTTTGGCACTATCGCCTGACGGCGAAGCGGACAAAGGCGCGCAGCGATGAAATTCCTTGATCTTGCACGGGTGCAGATCCGCTCGGGTGGCGGTGGCGCGGGCTGCGTCTCGTTCCGGCGCGAGAAATTCGTGGAGTTCGGCGGCCCCGATGGCGGGGACGGCGGCAATGGCGGCTCGGTTTGGGCAGAGGCGGTCGAGGGGCTGAACACGCTGATCGATTTTCGCTATCAGCAGCATTTCTTCGCCCGGAACGGCCAGCCCGGTATGGGGCGGCAGATGACCGGCAAGTCGGGCGAAGACATCGTGCTGCGTGTGCCGGTCGGCACCGAGATTCTGGACGACGATCAGGAAACCTTGATCGCCGATCTGACACAGGTCGGCCAGCGTGTTCTTCTGGCCAAGGGCGGGAACGGCGGCTGGGGCAACCTGCGGTTCAAGACCTCGACCAACCAGGCGCCGCGCAAGGCCAATCCGGGGCAGGAAGGGGTAGAGCGCGAGATCTGGCTGAGGCTGAAGCTTATCGCCGATGCCGGGCTGGTCGGATTGCCGAACGCCGGCAAATCGACCTTTCTTGCGGCGACGTCCAACGCCCGGCCGAAGATCGCGGATTACCCGTTCACCACGCTGCACCCGAACCTTGGCGTCGTCGGCATCGACGGCAAGGAGTTCGTGATGGCCGATATTCCCGGTCTGATCGAGGGGGCGAGCGAGGGCAGGGGGCTTGGCGACCTGTTCCTCGGCCATGTCGAGCGCTGCGCGGTGCTTCTGCATCTCGTCGATGGCACGTCCGAGGATGTGGCTCATGACTGGACGGTGATCGACACCGAACTGCGCGCTTACGCCGCCGATCTGGCCACCAAGCCGCGGATCACCGCGCTGAACAAGATCGACGCGCTGATGCCCGAGGAACGTGAGGAAAAGCTCGCCGCGCTGGAAGCTGTGGCCGGGCGTGGGGTCCATCTGCTCTCGGGTGCCTCGGGTGAGGGGCTGCAATCGGTGCTGCGCGCGCTCTATACCACAATCGCCAAGGATCGCATGGTGCCCGAGGAGGAGGAGCCATGGCAGCCCTAGGCGAACAGCAGGTCGCGGCCCCGAAGATCACCGCCGCGCGCCGGCTTGTCGTCAAGATCGGCTCCGCCCTGCTGGTCGAGGGGGCTACGGGCCGGCTGCGGGCGGACTGGTTGCGCGGGCTGGCGGCGGATGTGGCAGATCTGCGCGGGCGCGGCATCGATGTCGTCCTCGTCTCGTCAGGATCAATCGCGCTCGGGCGTGGGGTGCTCGGAATGCCCACGGGCGCCCTGCCGCTGGAGCAGAGCCAGGCGGCGGCGGCCGTCGGGCAGATCCGGCTGGCCCGCGCCTATGAGGAGGCGCTGGACCCGCACGGCATCAAGACCGCGCAGGTGCTGGTGACGCTGCAGGATTCCGAGGATCGCCGCCGCTATCTGAACAGCCGGGCGACGCTGGCCGTTCTGCTCGGGCTGGGTGTCGTGCCGATCGTGAACGAGAACGACACTGTGGCCACAGACGAGATTCGCTTTGGCGACAACGACCGATTGGCCGCGCAGATCGCGGTGACGGTCGGCGCCGATCAACTCGTGCTGCTGTCGGATGTCGACGGGCTCTATACGTCGAACCCGAAATCCGACCCCGGTGCGGTCCGGCTCGATGTGGTCGAGAAGATCACGCCGAGGATCGAGGCAATGGCGGGCGATCCGGTCTCGGGCCTGTCGCGCGGCGGGATGAAGACGAAGCTGATGGCGGCGCGGACGGCGGTCTCGGGCGGCTGCGCGATGGCGATCACCGAAGGGTCGGTAGACCGGCCCCTGCGTGCGCTGGCCGCCGACGCGCCCTGCACCTGGTTCCTGCCGCAGGGCGATCCGCAAGTCGCGCGCAAACGGTGGATCGCGGCGATGAAGCCGCGCGGCGAGTTGCGGGTCGATGCCGGCGCGGTCGCGGCGCTGCTACAGGGCAAGTCGCTGCTGCCGGCGGGCGTGGTGGAAGTGGCGGGCGAGTTCGGGCGCGGCGATCCGGTGGCGATTGTGGGGCCAGACGGCACCGGGCTCGGCAAGGGCCTCGTGCGCTATGCCGCCGACGAGGCGCGTGCGATCCAGGGGCGGAAGTCTACCGAGATCAGTGATATCCTCGGCTATCCCGGCCGCGCGGCGCTGGTGCACCGCGACGACATGGCGATCTGACGGAGGGGCGGATGAAGGATGCAGAGGATTTCGCGGGCCTGATGGCCCGGATCGGGCAGGCGGCGCGCGAAGCGGCGGCCGAACTTGCCTTTGCCCCGTCTGATGCCAAGCGTGCGGCGCTCGAGGCCGCGGCCGATGCGGTCTGGAACCGGCGATCGGAAATCATCGCGGCCAATGGCGAGGATCTGGCCTATGGCGCCGCCAAGGGGCTGAGCCCGGCGATGATGGACCGGCTGACGCTGGACGAGGCGCGGATCAGTGGCATCGTGCAGGGGTTGCGCGACGTGGCGGCGGAGGACGACCTGGTGGGGCAGGTGATGGCCGACTGGACGCGGCCAAACGGGCTGCGCATTCGGCGGGTGCGGACGCCGCTGGGCGTTGTGGGCGTGATCTACGAAAGCCGCCCGAACGTGACGGCCGATGCGGGCGCGCTGTGTTTGAAGGCGGGCAATGCCGTGATCCTGCGCGGCGGGTCGGAGAGCTTTCATTCCAGCCGCGCGATCCATGCCTGCCTGCTGGAGGGGCTGCGGAGCGCCGGACTGCCGGAAGCCTCCATCCAGCTGATCCCGACGCGCGACCGGGCGATGGTGGCCGAGATGCTGCGGGCGGTGGGCCATATCGACGTGATCGTGCCGCGCGGGGGCAAGGGGCTGGTGGGGCTGGTGCAGGCCGAGGCGCGGGTGCCGGTCTTTGCCCATCTGGAGGGGATCTGCCACGTCTATGTCGATGTGGCGGCGGACCCCGAAAAGGCGCGACAGGTCGTCCTGAACGCCAAGACCCGGCGGACGGGTATCTGCGGCGCGGCGGAATGCCTGCTGGTCCACCGCGATCTGGTGCACGGGCTGGGCGCCGCTATCGTGGCAGATCTGATCGCCGCGGGGGTGGAGGTTCGGGGCGATGCCACACTCCAGCACCTGCGCGGCGTCGTGCCGGCTGCCGACGATGATTTCGGGCGGGAGTTCCTGGACATGGTCATCGCGGCCAGGGTCGTGGATGATGTGGACGGGGCCATCGCCCATATCCGCCGCCACGGCTCCAGCCACACCGAGGCGATCCTGACCGAGGACGACGCGGCGGCGGAGCGGTTCTTTCAGCGGCTGGACAGCGCGATCCTGATGCGCAACGCCTCGACCCAGTTCGCTGATGGCGGCGAGTTCGGGATGGGGGCCGAAATCGGAATCGCGACGGGCAAGATGCACGCCCGCGGCCCGGTGGGCGCCGAGCAGTTGACGAGCTTCAAGTATCTGGTGACCGGCGACGGAACCCTGCGCCCCTGAGACCCCTTTGATGCAACACGGGGGCGGACCCCTTCGGATCTGCCCCCGCGCGCCGACTTGCCTGCGTCTGCCCTTGTTCTGCTCGTTTGGTCTCAGGCCCGCCCGTAAGCTTCCGATATAGCAACTTTCAAAGCCTCTGCCGGGCTCTGGTCGCTCCAGGCGACAAGCTGGAACGCCGGATAGAAGCGTTCGCAGGCCGATACCGCCAGGCCGATCATGTGGTCGATCTGTTCGGCCGAGGCGATCTGCCCGCCGCTCAGCACAAGGCCATAGCGCCAGACCATCAGCTTCTGCTCGCCCCAGTAGGCAAACGCCCCGGTCCAGCACTGGTCATTGGTGCCGTTCAACGCCTCATAAAGCGCGGGTAGCCTGTTCGCCGGCGGGTCCATCTCGAAGGTGCAGATCAGCCGCAGCGTCTCGTCCACCGGCGACCAGGCCAGCGTCAGCGAATAGGTGCGCCACAGCCCTTCGACCGCCATGGCGATCTGATCCTCGGTGATGCGGTCGAAGTCCCAGTCGTGGTGTTCGGCGAGCGTTTCGACGATGTCGATCGGGTGGATCTCGTCGGTGATCAGATACTCTTCGGAAAGTGACATTGCCCGGCCTCTTCGTTGCTAGCCTCAGGTGGGCATAGGCCCACAAGAAACTGGGTGTCGTGCAATTTGCAGCGTTTCGCTGTCGATCTTATTACAACATATGGTGTTCCGAAAGACGGGATCTGTAAAGCGATTTCTTGCGCCCCGCGCAGATGGCCGGGCAGAGTGTGGCTTGACACGCAAATTGGCAGGGTTTGACACCAAAACCTGCAGCAGACGATTTTTCGGTAAGGGGCTGATGCGGTTGGCCGACGAGGCTGATGTTGCGACGTCAGCGTATGGCAGGGGCAGGGGCCTCGAGGTGTTGCGCCGTCGCGTCGATCGGCTGCTCCCTGGGACTCTTTAAGGGGCGGTTAACCGGGTCTTGAACGGGGGGGCCTGTGGCGACTCGGTTCTGGGACTCAGCTGCGCAGATCGATAACTTTGATCCACTCCGAGGGATTCGGTCGAGGAACAAGATGAGCGACAAGAAGACACCGCCACCCCCAAAGCCCGGCGATCGCCGCCCGGAGACGGCAAGGAAGGTCATCGAGAGCGGCAAGATTGCCATCAATTCGCAGCAGCCGTCGACGAATCAGACATCGACACCGCCACCTCCGAAGCCAAAGCACTGAACTAGACGCACCGAATCTCAACCTCGGATATCTCGCTGGCAGGGATCACAATCAGTGAGGCTCCCCAGTCGCTGTCGATTGGTTGGAGTTCCTGCCAGTCATCCTCAGGGTTGAACCGGAAGTGCGTGGCGAAGAGGGCAATAGAGCCGTCTGCCCCAAGGATGCACGGTCCAAACTTCAGCTTCCTGAAATGCTCGAGCCCCTCCGACATGAAACTCTTTCCGCTGGTTTTTCTCACGACGAGCGTCGATAGCTTTTTTGTGTCGTCTGCCAGAATCGTCGCCCATGCAGTCGGATGTCGGTCCGATGTCGAGATGCGGCTGATCCTCAGGGTATGGGCGATGGCCCTCTCACCCCAGCGCCTCCAGATGGCCGCGCCGACCAAGGCGGCGGCGACGCCGAAGAGAACTGGCGGCATGCCGGTCTCGAAGACCGGGTCTGCAAACTGGCTCGCCACCCTCGCTACGAATGCGAAGACGAGGGATAGAAAGATCACATCGATCGTCGTGTGGGTGCCGTCCTTGCCCGTGTAGGCCAGCCGGTAGCCGAGGTACCCCGCGGCCAACAGACCGAGAGTCGAGTATGGCAGGGCAACCAGTGCCTCAATCTGCTCAGGGTTCATGGCTGACTCCTCTCTTTCCCAATACGAATCCAACTTCGAATCCCGCTCAGGTCGGCGGCGTGGCACAATTGAGCTGCAAAGCGCCACCGACCTGGTGCAATCGGTCTCCATTCACTTCAGCCCAGATGTCATAGGCGTAGCGGCGGGTCGATTTAAGGGCCGCCAGTGAATTACGACTGATCTTCACTTCGAAGAGGGAAGTTGGCGCATCGAGTTGCGTTACGGCGGGGCCACCCGAAATCTCGATGATCGGGGCCGCGCCGCACGACGGTGCGATTACCATCGCAATCGCGCTCGCCGTTGCCTGGAGAGGCGCGCCCTGACGATCACGAGCGAATAGATGCAGCACGAAGTCCTCGCCAACTGAATAGACGGTCAGGTCGACCGGCACTTTGTTCCGGATATTCATGCCGCGTTTCCTTTCACGATTGCGAATCCCGGCCGGCCGGTGAGCGTGGCGAAACCGGGCTGGCCCGTCAGCGTGGCACGCGGCGGGGTGCGCGGCACGACGGCAAAGCCCCGCCCCACCGCCGCAGGCGCAACGCCCGCGCCGCTGCCCACGACCACCCGCATCGCCAGCCCGGCGCCCTGTGCGGCCGGGGCGAGCCCGCCACCCGTTCCGGCCACGACGCGCAGCCCCGCGCCCGCGCCCTGCGCCGGGGCGGCGAGGCCAGCGCCAGTGCCGGCATTGACCCGAACGCCCGCGCCCGCGCCGCGAAGACGAGCGACCGCGGCGCCCGGTCGATGCGCGTGCCCATCCCGTACTGGTTGTTCACGCACACGAAGAGCACCGGCGCGTCCCAGATCGCCGCGAGGTTCATCGCCTCGTAGAGGATGCCCTGCTGCATCGCGCCGTCGCCGAAGAAGGCGATCGAGACCCGGGGCTCGCCGTTGACGAGGAAGATCGAGTTGGCGTGCGGGTCGGCCTCGGTGGCAATGTGGACATAGTAGAAATGGCTGGCATCCTGCTTGCCGAAGAAGAAGCAGAGGTCGGCGTGGCCGTATTCGCGCCCGGTGTAGCGCGCCTGCACATCCATCACGAAGGAGCCGACCGCGGGCTCGGTCAACCAGGCGATATTGCGCGGCGAGCGCACGGGCGGGTCGTAGACCTCCGTGTCACCGGTGAGGAGCAGGTAGGTGAGGCCGTTTTCTTCGCCCAGGTACCACATCTCGGGGTCGGTGAATTCCCAGCCGTCGTGACCGCCGGCGAAGTTCGTCTCATAGACCAGGGCTGGTTCCCCCGCCTCTTCCTGTGCCGAGACCACGCCCACCGCCGCCACCATCGCCAACACCGCCGTCAATCCAACCACCCATCGCACCATGACATGC
>JBJHCH010000145.1:0-7587 GCA_050485905.1 Paracoccaceae bacterium | reverse complement strand
CCTGCTCGGTGATGTCCATCTTGCCGTGCTCGTGCTTGGCCATTGCGGCACTCCCTGCCATGGTTCCCTTGCGCCGGGGATTAGCCGATTCATTGCGCCATGTCACGCCAAAGAGGCCGAGAAAATCGCCGCAGCCCGGCGGTTTCGCCCGTCAGTCGCTTTCGAGATCCTGAACGAGCCGGAAGCCGATCCGCCGGGCCACCCCATCGCCGGGAACCTTGGGAATGGCAGATAGCATCACGTTCAACTGGCTGACATGCTGGATAAGTTGCAGCTTCTGCCCGTCGCCGTCCTGGCCATAGAAGGTCATGATATCTGGCGCAAAGAACCCCAGCCCCTCGATCCGCAGGACGCCAACATCGCTCCCGGCAAATCCAACGGCAACTTCATGATCTGAATCAAGAGATTCCTCGAATTTCTTCTGGTAAATAATCAACCGCTCGTAGGCCCATTGCGCCGGGCTCTTCTCGCTTAGCGGATGGCGCATGACGGCCGCGGGAAGCGGGGCCTGCTCGGCCGTCTCGGGCGCGTCGGGATCGGCCAGCACCGCATGGGCGCGGGGCAGCGCGCTCGCCTCATGGGCCTCTGCGGTCGTATGGATCTCCTGATCGCTCATACCCGCCGCCACTCCCACGCCCCGTCGTCGCGGCGCGTCCGCGTCACCTCGCCGCGCGCCAGCAGGTGGTTCAGATGCGCCACCGCCTCGACCAGCGCGAGGATATAGGTGCCCTCGCCGATCTGGCGCTGGAACAGGACCGTGAAGCAGTCGACCGCGGTGCGGGGTTCCGCCAGATGCGCCCGCAGCCGGTCCAGCGCGCCGCGGTGGTTGGCCGCCAACTGCGCCAGCCGTAGCGGCAGGCCGGTATAGGGCAGCTTGTGGCCCGGCAGCACCAGATGGTCGGCCCGCGCCACGCCCGTAAATTTCTCGCACGCCTCCAGCCAGTCCGCCACCGGATCGGCGCCCGGCTCGGTTGCATAGACGCCCAGATTGGGCGAGATCCCCGGCAGCAGCTGGTCGCCGCCGATCACCAGATTGTCGTCGAGGCTCCACAGCGTGGCGTGATCGGGGGCGTGGCCATTGCCCAGCCGCACGCGCCAGTCGCGACCGCCCGCGCGGATCACCTCGCCCTCGGCGATCCGGCGAAACCCCAGCGGCAGCGGCGCCACCACATCGGCAAAGTTGAACGGCCGCTGGCCCGCGCGCGCCTCCAGCATCTCGGCCGGCATCCCCGCGCCGCGCCAGAACTCCAGCACCTCGGGCGCCGGCACCGCGTGCTCGTCCAGCGTCAGCATCCGCGCGAACAGCCAGGCGGTGCGCGTCGTCCACAATTCCGCCCCCTGCCCCTGCAGCCAGCCCGCCAGCCCGATGTGGTCGGGGTGATGATGGGTGGCGACCACGCGCGTCACCGGCTTGCCCGCCAGCGGCCCGGCCAGCATCGCTTCCCAGATCGCCCGCGTCCGTTTGCTGTCGAGCCCGGTGTCCACCACCGTCCAGCCGTCGCCATCGTCCAGCGCGTAAAGGTTCACATGGTCCAGCGCCATCGGCAGCGGCAGGCGCAGCCACAGCACGCCCTCGGCCACCTCGACCGCGCCGCCTTCTTCTGGCAGGGTCTCGAACGGGTAGCGGATGCCCTCGCCCGCCCCGTCCATCACGCGGCCAGATCGTCGGGGGAAATCTCGTAAAGCCCCGCACCCCCCGCCCGCGCATGGGCCAGATCGGCGGCATGCAGCGGCAGCACACGCTCGATGAAGAACCGCGCCAGCGGCAGGCGCACCGCCTCCGCAAGGCCCGCCCCCAGATGATAATGCGCCCCCAGCACCCGGGCAAAGGCCGAAAGATACGGCACCGCGCCGGCGTTCCGGTCGTTCGCCTCCATCGCCACCAGCGCTTCGGTTGCCTCTTCCAGCGCCTCGGCCGCCGACCAGACGGCGGCGGCCAGCTCGGGCATCTCCCCCCGCGCCGCCTCGCAGCCTGCCCGGATCTCGTCGATCAGGCGGAACGCGGCCTCGCCGCCATCGGCCAGCTTGCGGCCCACTAGATCCATCGCCTGGATGCCGTTGGTGCCCTCGTAGATCGCCGTCACCCGCACGTCGCGCAGATACTGCGCCGCGCCGGTCTCCTCGATATAGCCCATCCCGCCATGCACCTGCACGCCCAGGTTCGCCACGGCGATCCCGGTGTCGGTGCCATAGGCCTTCGTGATCGGCGTCAGCAGCGCCGCGCGGGCCTGCCAGCCGGCATCCCCCGTCGCGCGCGCCATGTCGATGGCCACCGCGCAGGCCAGCGCGATGGCACGGGCGGCGAATGTCTCGGCCCGCATCGTCGCCAGCATCCGGCGCACATCGGCATGATCGGCGATGCTGCCGGTTCCGCCCTCGGGCGCCTTGCCCTGCACCCGGCCCAGCGCATAGGCGACCGCCGCTTGCGTCGCCGCCTCGGCCACCGATATGCCCTGCACGCCCACGCCCAGCCGCGCGTTGTTCATCATCGTGAACATCGCCGCCATGCCGCGATGTTCCTCGCCGACCAGCCAGCCGGTCGCGCCCTCATATTCCATGACTGCAGTGGGCGAGCCATGCAGGCCCAGCTTGTGCTCCAGGCTCACCACCTTCAGCGCGTTCCGCTGTCCGGGGTTGCCCTCGGCATCCGGCAGAAACTTCGGCACCATGAACAGGCTGATGCCCCGCGTCCCCGGCGCGCCGTCGGGCAGGCGCGCCAGCACCAGATGGCAGACGTTTTCGGTGAAATCGTTGTCGCCCCAGCTGATGTAGATCTTCTGCCCGGTGATCGCATAGCTGCCGTCGCCGTTGGGTTCCGCCTTGGTGCGCAGCGCGCCCACGTCGCTGCCCGCCTGCGGCTCGGTCAGATTCATCGTACCGCACCAGTCGCCGGAAATCAGCTTCGGCAGATACAGCGCCTTCATTTCGTCGCTGGCATGGTGCTCCAGCGCCTCGATCTGGCCCTGGGTCATCAGCGGGTTCAGTTGCAGCGACAGGCAGGCGCTGCCCATCATCTCATTCACTGCGGTGGTCAGCGCCATCGGCAGGCCCATGCCGCCGAATTCCGGATCGGCCGCAATCGCCACCCAGCCGCCTTCGACGATCTCCCGATACCCCTCGGCAAAGCCGGGAGAGGTCCGCACCACCCCGTTTTCCAGTCGCGCCGGATGCAGGTCGCCGGGGCGCTGCAGCGGGGCCAGCACGTCCTCGGCCATGCGCGCGGCGCCGGTCAGGATCGCCTCCACCGTCTCCGGCGTGGCCTCGGCAAAGCGGTCGGTGGCGGCGACGGCGTCAAAGCCGACCACATGATCCAGCAGGAAGCGGAACTCGGCGACGGGGGCGCGATAGGCCATTGGATATCCCTCGGCTGGCGGCTTGGCATCCGGGCCGGGGCCGCGTATCGGGGGCAAGACTGCCTGCAGCCGCCCCTGATCTCAAGCGATACGCCACGTCATAACATGACCGACGCCCTGCCCGCCACCGATGACGGCATCGCCCGCGCCGCCGCGCTGCTGCGGGCGGGCGATCTGGTGGCCTTTCCGACCGAAACCGTCTACGGCCTTGGCGCCGATGCGACGAACGATGCCGCCGTGGCGCGGGTGTTCGACGCCAAGGGCCGCCCCCGCTTCAATCCGCTGATCGTCCATGTGCCGGATCTGGCCGCCGCGCGCCGCATCGCGCGGTTCGACGGCCGGGCCGAGGGGCTGGCGGCGGCCTTCTGGCCGGGGCCGCTCACGCTGGTGCTGCCGCTTCGCCCCGATGCCGGGCTTGCGCCGCTGGTCACGGCTGGGTTGGACAGCGTGGCGATCCGTGTGCCCACGCATGCGTTGGCGCAGGCGCTCCTGGCCGCCGCCGGCCGCCCGCTGGCCGCGCCCTCCGCCAACCCCTCGGGCCGGATCAGCCCGACGACGGCGGCGCATGTGCTGGCGGGGCTCTCGGGCCGTATCGCGGCGGTGCTGGACGGCGGGGCCTGCGGCGTGGGGTTGGAAAGCACCATCGTCGGGCTGGTGGGCGACGCGCGCCTGCTGCGCCCCGGCGGCCTGCCGGCCGAGGTGATCGAGCAGGCCCTCGGCGCCCCCCTGCTCCCCCCCGGCGACGCGATCACCGCGCCGGGCCAGCTTGCCAGCCACTACGCCCCGCGCGGGCGGGTCCGGCTTGGCGTCACGCAACCCGAACGCGGAGAGATCTGGATCGGCTTCGGCCCCTGCCCCGGCGCCGCGCTGTCCCTCTCGCCCACCGGCGACATGGTTCAGGCCGCCGCCAACCTGTTCGCGCTCCTGCACCGGGCTGACGAAGTTGCCGGCCCCGAGGGCCGCATCGCCGTGGCCCCGATCCCCGACCGGGGCCTGGGCCGCGCCATCAACGACCGCCTGCGCCGCGCCGCCGCGCCGAGGGCCTGACTTCTGGGGTCGAGAGCAGCCCTTATAGCTAGAATAAATGATTGCAGAATTGCCAAAGCGCTTTCGGGCCGCTCAACCGCGTATCCAGTTCGGTCCATAGTGGATCGCCCCAAGATCCGCGAACCTTGCAAGCCGCTCCAGTTCTGCCTTCAACGACGCACCCCGCGCCTTGCCCATCGACACCCCAGGTTCCGGCCAGAACGCGCTTACTGCCAGCACACCATTCTCGCGCTTCGCATCCAGCCGCCCGATCATGCGATCACCCTGCATCACCGGGAACACATAGTAGCCGTAGCGACGTCTGGGCGCAGGCACGAAAATCTCGATCCGGTAGTGGAAACCGAAAAGGCGCTCCGCGCGCGCCCGGTCGCGCAGTGCCGGGTCAAAGGGCGACAGCACGCGCACCCGCGTCGATGGCTCCGGCAGAGACGGGATCTGCTCGATCATCCTAGCAGTCGAGTAGCTGCGCCGCAGTGCACCATCCGCCATTTCCACATCAACCTCGACAATCCGCCCCGCAGCGAGGGCCTCGACGCACCACGCCTTTGCTTCATCCCTCGTGACGATCTCGAAGAAAGCCGCCAGTTCACCGCTCGTGCCAAAGCCCAGCCGCTCCAGCGCCGCCATCATCGCCCAGTCGATAACTTCTTCGTCGGCATGATGCACACCACGATACTCGGCCGGGATAACCCGCTCAGCCAGGTCGTAGAACTTGCGGAAACCCTCGCGGTGGCAGATCGCCAGTTTGCCAGAGCGCCAGAGGTATTCCAGCGCGGTTTTGGATGGATGCCAGTCCCACCAGCCTGACGACCCGCGAACCTCGCCATCGCCGACATCGCGCGAACAGGCCGGGCCATGATCCGCTACATGCCGCAGGACGGAGTCGATCTCGGCGTCCCAGCCCTCGCGCCGCCATCTTGGCCAGCGCCGCTGCATCTGCGCTTCGTCGCGGGCGAACTTCAGCCGCCACATCGGATAGAACGGCATCGGCACGACCGCAGCGTCATGTGTCCAGTGCTCGAAACCCGTTCTGTGCCGGGCCACCATGTCGTGCAGGGCGCGCGGCCGGTACCGGCCACGACGCGACCACAGGATCAGATCGTGTGACCGCGCCAACGTGTTCACGCTATCGACCTGAACGAAGCCAAGGCCGGTCAGCACCCGTTCCAGATCGCTGTCTTTCCCGGGTCCGGTTCCCGGTCGCACCATCAGATGCCGGTCGAGGAACAGCCGACGCGCATCCCGGTTTCTGATCAGCGGTCGGGTCATTTCAGCCTCCTGCAAGACCGGCCCAAGCGGACGGTCAGTTTGGGCAGCTTGCCGTTCCTCTGAGCAGGATCAAGGGGTGCATTCCCGCCGCTTGCATTCTTCAGGGGCGTGCCGGATGGCAAAACAAAGACAGGAGGGCAGCGCGGGCAGCTAAGCCACTGGATCGGGCGGATCACCGCTTCTGTCGACCCTTGATTCATCTCGTGGTACCTGAACCGCGCCGCCCAGTTGCTGTATCTCGGGCCAGTTAAGGCGGTGAAATTGGGAGGCCCAAGGTCCACGCCAAACGTGCGCACTCCACGCATCGCCGCAGGTCGTTAAAGTGGCTGGTGGGTGGTGAGGGACTCGAACCCCCGACATCTTCGGTGTAAACGAAGCGCTCTACCAACTGAGCTAACCACCCGCCTGATCGTCCTACCGGCGTCAGGCGCAAGGCGCAAGCGTGGCGCCTACATCACCGCGCCGATCTGCCAGGGCACGAACTCTGCCCCGCCGAAGCCCAGCGCCTCGCTCTTCGTTCTCTCACCCGACGCAACGCGCAGCAGAAGGTCAATGATCTCCTCTCCCTTCTCCTCGATGCTCACCCCGTCGATGATATCGCCGCAGTTTACATCCATGTCCTCGGCCATGCGTCCATACATCTCGGAGTTCGTCGCCAGCTTTACGCAGGGAGAGGGCTTGTAACCGGAAACCGAGCCACGCCCGGTGGTGAAGGTCACCAGTGTTGCCCCGCTCGCGATCTGACCGGTCACCGAGCACGGGTCGTAGCCGGGGCTGTCCATGTAGTTGAAGCCGGGCGTCGTGACCTGCTCGGCGAACTTGTAGACACCGGCCAGCGGCGCCGTGCCGCCCTTTGCGACAGCCCCCAGCGATTTTTCGAGGATCGTTGTCAGCCCGCCCCGCTTGTTGCCGGGCGAGGGGTTGTTGTCCATCTCGCCGCCGTTGCGGGCGGTGTAATCCTCCCACCACCGGATGCGCTCAACCAGTTTCTCGCCCACCTCTGCGGTGACCGCGCGGCGGGTCAGCAGATGTTCGGCACCGTAGATCTCCGGTGTCTCGGCCAGGATTGTGGTGCCCCCCATCCGCACCAGCAGGTCAGAGGCGTGGCCAAGCGCCGGGTTGGCGGTGATGCCGGAATAGCCGTCCGACCCCCCACACTGAAGCGCAAGGACCAACTTCGAGGCAGGCGCCGGCGCGCGGCGGCAGGTCGATGCGACCTCGGCCATCTCGCGCAGCACCTTCAGCCCCTTGTCGATCGTCGCGCGGGTGCCGCCGGTCTGCTGGATCGTCATGTAGCGGAAGTTGCCATCCGCGCGAAGGCGACCCTCGGCGATCAGATCGGCCACCTGCATGACCTCGCATCCAAGGCCCACCAGAAGGATGCCGCCGAAGTTCGGGTTGCGCGCGTAGCCCTTCAATGTACGCATCAGCGCGTCGTAGCCTTCGTTCGCCCCTGACATGCCACAGCCCGTCCCGTGGACGATGGGCACGAATCCGTCGATCCCCTCCAGCGCCGCAAGATGCGGGTCGCGCTCTGCAGCTTCCGCGATGAACCTGGCGACGGAACCCGAGCAGTTGACCGACGTCAGGATACCGATGTAGTTGCGCGTTCCCACCTGCCCGTCAGAGCGGTGAAACCCGTTGAAATCCCTCGGCGCCAAGGGCGCGAGCGGTGTGGCGGCGCTGGCGAACGCATAGTCCTGACGATGCGCGCCCATGCCCAGGTTGTGGCTGTGCACATGATCGCCCGGCGCGATATCCGCGCTTGCGGTGCCGATGATCTGCCCGTAGCGGCGCACCTGATCACCGGCCGCGATCTGCCGTGCGGCGATCTTGTGCCCGCGCGGCACAGGTTGAACAAGCGGCACCGGCAGCCCATCGAGTTGCAGGCCGGCCTGCAGGTCCGCGAGGGCGATCA
>JBJHCH010000144.1:0-7602 GCA_050485905.1 Paracoccaceae bacterium | reverse complement strand
TCGCACTGTCGGCCGGAGAGGAAGCTTCGATGCGCGGCTATCCGCCCTCGGTCGGGCATCTGATCACCGCGCTGGCCGAACGCGCGGGGCCGGGGCCGGAGACGACGGATGGCGACATCACCGCCGTGTTCAGTGTTCTGGTGCCCGGGTCGGACATGGAAGAGCCGGTGGCCGACATCCTGCGCGGGGTGCTGGATGGCCATGTGGTGCTGGACCGGGCCATCGCCGAACGTGGCCGCTTTCCGGCCATCGACCTTCTGCGATCGGTCTCGCGCAGCCTGCCCGCTGCGGCGAGTGATGAGGAGAACGCGCTGATCGAGCAGGCACGGCGGCTGCTCGGCGCCTATGATCGCGCGGAACTGATGATCCAGGCCGGGCTTTATGCCGCCGGGTCCGATCCGGTGGTGGATGCCGCGATCCGTGCATGGCCGGGACTGGACAAGCTGATCGCTGCCGACGAGGCGGAGGATACTGCCGCATCGTTCCGACGGCTGGCCGCCGCGATCGCAGGCGGTTGAGCTGACGAGGCGAGAGGCGCAGATACCGGAGGTCTGAAGGCGGTCGGCCGGATCAGCGCCAGAAGAAGTTCGACGGCTCGTCCTTCCACCACAGGGGAACGAAGGACGACGATTGCAGGATGGTCAGCGCCGGGGATGTGGCGCCGCCACCCTCCATGATCGCCTTTGCTTCCGCCCGGACGACGTAGCGCCGGATCAGGGATTCCATCTTCTCGGGATCGGCGAACTGGCCGATCTTGTCGTCGCCGAAGATCTGCCGTGCCTTGCTTTTGAACGTATCGAGTTGCCTGTCCAGATTGAGCTGAACAAAGGCATCCGGCAGGCCAAACGCGGTCTGGAACACTTCACGCATGGGCCGCGACCCGAGGATCGCGAGCCATTTCGCGCGATCCTCCTTGTCGCTTTCGATCAGTTCCGCAATCTCGCGCCGCACGCCGAGGGCAAGGCGCATGGTTTCGTCACTCTCGCCCAGTGCGACCTCGAACTGGCGCACCTTGAACTTCGACAGGATCGTGTCGGCAAAGCCCTGTTGCCCGACCTTCGCGCCGGTCTCGGAGCCGAAGCCGAACGCCTCGGCAAACTGCTTGTAGCGCGGGTCGCTGAACCGGTTGGACAGCGCCTTTGGATCGATGAACGGATCCTCCAGCACCTTGCGGACCAGCGCGCGGGCGTCGATTTGCTCGTCGAGGCCAAACGCGCCCAGCGCCACCTTCAGCAGGCGCCGGTCGGCAACAAGGTCTGACGCGGATGTCACCTTCGCGATATTTTCACGGAAGTAGTCCATGTCGCGTTGCATGACGGGGGTCTTGTTGAACGTTTCCTGCTGCTGCGGCAGGGTCCGATTCAGGAACTTCCAGCCGCCGTAGCCAGTGATGGGAACGAACGGCTGGAAACTCATTGCGGGCGCCCCCCGCTGGCCGCGATCAGGCGTTCCTCGCGCGGCAGAAGCCCGCGCAGCGCCTTCAGCACCTGGTAATGCTGATCCTCCAGCAATGCGCTGGTCGCGCTGTTCAGAAGCGCCCGGCTGTCGTGGTCGGTCAGCACCTGGCTCAACTGCTCGATCCCGCGCAGAAGCTGGATACGGGCTTCCTTGGGCTCCACATCACCCGACAGGACCAGCTGCGCGATGTAGCACACGCGGCGCACGGGCGTGTTCGCCTGTTCGGGATGGATCGCATCGCGCAGACGCAGGATGTGCGCGTTGGGCGTCATGATCGACAGACGCGACCGGCGGTCGCCGTTCTCTATCACCGCGCCGTTGATCAGCACCCGCTCGCCGGGGGCGAGCTTGAGGACAAGTCCGCTCACCTGCCGCCCCCCTGCCCGGCCAGTCCACGCAGGACGGCGGTGTTGATCTCGATCAGCACCTCGGCAGAAGCTTCACGCTTCAGGACCTTCTGCGTGTGCTGAAATGTGAATTCGAAAAGATAGAAAAGCTGGGCGCGCAGCTCTGCAGGCAGGCCGTTATTGCTTTCGGCCACATCGCCCGCAAGTGTCGTCCAAAGCTCGTTGTTCTCGGTCAGCGCCTCGGCGAGCCGGGCGAAGGGAACGCTCTCAGTACAGGCAGCCTTCAGTCGCGCAGTCACCCGCGCCAGAAGTTCGTACTCGATGCTGCGAGGCGTTCTGATATGCACGCTGGACGCGCCATAGCCGCCCTGGGACATCTGCATGGTGTTCATCATGGTCCTTCCTGAACCAGGGGTACGGGCATCATCGTTTCACGGGATGCGACCGAGCATTTCCGGCGGGTCAAGCCGGCGCTGGAGTGGGGGCCGAGGCGGATATCGCCCCGGCCCGGCCAGATCTTAGCGGAACAGCGACAGGATGTTCTGCGGCTGCTGGTTCGCGATCGACAGCGACTGGGTGGCCAGCTGCTGCTGCACCTGCAGCGCCTGCAGACGCGCCGAGGCTTCTTCCATGTCTGCATCGACAAGCGCGCCGACACCGGTTTTCAGCGAGTCCGCCTGCTTCTGGATGAAGTCGTTCTGCGCATCGATCCGCGCCTGAGCAGCGCCGAAGGTGGCAGCAGCGGTGTTCACGGTGTCGAGTTGCGTGTCGAGCGTGTCGAGCGCGCCAGCCACGCTGATGTCGGCGATGCCGGTAACCGCTGTCGCGATCGCCGCCAGGTCGGCAACGCCGGTGGAGAACGTCTGCGAACCCACGGCGCCGGCCGCCGAGCGGGTGATCGAGACGGTGATCGTCTCGGCAGTCGAGCCCGTGTTCACCAGGTTGATGCCATTGTACTGCGCCGAACCGGCGATCGAGGTGATCGTGGCGGCAAGCGCGGTAACCTCGGTCGTCAGTTTGGCGACGTCGGCATCGGGGTTCTGGGCCTGGACGATCTTCTCCTGAATCTCGCGCAGGATGTCTGCGGTTTGCTCGGTTGCGCTGCGGGCCACGCCCACCATCGCCGAAGCCGAGGTCAGCGAGTTCGATAGCGTCTTCAGCGAGCCGATGTCCGACTTCATCGTGGACGCGATCGACCAGCTGGACGAGTTGTCCTTGGCCGTGGCGACGCGCATGCCGGTGGAGATTTCGCTCTGCACCTTGCCCATGCCCTTGTTGATCTGCTTCATCGTCTGCAGGGCAACCATGGCGCTGTTGTTCGTCAGAATACTCGACATATTGTCCGTCCTTTAAAGTTGGGCGCTTTGCACCCGGTTGAGTTCGTGCCGTTGTGGCGGGACAGTCGTTCTGACTTTCGCGTCACCGGGCCTGACCCGGTCGCGTCATCCATCGGGATGCAGGGCCACATTTGCCCGACGATCCTGAACGGAGTGCTAATTGCGGCGGGCGACTTCAGGCGGATTTTAGAGGGTTTGGCGCGACCCTGACGGTGCAGGCAGGAAACGAAGGAACCGCGCCCCGGCGGGGGCGCGGTTCTGCAATGAGTTGCGGTGCGGACTCAGACGCGGCGGTCGGCGGCCGAAGCGGGGCCTGCGCCGATATGTTCCTCGCGTCCCGCGCGGTCGTAGCTGGAAAACCCGCGCGCGGTCACCCGAATCTCTTCTAGTTGCTGCCGTGCACTGGCGACCCCGCGCGAGGCGGCTTCCAGCAGCACACCGTTGCGGGCGGCCACAGCCTGCAGTTCCGTCAGTTCGGCGGCCGAGGGCCCCGGATCGCAGGCCACCAGACGGTCGGCCAGCGCGGATTTCTCGATCTCCAGGCCGGCAAGCCGGTCGAAGGCCGCGCTGCGAATCACTTCGGCCTCGCGCGAAAGCAGGGCGTGAAGGTCACGAAGGATCTTTGCGGTATCAGTTGCCATTGTCCCCCTCCTGGGTCGCTGCAGTCCGCGCGCTCAACGCCGCGAACAGGCTTTCGGCCAGCCCGATGCCGCCACGATCCACCAGCGCGCGGGCGTGGTGATCGACGAGAAACGACGAGAACTGCTCTTCACCCGCGCCGCCGCCGAATGCCTCTTGCGGTTTGCCGAAACTGGCGGCGCGCAGCATTTCGGCCAGAAATTGCGCCTCCAGCTCCTTTGCCGCCTCGCGCAGGCGGTCAGTCTGCGAGGGTGGACTTGGCGGGCTGCCCGTGATCTGCGGTGGCGGCAGGGTCGATGGGGTCGAGAGCATGGCGCATGGCCTCCGGTTTCTCCGTTGCCTGGTGATCATGCGCGGCGCCGGTAAAGAAGCGGTAACCCCAAGGCAGCATAGTGCCGCGAACGGCAGAAGTCGGAGGTTTCATGCTCGACGCGATTCTCTCGACCCCCGCACAGCGGGCGGCGCCCGGCCCGGCGGGCGCGGGCCAGAAACCCCATAGCGACGATGCGCGGGGTTTCGACAGCATCTATGGCAGGTCCAACGCGGCCCCGGAGCGGCGCGACGACGGCAGCAGGGACAGGGCGGACCGAGATGGGACCGAAAGCCAAGTGTCCCACGACGCAGAAAAGCAGGCAAAAACAGCAGCACGCCCCGCGCAACCGCTTGTCGCGCTTACGACTGAGGGTGAGGCGCAGATCGCCGATACAGATCCGACAGCAATTGAAGAACCGGAGCAGGAGCCAGAGCGGACAGATAGACCAGATGTCGGATCGCCCGATGATCTGCTGAAAGGTGCCCAGACCACGCCCGAATCGGTGCCCGCCATAGCCCCCCCCGAAACCGAGCAACCTATCGACTCGGCAGAGAAGCCGACGCCCAGGGAAACCTTCATTCCGCATGACAGGCGCGAGGCAGAGGTCCCCACGACTCCGCATGACGACGCCAATAGCGACGAACAGATCCAAGACCGCCCCGCATTGCGCGATGCGGCTGTCCGCTCAGACTCCCCACCCCGCGCTGAAGCCGCGGCACCTCGTGCCGAGGCATCGACCGACCGCACCGCGACGGCGCGCGCCGATGCCGATATCGCTGTGGCCAACACCGCGCGCGCTGTCGAAGCGGCTGCACCGCGGGCGGTCGAGGCGGCACAACCGACAGCACCGGTGGCAGAGCCTGCGCCGGTTGTCTCTGGTACCGGCGGGCCACAGCTGACCGCAGCTGCACAGTCCGCGGCAAGTGTTCAGACGGCCCCGTCAGTCGCCAGCAGCGCAGTCGAACAGCTTGCCCTTGCGGTGAAGCAGAGCGGTGACGGACGGATCGACCTGACCCTGTCGCCGGCCGAGCTTGGCCGGGTTCGGCTGACGCTATTAACCGGCGAGACCGGCATCACCGTGGCGATCCGCGCCGATCGCGACGACACGCTGGATCTGTTTCGCCGCAACTCCGATGCGCTGGCACAGGAATTCCGGCAGATGGGCTATGGCTCTGTCGGGTTCGAGTTCAGCGGCGGCGGGTCCGACCAGCAACGCGCGCGCAACGAAGACAGTAACGCCATCACCCCGCCGGAGCCCGCGGCGCCCCTGCCCCGCGAGATCCTGCGCGCGGCCGGTGTTGGCGGCCTCGACATCCGGCTTTGAAAGGACTCGATATGGATATCAATCCCACGCACACCGCCGGAACGGCAGCGGCGGCCCAGCAGGCGGCGGCGAATACAGTCATCAGTTCTGATTTCCAGACCTTCCTGAAGATGCTGACCACACAGATGCAGAATCAGGACCCGCTGAACCCGATGGAGTCGACAGACTTCGCGGTGCAGCTTGCAACCTTCTCGGGCGTCGAGCAGCAGGTTCAGACCAACCAACTGCTGCAGGGGCTTTCGGCCCAGATGGGGCTGTTCGGGATGACCCAGTTCGCAAGCTGGGTGGGTATGGAGGCCCGGGCAGCCGCACCGGCAACGTTCAGCGGCGATCCGATCACGCTGTCGCCGAACCCGGCCGCGCGCGCAGATCGGGCGGAACTGATCGTAAGGAACGCTTTCGGCACCGAGGTCGATCGGCGGTCGGTGCCGATTTCAACCGACCCGATCAGCTGGTCCGGCTTCGCAGCCGATGGCTCTCCGCTGCCCCATGGCAGCTACAGCTTCGAGTTGACGAGCTACGAAGGCGACAACCTGCTGCGCACCGATACGGTCGAACATTATGCCCGCGTGACCGAGGCACGAAGCGAGAGTGGTGGCGTTATCCTGGTCCTTGACGGAGGAGCCAAGGTGCCAGCCTCCGCGGTCACGGCGCTGCGGCGGCCCGAGGCGGGCTAGCGGCCGCGCCAAAGCCGGCGGGCGGTCCAGACGGCTGTCCCGCCAAAGAATGCCAAGGCGATCAGCACAATCTCGGCCGAAGCGATGCCCGCGATCCCCCGCAGCATGATCGCCCCGGCCAGAAATCCCAGCCCGGCAAGGCTGAAGATCAGTCTGAACCACAACTCGCCCCGGCCGGGGCCGACGTTCATCCTGTCCAACCGGCAGGTGGCTCTGCGGCGGGCAACACCGTCCCGCTGCAGTCGCCAAAGCCGATCCGGTAGCCGGTGCCTTCTGCCCAGCCGCGCAGGGTGATGCGGTCGCCGTCCTGCAGGAACCGCCGCGTCTCACCCATGCTCAGGGTTATCGGCTCTGCCCCGCCCCAGGTCAGTTCCAACAGGCAGCCGCGGTTTTCCTGTTCGGGACCAGAAATTGTGCCGGTGCCCAGAAGATCCCCCACGTTCATCGGGCAGCCTGAAGTCGTATGATGGCAAAGTTGCTGCGCCGGCGCATAGGAGAGTTCGCGCATATTGGTCCGCGCGATCACTGTCTCCGCGCCACCCTCTGCCACCAGAGTGACCTGCAGCGCGATGTCGTGGAGCAGCGGCCCAGACGCGGACAGATACGGGAGCAACGGCTCATCCGGCGCGATGCTGGCGGCTCGGAAGGGGGCGAGTGCAGCGGTCGGCACGATCCAGGGGCTGATCGTCGTCGCGGCCGCCTTGGACTGAAATGGGCCGAGCGGCTGATACTCCCATGCCTGCACGTCGCGCGCCGACCAGTCGTTCAGCAGCACATAACCGAAGATCATCGCATCGGCGCGGGCCACGTCCACCATGCCGTCGGAGGGCTGGCCAACTACCGCACCGATCTCCAACTCAAAATCTAGCCTTTCGCTTGGCGCAAGGCGGGGCGAATCCGCACCGGGCGGCAGGAGCTGGCCCCAAGGCCGGCGCACCCCGGTGCCCGAGACGACAACCGAGGATGCACGCCCGTTGTAGCCGATCGGCATGTGGCGCCAGTTTGGCGGCAGCGCGTTTTCCGCACCGCGCAGCATCGTGCCCACGTTCGTTGCATGATGGCGGCTGGCGTAGAAATCGGTGAACTCCGACACCAGGAACGGCAGGTGCATCACCGCCTCGGCCTGCGGCACCAGATAGTCGCCGATCAGACCGCGCGCCTCGGCCCCCTCGACCAGATAGCCGATCAGCAGGGTGCGGAACTGCGCCCAGATTTCAGGGCCGAGTTCCATGAAATCGTTCCAGAACGGCACGTCGAACACCGGCCCACCGAGCAGATCAATCATGCCCGCCGCCTCCATCCCCGAAACATCGAGAATCATGTCCCCGATGGCCACGCCGCAGCGCGGCTCCTCGGGCGCCAGCGAGAAGACGCCGCAGGGCAGGTTGTTGAGCGGAAACTCGGTCGTCGAACTATTGGCGCTTTCGATCCAGCTTTTCAGCAGCGGCACGGCATATCCCCCTAGAATTCGATCTCCAGCCCGTCGCGGCCGATGGTCAACGGCCCG
>JBJHCH010000143.1:0-7793 GCA_050485905.1 Paracoccaceae bacterium | reverse complement strand
CCGTTCAGGGTGAAGACCGACGAGGAGGTGGCGCGGTTCGAGGAGACCTGCAACCGCTGGATCCAGAACGCGGCCTTCATCACCACCGATTTCGTGCAGCTGAACCTGGGCATCATGAACGGCGAGATCGACCTCTACTTCACCGGCGGCACCTATACCACGGCGGCGGCGCGGCTGGAGGGCGTGACGGAGCTTTACGCGATCACGCCGAACAGCGGCCCGGCGGACGGCAAGGGCGGGATCAACTGGATCGAGATCAACTCTGCCGTCGCCAACCCCGACCCGCTGGACGCGGCGCTGGACTTCCTGGAGTTCATCGCCACGCCGGATGCGGCCGAGATCGTGGCGCGCGGCAACGGCAACCTGCAACCGGTCAGCCAGATGTCGCAGCCCGAACTGATGTCGCGCTTCAGCACCGAGGAGCTGGACGCGATCCAGTGGGACGAGTTCGACCAGCGCATCGCCAATGCGGTGGAGTTCGACATCGTGCCCGACTACGATCGGCTGTACGACATCTATTCGGCCGCGATGCGCGCAAGGGGCTGAACCACGCATGACCGCGCCCTCTGCCGATCCCCGTCCGGCGGCCCTGACGCTGACCGGGCTGACCCGTGTGTTCGACGCGCTGCGCGCGGTCGATGGCGTGTCGGTGGAGATCGCGGAGGGCGAGTTCTTCACCATCGTCGGGCCGTCCGGGTCCGGCAAATCCACGCTGGTGCGGCTGCTGGCGGGGCTGGATCAGCCCACGGCCGGCAGCCTGCATCTGCGCGGACGCGACATCACGCGGGTGCCGGCCAACCGGCGCCCGACCGCGATGGTGTTCCAGTCGCTGGCGCTGTTCGATCATCGCAGCGTCGGGCAGAACATCGAGTTCGCCATGAAGATGAAGGGCATCGCGCCCGCCCGGCGGCGCGAGCGGGCGCTGGAACTCTTGCGCCTGGTTCGCCTCCCCGAAAGCTACTACGACCGGCCCGTGACCCAGTTTTCCGGGGGCGAGCGGCAGCGCGTCGCCGTGGCCCGCGCGCTGGCGTCGGAGCCGGAGATCCTGTTCTTTGACGAGCCGCTTTCGGCGCTGGACTACCGCCTGCGCAAGACGCTGGAGGTGGAGCTGAAGGAGCTGCACCAGCGCACCGGGCGCACCTTCATCTACATCACACACAGCCTTGAAGAAGCGATGGTGATGTCGGACCGCATCGCCATCATGCAGGACGGCAGGTTCGTGCAGATCGGCACGCCGGCCGAGATCTACGCCCGCCCGATGAACCGCTTTGTCGCGGGCTTCATGGGAGAGGTGAACATCCTGGCCGTCGCGGGCGGCAGCTTCACCGACCTTGGCCAGCCCGCCCCGGATGCAACCGGCGCCTATGGCGTGCTGCGGCCCGAGGCGTTGCAGTTGAACGGCGCGGGTTCTGTCGGCTTCGAGGCCGAGGTGGCGCAGCGGCTGGTGCTGGGGTCGCGCACGCAATACCACCTGACGAGGGATGGCACGAGGTTCATCGCCGAGGTGCCGGCCGGCGCGCCGCTGCTGGAACCCGGCAACCGGGCGCGGTTCAGCTTTGACCCCGCCGCCATCGCCTGGGTGGATGACTGATGCGCAAGCCCGGCGTCCTGTTCGCGCTGCCGCTGATCGGCTTCATGCTGGCGGTCTTTGCCCTGCCGATGCTGATCGTGGCCTGGTACAGCCTGATGCCGGGGCGCACGTTTTCGCTGAGCGCGGAGCCGAGCCTGGGCAACTATCGCGCGATCCTGTCGGCGGGCTATGAACGCCCGCTGATGTGGTCGCTGATCGGGGCCACGCTGACGGTGGCGATCTGCGCGGTGCTGGCCTGGCCCACGGCGAAGATCCTGCACCATCACGCGGGCCGCTGGGCTGTGGTGGTGACCGCGCTGATCGCGCTGCCGATCTTCATTTCCGAAAGCGTGCGGCTCTTCGGCCTTTACATGTTCATGATGCCGGGCGGGGGCATTCTGGCGGGCACGCTGAACGAGTTGTTCGGCATCCGCATCGGGTCGGTGCTGAACACCCGCGTCGGCGCGCTTCTGGGGATGATCTACATCCATTTCCCCTTCATGCTGTTCCCGACGCTGCTGGGCGTGGCGATGATCCCCGCCGACCGGGTAGAAGCCGCGCGCGACCTGGGCGCGGGCGGGTGGGCGGTGTTCCGCGAGGTCGAACTGCCGCTGGCGATGCCGGGGCTGCTGATCGGGGGGTTGCTGACGTTCGTGCTGTGCATCGGAGCGAATGCCGAGGCGGCGATCCTGGGCGGACGGGCGGTGACGGTGATCACGGCGGCGATCGAGGCGCGGTTCAACTATGCGCAGGACTGGCCGATGGGCGCGGCGCTGACCATGCTGATGATCGCGGCGACCGCGCTGATCGTCTTTCCGGTGCTGCGCCGGATCGACCTGAACCGGATCATCCGGCGATGAGCGGCACCCGGCATCTGGCGTTCCTGCGCAGCGCCTGGGTGATCGCGATCCTGACCGCGCTCTACCTGCCCATCGTGTCGGTGGTGCTCGCCTCGCTCGCCAACACCCGCTACATGCGGTTTCCGCACCGGGTCTGGACGCTGGACGCCTATCGCGATGCGCTGGCGTCCTACACCACATGGACCATCCACATCATCTCGCTGAAGATCGCGGTGGTGGTGGTGCTGGTGGCGGTGGTGCTGGGCACGCTGGGGGCGATGGCCTATGCCCGCTACGACTGGCGCGGGCGGAGCCTCTTCCAGCGCGCGCTGGTGCTGCCGATCTTCTTTCCGCAGCCGGTGCTGGGGCTGGCGCTGCTGCTGTCGTTTTCGGCCGTGGGCATCGCGCCAAGCTGGCAGACGGCGATCGTGGCGCATCTGGTCTGGATCGTGCCGATCGTGACGCTGGTGATCTCCATCCGCCTGTTCGGCTACGACCCGGCGCAGGAGGAAGCGGCCTTCGACCTGGGCGCAAGCCGCTGGCAGGTGGCACGCGAGGTGACGCTGCCGGTGTTGTGGCCCGGCATCTTTTCCGGCGCGCTGTTCGCGTTCCTGCTGTCCTGGTCGAACCTGCCGCTGTCGGCCTATACCAGCGGGGCCGATACGCCGCTGCCGGTCTGGCTGTTCACCCGGACGGCGACGAACTATTCCCCATTGGTGCCGGCGGTGGCGGTGATCGGCACCATGGTGTCGGCGCTGATCGTGCTCGGGCTGGTGCTACTGCGCCGGCTGGCCGCGCGCTGAGAATTTCTTGAGGAGGAACCCATGAGCAATCCCTGCATCATCTGCGTCGCGATCACTGGATCGGTGCCGCAGAAGGCCGACAACCCGGCGGTGCCGATCACGATAGAGGAACAGATCGAAAGCACGCAGGAGGCGTTCGAGGCCGGCGCGAGCATCGTCCACGCCCATGTCCGGCAAGAGGACGGCACGCCCACATCCGACCCCGAGCGGTTCGCCCGGCTGATGGAGGGGCTGAAGACGCATTGCCCCGGCATGATCATCCAGTTTTCGACCGGCGGGCGGTCGGGCGCGGGGGCGGAACGGGGGGGGATGCTGCCGCTCAAGCCCGACATGGCCTCGCTGGCCGTGGGGTCGAACAACTTCCCCACCCGCGTCTACGAGAACCCGCCCGATCTGGTGGACTGGCTGGCGGCGGAGATGATCAAGCACGAGGTGAAGCCGGAGGTGGAGGCCTTCGACTTCTCGCACATCTTCCAGGCGGTGAAGATGCAGGCCGAGGGGAAGCTGACGGGGCCGCTCTACGTGCAGTTCGTAATGGGCGTGAAGAACGCGATGCCAGCGGACAGGGAGGTGTTCGATTTCTACGTCAAGACGCTGAACCGGCTGGCGCCCGATGCGCAATGGTGCGGCGCGGGGATCGGGGCGAACCAGATCCGGCTGAACGAATGGTCGATTGCAGCCGGTGGCCACACCCGCGCGGGGCTGGAGGATAACGTGCGGCTGGACAGGAACACGCTGGCACCGTCGAATGCCGCCCTGATCCGCCGCGCGGTGGATCTGTGCGAGAAATACGAGCGCCCGGTGGCGACCCCGGCGCAGGCGCGCGAGATCCTCGGCCTGCGGGCGGCGTGATGGGGCACGAGGGTGGGTTGCAGGGCCTTCTGGACAAGGCGGCGATTGCCGACGTGATCCACGCCTATTGCTACCATTTCGACCGGAACGAGCCCGAGGCGGTGGCGGCGCTGTTCACCCCCGACGCGGTGGTCGACTACGGGCCGGAGTTTCCGGCGATGACCGGGATCGACACCATCGCCCCCGCTATCGCCAAGGGTCTGGCCGAGGTGTTCGAGGCGACGAGCCATCATGTGTCGAACATCGTGGTCAGTTTCGACGGGCCGGATGCGGCGCAGAGCGTGGCCTATGTCTACGCCTGGCACCGCTATCGCAGCGGCGCGCCCGATGGCGAGTTGTGGGCGCAGTATCACCACGATTTCCGCCGCACCGATCGGGGCTGGAAGATCGCGAAGCTGGTGCTTCGCGCGGCCGGAACGCGGGATTTCCACCGCCAGACAATGCATCCCATCGGGCGGCGACCGGCGGGCTAGACCGCCGCCGGTGTCAGCCCGCCCTCGCGCAGCAGGAAGTCCACGACCTCTCGCACGCCCTTGCCGCCGCGCAGTTCGGCCATGACATAGGGGCGCGGACCGCGCGCGGCGGCGGTGTCGGACCGCAGCAGGGCCAGATCCACACCCACATGCGGGGCGAGGTCGGTCTTGTTGACGACCAGCAGATCCGACCGCGCCAGACCGGGGCCGCGCTTGCGCGGAATGTCCTGCCCGGCGGCGGTGTCGATGACATAGATCGTCAGATCGGCCAGTTCCGGGCTGAAGGTCGCGGCCAGATTGTCGCCGCCGGATTCGATCAGGATCAGGTCTAGATCGGGGAAGGTCGTGCGCAGCTCGGCCACGGCGGCCAAGTTGATGCTCGCATCCTCGCGGATCGCGGTATGGGGGCAGCCCCCCGTCTCCACGCCGCGGATCCGTTCGGAGGGCAGCACCTGCGCGCGGGTCAGATAATCCGCATCCTCGCGCGTGTAGATGTCGTTGGTGATCACCGCCATCGACAGGCGCGGGGCCAGCGCGGCGCAGAGTTTCTCGGTCAGCGTGGTCTTGCCGGCGCCCACCGGGCCGCCGATGCCGACGCGCAGGGGGCCGTTGGGAGAGCTCATGAGCGGAAAATCCTTACGGGCAGCGTTTCGTGGTCCATCGAAGCCAGATCCGCGCCGGGTGTAAAGGTGGCAATGTCGTCCAGCTCCGCCCGCGCGAAGCGGTCGGCCAGATCCTCGATGCGGGGGGCGAGGTCGTAGAGGATCCGCTGCCCCTCGGTCTGGCCCAGGGGCAGGAAGCGCACGGCGGCCAGCACCAGTTGCGCGGCCAGCCCGTGCAGCCAGAGCGACAGCACCTGCGCCGTCGGCACCCGCAGCGGCGCGGTCGTCAGCCCGACGGCCAGCGGCAGCGGCAGCGGCGCAATCTCGCGCCCGGCAATCGCGCCCGCCTGCGCGGCAAAGGCGCGGCCCTGTTCCAGCGTCTCGGTCAGGCGCTCCGCGGTCGGGGCGAGGGCACGGGCGATCCGGTCGAGCGCACGAATGTCGGCGCCTGGACGCCGGGCCAGCGCCAGCAGGATCGCATCGCTGCGCCCCGATCCGTGGGCCAGCACCGCGGCGACCCAGGATGCCACAGCGCCGGCATCGGTCACGTCGCCACCCGCAATCGCCGTCTCAAGCCCCTGCGAATAAGCGAAGGAGCCGATGGGAAAAGCGGGCGAGAGCATCTGGTGCAGGTGCAGCAGATCGCCCGGCGCGGGGTCAGTGCGAATGGGCGTGATCATGGGAATGGCTGTGGCCGTGATCGTGACCCATTGTGCGGCCGTGACCATAGGCCCCGCCTTCGGGCCGGAACGGCGCGTGAACCGGGGTCAGATCGGCACCCAACTGGTTCAGCATCGCCTCGATCACATGGTCGCGGCGGATCGTCAGCCGGTCTGGTGCAATCTGGCAGGGCGTGTGACGGTTGCCGATATGCCAAGCGAGGCGCGGCAGGTCGCCCCGCACCTCGACCAAATCCTCGGGCGCCGCGACCACGCCCACGGCGCGGCCATCGTCGAGGATCAGCGCATCGCCATGATCGAGACTGGTGGTTTCGGCCAGATCGACGGGCAGGCCCGCCCCCGACACCGTCACCAGTCGGCGGCGGCGCAGGAACCGCGCCTCGTAGTCCAGCGCCACGCTGTCGGCCAACGCGCCGTGGTGATGCCGCGCGACGGCGCGGGCGGGGGGAAGATCGGTCATGGCACCCTCACATCTGCGCCGGGCCATGACCGATCAGGGGTCAGTAGCCCAGCTTGTCGCGAAACACATACTGGACGATGCGATCGCGCGTCACGCCCAGACGGGCAAGCTCCGCATCGCTCATCGCGTCCAGCCGTTCGACCTCGGACCGGCGCGAGAGCCGTTCGAGATAGCTGTTGAAGCCTTGCCCCAGACGGGCAAAGAACCGGTCGGTCTGCGCACGCAGGGCCGGCGAAAGGTCAGTTGTGGTGGTTGTGGCCATTGGAAACCTCTTGGGTCAGGGGTTTCCTCCCATGCGTTCCAACATAGTCCTTCGATATGGCCTGCACCATTGCGGGTTGCGAAACCCCGCGATGCGGTTGGCTCATGGATGTTCGCACAGTGCCCAACTTCTGATCTCAGAACAGGAAATAGCGCTGCGCCAGCGGCAGTTCGGTGGCGGGCTCGCAGACCAGCAGCTCGCCGTCGGCGCGCACCTCGTAGGTTTCGGGGTTCACCTCGACCCGCGGGGTGGCGTCGTTCAGCTTCATGTCGGCCTTGCCGATGGTCCGCGTGCCCGCAACGGCGACAAGCTCCTTGCCCAGCCCGAGCCGCCCGCCAACCCCGTCGGCCAGCGCCGCGCCAGAGACGAAGGTCACCGACGATGCCTCTCGCGCGCGGCCCATCGCACCGAACATCGGTCGCGTATAGACCGGCTGCGGCGTGGGGATCGAGGCATTGGGATCCCCCATCTGCGCCACCGCGATGGACCCGCCAACCAGAACCATTTCGGGCTTGGCGCCAAAGAAGGCCGGATCCCAGAGCACCAGATCGGCACGCTTGCCGGGTTCCACGCTGCCGATCTGCGTCGAAATCCCATGCGCGATGGCCGGGTTGATCGTGTATTTCGCCACGTAGCGCCGGGCGCGCAGGTTGTCGTTGGCGCCCGTCTCGCCCGCCAGCCGCCCGCGCTGAACCTTCATCTTGTGCGCGGTCTGCCAGGTGCGGGTGATGACCTCTCCCACCCGGCCCATCGCCTGACTGTCGGACGACAGGATCGACAGCGCGCCCATGTCGTGCAGGATATCCTCGGCCGCGATCGTCTCGCGCCGGATGCGGGATTCGGCAAAGGCCACATCCTCGGGGATCGACTGGTCGAGGTGATGGCAGACCATGAGCATGTCGAGGTGTTCCTCGATCGTGTTCACGGTGTAGGGCATCGTCGGGTTGGTCGAGCTTGGGATGATGTTCGGATGGGCCACGACCTTCAGGATATCGGGCGCATGGCCGCCGCCCGCGCCTTCGGTGTGAAAGGCGTGGATGGTGCGGCCCCGGATCGCGGCGAGGGTGTTCTCGACGAAGCCGCTTTCGTTCAGCGTGTCGGTGTGGATCATCACCTGCACATCCATCGCGTCCGCCACTGTCAGGCAGCAATCGATGGCGGCGGGGGTGGTGCCCCAATCCTCGTGCAGTTTCATCGCGGCGGCGCCGGCGCGGACCATTTCCTCCAGCGCCGCCGGCTGGCTGGCATTGCC
>JBJHCH010000142.1:0-7819 GCA_050485905.1 Paracoccaceae bacterium | reverse complement strand
CGGGGATGACACTGTTCCTTCTGTGGCGTATCAGGCGCAGACCGGCATAAGGGGCGACGATGCGGTATGTTTCCACCCGGGGCGCGGCCCCGGTGCTGAGCTTCGAAGAGGCGATGATGACGGGCCTGGCCCGCGACGGCGGGCTTTACGTGCCCGACACCGTGCCGACGATGTCGCCCGACGAAATCGCGGCACTGGCTGGTCGCCCCTACGAAGAGATCGCCTTTGCCGTGATGCGCCCGTATCTCGGCGATACCTTCGCCGATGACACCTTCCGCAACCTGATTGCCAGCGCCTATGCCGGCTTTGGCCACCCGGCCCGCGCGCCCTTGAAGCAACTCGCCCCCGACCACTTCCTGCTGGAACTGTTCCACGGGCCGACGCTGGCGTTCAAGGATTTCGCCATGCAACTCATCGGGCAGATGATGCAGGCGGCACTTGCCCGTTCCGGCAACCGCATCACCATAGTCGGCGCCACCAGCGGCGACACCGGATCGGCGGCGATCGAGGCGTTTCGTGGCCTGTCCAATGTCGATGTCTTCATCCTGTTCCCGCATGGCCGCGTGTCCGAGGTGCAGCGCCGCCAGATGACCACGCCCACGGAATCGAACGTCCAAGCGCTGGCGCTGCACGGCGATTTCGACGACTGCCAGGCGCGGGTAAAGGACATGTTCAACGACTTCGCCTTCCGCGATGCGGTCGGGCTGGCGGGGGTCAATTCGATCAACTGGGCGCGGGTGCTGGCGCAGGTTGTCTATTACTTCTCTGCCGCTACCAGCCTCGGCGCACCGCACCGGGCGGTGGATTTCACCGTGCCCACCGGCAATTTTGGTGACATCTTCGCGGGCCACATCGCCCGCGAAATGGGGCTGCCCATCGAGAAACTGGTGATCGCAACCAACCAGAATGACATCCTGCACCGCACGCTGGCGACGGGTGAGTATCGGACCGAGGGCGTGCGCCCCTCGATCAGCCCGTCAATGGACATTCAGGTTTCGTCGAACTTCGAACGCCTGCTGTTCGAGGCCTACGGCCGCGACGGCGCGGCGGTTGCGCAGCAGATGGAGGCGCTGAAAACCGCCGGCGCCTTCTCGGTCAGCCAGGGCGCGCTGGAATACCTGCGCGAGGGCTTCGCCTCGGGCCGCGCGTCGGACGCGGAAACCACCGCCGCCATCGCCCGCACGCTTGCGGCGACCGGAGAGCTTCTTTGCCCCCACTCCGCCGTCGGCGTCCATGTCGCCGAACAGCACCTTTCGACCAACCCGATGGTGACGCTGGCCACTGCGCATCCCGCCAAGTTCCCCGATGCGGTGGCCGAGGCGACCGGCATCCGCCCGTCGCTGCCGCCGCGCATGGCAGACCTCTTTGACAGGGCAGAGCGCGTGACAGAGGTGACGAACGGCCTCGGCGCGATCGAATCCCTCATCCGCGAAAGGATCGCGCATTGACCACGCGCCTCACGACCCTGTCCAACGGCTTCCGTGTCGTCACCGAGGATATGCCGGGGCTGAAATCCGCCGCCATAGGTCTCTGGGTCAATGCCGGTGGGCGGCACGAGGCCGAGGATCAGAACGGCATCGCGCATTTCCTCGAACACATGGCCTTCAAGGGCACCGCCCGGCGAAGCGCCCTGCAGATCGCTGAAGAGATCGAGGATGTGGGCGGCTATATCAACGCCTACACCAGCCGCGAGATGACGGCCTACTACGCCCGCGTGCTGGAGGCTGACGTGCCGCTCGCGCTCGACGTGATCGCCGACATCACGCTGAACCCGGCCTTCGTGCAGAAGGAGATCGAGGTGGAGCGCGGCGTGATCCTGCAGGAGATCGGGCAGGCGCTGGACACGCCCGACGACGTCATCTTCGACTGGTTGCAGGAAGCCGCCTATCCGAACCAGCCGATGGGCCGGTCGATCCTCGGCCCATCCGACCGGATCGCGGGCTATGGCGGCGACGACCTGCGCCGCTTCGTCTCCCAGCACTACGGCCCCGACCAGATGATCCTCTCGGCCGCCGGCTCCGTCGATCACGACCGCATCGTGGACGAGGCGGTGGCGCTGTTTGGCCGGCTCCGCCCGGTGGGTGCGCCGCAGATCGAGGGCGCGCGCTTCAGCCCCGGCGAGCGGCGCGAGGTGCGCGATCTGGAACAGGTGCATTTCGCGCTGGGGTTCGAGGCGCCGGGCTATCGGCATGCCGATTTCTACACCGCCCAGATCTTCGCCACCGCGCTGGGCGGCGGCATGTCCTCGCGCCTGTTCCAAAAACTGCGCGAGGAACGGGGGCTCTGCTATTCCATCTTCGCCCAGGCAGGCGCCTACGAGGATACCGGGCTGCTGACGATCTATGCCGGCACCGGGGCCGAGGAGATCGCGGAACTTGCCGGGTTGACCATAGACGAGATGAAGCGCGCCGCCGAGGACATGACAGAGGCAGAGGTGGCCCGCGCGCGATCACAGATGAAGGCCGGGATGCTGATGGGGCTGGAAAGTTCCACCGGCCGGGCAGAGCGGATGGCACGGCTGCTGTCGATCTGGGGCCGGGTGCCGGATCTGGACGAGACGGTGGCGCGGATCGATGCCGTGACCACCGAGGGCGTGCGCGACTTCGCCGCCCGCATGGCGCAGGATGCCCAGGGCGCGCTGGCGCTCTACGGCCCGGCCAGCAACGCGCCTTACCTGCAGACCCTGCGCGACAGGCTCGCCGCCTGATGCTCGGCCTGCGGCGCAAGCTGCGGATCGAGACCGAGCGCATGAGCCTGCGCCTGCCCGCCCATGCGGACTACCGGGGATGGAGCGACCTGCGCCGCGAAAGCCGGGCCTTCCTCGTCCCGTGGGAGCCGAGCTGGGCGCAGGATCACCTGACCCGCAAGGCCTTCACCAACCGCGTCTACTGGGCCGCCCGTGCGCAGGGACAAGGTAACGCGCTACCGCTCTTCCTTTTCCGGCGCGACGATGACGTGCTGATCGGCGCGATCACGCTCGACAACATCCGCCGCGGCCCGTCGCAGGCCGGCACGCTGGGCTACTGGATCGGCCAGCCCTTCGCCCGCCGCGGCTACATGCGCGAGGCGATCGCCGCTGTCGTCCACCACGCCTTCACCACGATGGATCTCAGCCGGATCGAGGCTGCCTGCCTGCCGGAAAACGTGGCCAGCCGCGGCGTGCTGGAAAAATGCGGCTTCAAATACGAAGGCGTCGCGCAAAGCTACCTGCAGATCAACGGCCGCTGGCGCAACCACGTGCTCTACGCAAATCTTCGTGGGGACCGGCGCGGACGGACCGATATCGGGTGACAGGCCCGCCCACCGCCCTACCCTAGGGGCAGGAGGTGTTGCCGATGATCCGTCCCACCCTTGCCGCCGCTCTCGCGCTCTTCTCCCTGCCCGCCGCCGCGCAGGATCGCATTCCCAGCCATTGCCATGCCTTCGCCGCCACGCCGGGCGTCACCTTTCTGCACCGCGCCAGCCTGACCACGCCCATCGCCGCCGACAGCATCCGCCTGCACTACGTCTATCACTCGATGTTCCTGCTGATGACCCCGGGCGGCACCTCGGCCGCGACCGACTACACCGGCAGCCTGGGTGCCACCGACCATGTGCCGACCGTGGTGACCATGAACAACGCCCATTCGACGCACTGGACCGCCAACCCCGACCCCCGCATCCCCCATGTCCTGCCCGGCTGGGCCGATGCCGACGGGCCGATGGACCATCACCTGGACCTTGGCGAGATGCTGGTCCGCAACGTGCCGACCGACGTGCGCGGCGGCATGGGCGGCGTCCGCCCCGCGGGCAACTCCATCTTCGTGTTCGAGGCGGCGGGCCTCTGCATCGGCCACCTTGGCCACCTGCACCACGAACCCTCGGACGAGCAATATATCGCGCTGGGCCGGATGGATGTGGTCATGGCGCCGGTTGATGGCGGCATGACCCTGGACCTGCCGACGATGATTGCCACGCTGAAGCGGCTGCGCGCGCAGGTGGTGATCCCGATGCATTGGTTCGGCCAGGCCTCGCTGGATCGTTTCCTGGCCGGCATGTCGGACGACTTCGCCATCGACCGCCGCGGCGCCAGCGCCATCGACCTGTCGCGCGACACGTTGCCGCCCCGGCCCACGGTGGTGGTGCTGAACCCCTCGTTCCTGAATGACTGACCTTGCGGCGGCCCGCGCCCTGGTGCAGCGTCGCGCCATGCTGAACTCCGCCGACACCGCCTTCACCGAAGCCCTTGCCGCCGACCTGCCCGAGGGCACGATCCGCGCCACCGACCCCCGCCACCGCGAGGAGCCGCGCGGCCGCTGGCGCGCGCCCGAGGGGCCGCTGGCCCTGCCGCGCAATGTGGACGAGGTGGCGACCATCGTCCGCGCCTGCGCCGATGCGCACGTCGGCATCGTACCCTACGGCGGCGGCACCGGCCTCGTCGGCGGCCAGATCGCATCTGACGGACCCGTGCCGCTGATCCTGTCGCTGGAGCGGATGACCGCCATCCGCGCCCTGCATCCGCAGGAAAACGTGCTGGTGGCCGAGGCCGGCACAACACTCGCCGCTGTCCAGCAGGCTGCGACCGAGGCCGGCCGCCTGTTCCCACTCTCGCTCGCATCCGAGGGCACGGCGACCATCGGCGGCAACCTTGCCACCAACGCCGGCGGCACCGGCGTCTTGCGCTACGGCAATGCCCGCGACCTGTGCCTGGGGCTGGAGGCGGTGATGGCCGATGGCAGCATCTGGCACGGCCTGTCTCGGCTCAGGAAGGACAACACCGGCTACGACCTGCGCCACCTTCTGATCGGATCCGAGGGCACGCTGGGCATCCTCACCGCCGCCAGCCTGCGCCTTGTGCCGATCCCGGCAGAGACCGGCGCGGCGCTGCTGGCCGTCAAAAGCCCCGACGCCGCGCTGCACCTGCTGGCCTTGGCACAGGAGCGGCTGGGGCAGGGCGTCTCGGCGTTCGAACTGATGCACCGGATGGGCATGGATTTCCTGTCCGAGACGATGCCCGACTTCCGCCAGCCCTGGCCCGACCCGCCCGAATGGTCGGTGCTGATCGACCTCGGCCTGCCGCACGGCACCGACCCCGCCGAGGCGCTGGCGGATCTGTTCTCCTCCGCGCATGAGGCCGGCCTCGTCCACGACGGCCTGATCGCGCAATCCGGCGCGCAGCGCGACGCCTTCTGGGCGCTGCGCGAGACGATACCCGAGGCGAACCGCCGGATCGGCGCGATCTCGTCCCACGACATCTCGGTGCCGCTGGGCGCGATCCCCGAATTCATCGACCGCGCCGGCCCGGCGCTGGCGCGGATCGGCACCTACCGGATAAACTGCTTCGGCCATGTCGGCGACGGCAACCTGCACTACAACGTCTTTCCCGCGCCGGGGCGCAGCCGCGCAGACCACGAACAGGACCGCCCGGCGATCAAGGGCTGCATCCACGACCTCGTGCACGACCTCGGCGGCTCGGTCAGTGCCGAACACGGGGTGGGGCGGCTCAAGGTGGCCGATCTGGAACGCTACGGAGACCCGGTGAAACTGGCCGCGATGCGCGCGATCAAGGCGGCGCTGGACCCGGCGGGGATTCTCAATCCTGGGGCGGTGCTGAGGGGCTAAATGTCCTCAGCCCGTGTGGTATTCGGCCACCATGTTTCCACCGCCAGCCATGTGAACTTTCATGCCCTGGCCCCCGAGCCGTGGCCTCGCCTCGACGGTCCGCGCGCTACAGCACCCGCCCCGCCACCGCATCCAGCTTCTCCACCAGCGCCGCATCGCGCTTTTCCGGCGCCGTCATCACCGCGAACTCCAGCGCCCGGTCGCAGCCGTGCGGGCAGGGCGCGCGTTCCGCCCCCAGCAGCCCTGGCAGCCGTGCGACCAGCGCCCGCGCCTTGTCGGCATTGCCGGTCAGCGTGCGGATGATGTCGGATATCTCCACCGCCCCGTGGTCCGGGTGCCAACTGTCATAGTCGGTGATCATGGCGACGGATGCGTAGCAAAGCTCCGCCTCTCGCGCGAGCTTCGCCTCGGGCATGTTGGTCATGCCGATCACGTCGCAGCCCCAGACCTCACGATAGAGCCTCGATTCGGCCAGCGACGAAAACTGCGGCCCCTCCATCGCCAGATAGGTGCCGCCGTCATGCACCGTGATGCCCTCGGCCCGCGCCGCCTCGGTACAGGTCGCGCCCAGCCGGGGGCAGGTCGGATGGGCGACCGACACATGCGCCACGCAGCCGGTGCCAAAGAACGACTTTTCTCGCGCAAATGTCCGGTCGATGAACTGATCGACGATGACGAAATCCCCCGGCGCCATCTCCTCGCGGAACGACCCGCAGGCAGAGACGGAGATCACATCCGTCACCCCCAGCCGCTTCAGCGCGTCGATGTTCGCGCGATAGGGCACGGTCGTCGGCGAATGAACATGCCCCCGCCCGTGTCGCGGCAGGAACGCCATCGCCACGCCCCCCAGCCGCCCGGTCAGTATCTGGTCCGACGGCGCGCCCCAGGGGCTGTCCACCGTGCGCCACTCCGCCCCCTCCAGCCCCGCGATCTCGTAGACCCCGGACCCGCCGATCACGCCGATCATCGTCTCCATGCCTGCCCCCGTCATTGCGTCGGGGCCAAGCCTAGGCGGCTTCGATGGCGCGGGAAAGCCCGTCACGGGCGTTGCGCGAACACGCGCCCCACAGCGCGCAACGTATGCACGTGATATGCACGCCGGATGCACGTGAAACATACGTGGTGTGCATACGGGGTTTCGGCGGTGCTGTTGCGCGGATCGGTGGGGCAGCGTTCGCAACGTAAGCACGTGATATGCACGGCAGATGCACGTGAATCATACGTGGATGCACACGCTGTTTTCGGGGGTGGGAACCGGCTCAGGTGGTCAGGTGGCGCAGGCCCTGGGTGACGTCGGTCCGGATCGCCAGCCGCAGTGCCGGCTCATCTCCCGCACGTAGCGCAGCCAGGATCATCCGGTGGTGCTGCGGCGGCTCGTTCCGGCGAAGTTTCGTGTAAAGTGAACGCATTGTGGGGCCAAGCTGCAGCCACACGGTCTCCACCATCGCCAGCATCGCGGGGGCCTGGGCGCGCAGGTAAAGGCTGCGATGAAACTCCAGATTGGTGCGGATATAGGCCACCGCATCCCGCTTCACGACCGCCTCGGCACACAGCGCATTGATGGCCTGCAGCCGGTCGATCAGCGCGAAATGCGCCCGAGGCAAAGCCCGCCCCCCCAACTCCGGCTCCAGCAGCGCCCGGATCGCTGCCAGTTCCTCGATCCGCTCGTTCGACAGTTCCGGCGTGGAAATCCGCCCCGACGACGACAAGGTCAACGCCCCCTCCGCCACAAGCCGCCGCACCGCCTCTCGCGCGGGCGTCATGGATGTACCAAAGGCTCGCCCAATCCCGCGCAGGGTAAGTGATTGACCTGGCGATAATTCTCCATGCATCACCTGGGTCCGCAGGCTCCGGTAGAGCCGCTCATGTGCGGCGCTGAGTCCATCTGTGCTGCGGGCGGCGGGGGTCATGGAACAGCGTGATCACAGGCCGCGGCCGGCGTCAATCCGCGCGCTTCTCGCTACGATCAGCCCGAGAAATCGACGCGGTGTAGCGCCGATCCGTGGCGCCGCAGCCAAGCGCGATGTGTCCGGTAGTCAGGAGCAATTTGTTCGACCACTGCCCAGAACGCCGGGGAGTGGTTCATCTGCGCCAGATGCGCGACCTCGTGCGCAGCAACATAATCCAGCACCGACGGTGGCGCCATCACCAGCCGCCAGGAAAACATCAGCCGTCCGTCTGCGCTGCACGATCCCCAGCGAGAGCGCGTGTCGCGCAG
>JBJHCH010000141.1:0-7953 GCA_050485905.1 Paracoccaceae bacterium | reverse complement strand
AGTGTCTCGCCGTGGGCAACTTCAAAGCTGACATTCTCTACCGCATGGACGTTTGCCACGATCCGGCGCAGCACGCCGCCCTTTACCGGGAAGCGCGTGGTCAGGTCCTTTACTGACAGCACAGGTTTGCCCGTCGCAGATCGTGACATGGGTCGGCCAGCAACCGGTTCCGGTGTGCCTGGAATGCGCAGCGGCTCAGGTGCCGGCTTCCCGCGCATTTCGCCGAGCTTGGGGACGGAAGCGAGCAATGCTTTCGTGTAGTCTGCCTGCGGCTCGCGGAAGATTCGTTCGACCGCCCCTTCCTCCACCAGCTTGCCGTGGCGCATCACGACGACCCGGTCGGCCATCTGCGCCACCACCGCCATGTCGTGGGTGATGAACAGCACGGCCATGCCGAACTCCCGTTTCAGCCGGTCGATCAGCCCAAGGATCTCAGCCTGGATCGTCACGTCCAGCGCGGTGGTAGGCTCGTCGGCGATAAGAAGCTGCGGCCGGCACGCCATGGCCATGGCAATCACCACCCGCTGTCGCATGCCCCCAGAAAGCTCGTGCGGATACTGCTTCAGCCGGCGCTCCGGCTCCGGGATGCGCACCTCACGCAGTAGCTCCAGCGCGCGCGACTTCGCCGCCGAGGGCAAAAGCCTGCGGTGCCGCCGCAAACCATCGGTGAGCTGGCGCTCGATGGTGAATAGAGGGTTGAGCGCGGTCATCGGTTCCTGGAAGATCATCCCGATCTGGTTGCCGCGGATCGCCTCCATTCGCTGGGGCGCGATCTGCGCCAGATCCATCGGTTTGCCGCCGTCGGGGCGGAACCAAAGTCGGCCCGACACGATGCGCCCGCCGCCGAACTCCACCAACCGCATAAGTGACAGCGACGTGACCGACTTGCCCGATCCGGATTCGCCCACCACGCAAACTGTCTCACCTGGTTGGACGGTAAAGCTCACGTCCGCGACGCCGACGATCGGGCCAGTCTCACCGGGAAACTCCACCCGCAGGTTCTCGACGGCGACGATGGGTGTGGCGGTCGTTCCGTGGTCCAGCATTTGACTCATCGCGATCTCGGGTCCAGCACGTCGCGCAGCACGTCGCCCAGAAGGTTGAGGCCAAGGATAGTGATTGCCAGCGCCGCACCCGGCACCAGCGCCGTCCAGGGCGCGATATCTAGGAACTGTCGCGAGGCCTGGATCATCAGCCCCCACGAGGCCATTGGCGGCTGTGTGCCTAGCCCAAGGAACGATAGCGCTGCCTCGGCCAGAACAGCGAAGGCGAGGCTGATCGTCGCCTGAACGATCAGCGCGGGCATGATGTTCGGCAGGATGTGGCGCACGATCATCGCGCCGTCGCGGGTGCCGGCGGCGCGGGCAGCTTCGACATAGGGCATCTGCACTACCCGAAGTGCCTCACCTCTCACGATTCGCGCGAGAAATGGCGTGAACGCGATGCCGATGGCGATGATGGTGTTTTGCAGGTTCGGCCCCAGCACCGCCGATATGGTCAGCGCCAGCAGCAGCGCGGGAAAACTGAGTAGCGCGTCGATCACCCGCATCAGCGCGTTGTCGATACGCCCACCGAAATATCCCGACACAATCCCCAGCGGCAGGCCGAGCACGATGGACATCGCCACCGCCGAGACGGCGATCATCAGCGAGGTCTGCGCGCCCAGCAGCACGCGGGACAGCAGGTCGCGGCCCAGCTGGTCGGTGCCAAGCGGATAGGCGAACGACGGCGGTTGCAGCCGCGCAGTCATCACCATCTGGGTCGCGCGCTCGGCCGGGATCAGGAGCGGGGCGAGGAGCGCCACCAGCACCACCAGCCCGACTAGCGCGAACCCGATCAGTCCCTTGGCATTGAGAAAACGGCGCATCACTTCATCCCAGTCGGATGCGCGGGTCGATCACTCGATAGAGCAGATCGACGATCAAGTTCACAAGCATCACCACGGCAGCGATCACGAATATCGTCGCCTGGATCAGCGGCACGTCGCGATTGAGCAGCGCCTGATAGGTCAGCCAGCCCATGCCGGTATAGGAGAACAGGCTCTCGATCACGATGATCGAACCGAAAAGATAGCCAATCTGCAGTCCTGCCACGGTCATCACCGGCCCGATCGCGTTGCGCAGGCCATACCGCCAGACCACGGTGTGTTCCGACAGGCCCTTGGCCCGGGCCACGCGGATGAACTCCTGGTTAAGGATGCCGGTCATTGCCGATCGGGTCATCCGCGTCAGGTGCGCCATCAGCCCAAGCCCCAGCGCCAGCGAAGGCATTAGCGCATGCCGCACCGCGCCGAGAAAATCCACCGTCGGATCCACGAACCCGGATGAGGGCAGCCAACCTAACCCGGCGGCGAACAGCAGGATTAGCATGATCCCGATGAAGAAGTCCGGCATCGACAGGCCCAGCAGTGCTACGGTCGAGGAGGTGGTGTCCTGCCAGCGGTCGCGGTGGCGCGCTGCCCAAACCCCAAGCGGGATCGCAAGGCTCAGCGCGATCGACATAGAAAGCACCACGATCAGCGCGCTGGCCGTCACCTTCTGCAGGAGCAGCGGCGCAATCGGCTCGCGGAACAATAGCGAACTGCCCCAATCGCCGGTCAGCATGCCGCCGATCCAGCGGCCATACTGCACCAGCAACGGATCACTCAGCCCCAGCGACCGGCGAAGCGCCTCCAACGCCTCGGGGTTCGACTGCGTGCCCATGATCATCATCGCCACGTCGCCTGGCAGGATGTTGGTAATGCCGAAGGTTACGACGGAGATGAGGAACAGCGTGAGCGCGACCGACGCGAGCCGGTTGACGAGAAAGGCCATCGGCGGGGTTCCCGGAAAGACGTAAAGGGCGGGACGGTGCCGGCCGTCCCGCAGCTGGTTCAGGCGCGCAGCCAGACCTTGTGGAAGTTCAGGTTGGAGCCGTTGGGATGCACCAGCGTCTCCAGCCCGCCCACCTCGGGCCGGGCCCCCAGCGAGCCGTTGCGGAACCACAGCACCACGTCGAGCACCTCGTCGAACATGTGCTGCTGGATCTGCCGGTAAAGCGCGATACGCGCTTCCGCATCCACCTCGCCACGGGCCTGCTCGGTCAGCTCGTCAATCAGCGGGTCCTTGATGTTGCGATAGTTGAAGCCGCCGGTCGAGTGGTAGAGACTGTAGTAGAGGCGGTCGGGCTCCCAGATGGTGAAGAAGTTCATCATCGTCAGCTCGAAGTCGCGGTCGACCCAGACCTGGCTCAGCCAGTCGGCCCAGGTCAGTTGCTCGATCGTCATGTTGACCCCGGCCTCGCGCGCCCATTCCGCGATGATCTGTGCGCTCTCGACATGGTAGGGATAGTTGGTGGTGACCTTGAACACCACGTTCAGACTGCCAGGCGCATGGCCGGCCTCCTGCAGCAGAGCGCGGGCCTGGGCGATGTCCTGCGCGCGATGCGCCAGATCGGTGTTGCGCGAGGCGTCGTTGGGAAAGCTTGGCGTTGCCGTCAGCGCGCCCTGTCCCCAGAGCGCGCCCTGCAGCAGCATCTCCTTGTCGATCATCAGGTCAAAGGCAAGGCGCACCCGATGGTCCTGGAACAGCTCCAGATTGTGGTTGAAGTTCACGAAGTCGAAGTTCAGTGGCGCCCAGGTGCGCACCTGCAGGCCGGCGTCGCCCTCGACCTCAGCAATACGCTCGGCGGGGATGTCGTTGATCAAGTGCAACTCGCCGGTGCGCAGCCCGGTCAGTCGGACCGTGGGCTCGGTGATCTCGCGGGCGACGATCCGCTCCAGATGCGCCGGGCCGTCCCAGTAGTCGTCGAAGCGCACCAGTTCCACCTCGTTGCCGAACTCGCGGCGCACGAAGCGGAACGGGCCGGCACCGGTCGGCGTGGTGCCCTGGGTGTCGCCCGATCCCGCCGGCATCACCACCCCGGCGCCGTTCTCTGCCACCCGCGCAAGGAAGGGTGCGTTGGGCCGGTTCATCCGCACGATGACGGTCAGATCGTCGGGCGTCTCGATGGCGGCCACGTCGTTGAACACCTCGAAGTTCACCGCGCCGGTCTCGGGGTTGCGGCAGCGCTCGAACGAGTATTTCACGTCCTCGGCGGTCATGGTGGTGCCATCATGAAACTGCACGCCCTCACGCAGCCGGAATGTATAGGCTAGCCCATCGTCCGAAATCTCGAAGCTCTCGGCTAGCTGCGGAACGACCTCCATCTCACTGTTGATGGTGACGATGGCATCGTGGATGTTCTGCAGCACACGACTGGTCGATGCGGTGCCGGTCTGGTGCATGTCAAGGTTCTGGGTGGTCTCGGAATGCCCCCAGATCAGCGTTCCACCCGACACCGGCTCGTCTGCCAGAAGCCGGGTCGGCGTGCCGAAGCCGAAGCCAAGCGCACCAGTGGCAAGCATGCTGCTGGCGAGAAACTTCCTGCGTTTCATTGTCCTTCTCTCCTGTCGGTGCCAGCGCGAGGCCGGCAGTTGGCATAACCGGGCCAGCGGTCGTGACCGGCCCATTTGCAGGCTGCGCCGCGCCGGCCCGCAATTCCGGCGCGGCGCGGTTTCATCGCGCGAAGGTCGGCCGCCTGTCGGCGACGTCCAGCGCGGCCTCCAGCGCCATGCCGAGGTTCAGGATCGGTCCTTCCTCGAACAGACGGCCCCAGAGGGAGATGCCCTGTGGCACCGTGAAGGTCTGGCCAGTGGCGTCCTCCTCGCCGACGCTCAGCTTGCCGGCGCCGAGGCTCGCCTTGCCCCGTGTGCCGACGTCGATGAAGCCAGCACGCAGATGCAGGCAGGGATGGCCGGTAAAGTTGGAGGCGACGAGCATGGGGCCGGTCATGAATGGTCCGACGAGAACGTCCACCTCACCGAAGAGACTATCGACCGCCTTCATGACGCGCAGCCGCAACCGGTCCAGCTGAACATGGTCGACGGCCGACAGAAAGCGCGCCTTGCGGAAGGTGTTCGGCCAGGCGCCGTCGTCCTGCCAGGTGAGTGTGTCGTCAGCGTTCTCGAGCGTCAGCTCCTCGAAGGCCGCCGCGGCTTCTGCGTATAGGATGTTGATGAGCGCTCCATAGGGGAGATTGGGAAGGCTGACCTCCCGCACCTCGACGCCGAGCCCGCGCAAGGTCTCGAGAGCGGCATGATCCACCTCTGTCGCGCCTTCGCCAAAGGCCTCGGGCAGAAAGCCGACCCTCAGGTGCGTCCAGTCGGCGCCAGCGTCGAAATGGAACGGGGCGGCGATGGTCGACGGATCGCCGAGGTCTGGCCCATTCAGGGCGGCGAGAACCATGGCCGTGTCCTCCACCGACCGGCAGATCGGGCCAATCTTGTCCAGTGTCCAGCAGAGCGCCATGCCGCCCGTGCGCGGCACGCGCCCGAATGTGGGCCGAAGCCCCGTGGTGCCACAGCGTTGCGAGGGTGAGGTGATCGAGCCCAGAGTCTCTGTCCCGATGGCAAAGGCACAGAGGCCTGCGGCGGTTGCCGACGCCGAGCCGGCCGAGGAGCCGCTCGATCCCTCGTTGAGGTTCCACGGATTGCGGGTGACGCCGCCATACCAGATGTCATTGTAGGCAAGCGCGCCGACCGTCGTCTTGCCGAGCAGCACGGCGCCGGCGGCGCGCAGCCGGTCCACGATCACGGCGTCGCGTTCGGGGACACGGTCACGGAACGGTTCAGCGCCCCAACCCGTAACGACGCCCTTCGTGTCGAACAGATCCTTCAGGCCGTAAGGAATGCCGTGCAGGGGCCCCAGACGGATGCCCGCCCCCATGAGCGCGTCGGCGGCGTCTGCCTCGGCGAGCGCAATCTCGGGTGTCACCTTGGCGAAGCATTGAAGGTCGGGGTTGAGCGCCTCGATCCGGGCCAGATAGATCTCAGTGATCCGTCTGCTCTTCAGGCTTCCTGCCTCAAGCCAGGCCGACAGCCTGCTCACGGGGGCAAAGGCAATGTCCTCGTCGTCGTGTGGCAGATCCGTGTTGTCCGAATCAGTGAAGCGCAACGGCCCGGCCGGCGAAGCCATCGAGAAGGTGGGAAGTCGCGGATCAAATCGCGTTGCCATTGGCTCGTCGTTTCTCAGCCGCACAGCGCGACGCATGCATGCCGAGGCGATCTGCCCCTCAAGATTGTCGAGCATCTGTTGCCGCTCGTCGGGAGTGTAACTTATGCCGGCAAGGCGCTCGGCGCCCGCGATGTCGGCCAGTGTGATGGTTTCCTCGGTCATGCGTGCAACTTTTCGATCCGTCCTAACGCTATGCTTTCTGCGCAACATACCATTTGTCAACTATGCACTTGCCCGCCAAAATCGTAATGTTCATGTGATTTTTGTGGAAGCTGGAATATATGCCGCGTGCACTCGGGGTTTGCCGCGTTTTGCAGCGCCGTGTTACTTGCTCCGCAATGAGAAGATGGCGCGCCGAGAGGAAAGTCTGACGATGAACCAGCCTGTCGCGCGTGTCCGCGCCTACAATATCGAGACGCCCGATCGCCTCCTCGACGCGGCAGAGCGTCTGTTTGCCAAGCGAAACTACCAGACCGTCACGCTCAGGGAGATCGCGGCGGAGGCAAATGCCAACGTGGGGCAGATCGCCTATCACTTCGGGAAGAAGGAAACCTTGGTCCGCGAGACGATCCAGCGCCGCGCGGGCGAGCTCAACCGAGAGCGCATCGCGCTCCTTGAGAACTACGAGGAACTTGTCGGGCGCGAGAATGTCGAGGTCGAACCGTTGGTTCGTGCCCTGATCCTGCCCTACTACAATCGGCTGGATGACCAGGAGGGTCAGTGGCGTCACTTCGCCACGTTCGTCGGACGCTCCGTCTGGGACGGCACGCTGTCGACCTACATGAGCGAGAGTTTCGATGAGGTGGCAAAGCTCTACATCGCAGCCTTCATGCGAGCATTGCCTAGCCTCAAACATAGTGATGCGATACGGGGCTTTCACTTTCTCATGGCGGTGATGCACGCAGCGACGGTGCACGATGCACGTGTAGAGGGGCTCTATCGCAGCGCTGCGGCGAAGTCCTCTTGGTCGGACTACAAGGATACGGTGGTCCCCTATATCAGCGCCGGCCTTAAGGCGTTGGCGAAGCGACCAGACTGATTGACCTGTTCGGGAAGCGCTGTTTCCGAGGGACGTCGATATTCGGTGATGCCGCCTACTGCTTTTTCCGCGACCTGCGACTGAGCTTTCATCCAGCGGCGACTGGAGCGCGGTTCTTGTTTTCGCCAATCGGTGTGGGTTGAGCAATCGCGCGGCAAGCGGAGCCTTCATGCTGCACAGCGGGACGGACGCGACCGAGGGACTGCGGAAAGCCGGCCTCTGGCGGCAGCTGGCCATGAAGATCCTCTTCACCGCGGACTATCTCGGCGAGGCAATCCGCAGCGGTGGTGGACCGGGACGCTCGATCCCGCTGCTGAGCAAGCCCTACCGGCTGCAGGAACTGGCCGAGCATCTGCGCAGCATCCTCGCGGGTTAGCGGAGGCTTGAAAACCGGGAACTGCCGGCGCCAAAAGGCATCCCCTTCGCTCACACTCGCTTTTCCTAGGACTTCGGCTCCCTTGGGGACGTCTCCGTCCATGCCCCTGTGGGGAGCGAGCCATTCCTGTTCCCGGGACGGCATGACGCGGCGAACAACGGGACCGACCGGATTTATGGCACCGGATCGCGCAGGAGGCACCGGCGGGTGTGACGACACCGGAAGAGTGCGACGGCGGGCAGTGTCCGCTCGAGGCTATGAGTTTGCCAAGACAATTAGCGCAGCTGCTGCGCCTACTGGACGAGACTACCGCACATCGTGAACAGGATGCCGGGCTGTCCCGGCATGGTCGACGAGGATCATGGTGATCGGGGTGCGTTCTGGATTTGGCTGCCACGACGTGCGGCACGAGCACCGGCGGCTCCTTTCACGAACTCCGCGTCGGGCTGCATGGCACATGCATTGCCATTGCCACGGTCTCCCGCGCGCGCCCGCATCAGATCACC
>JBJHCH010000140.1:0-8037 GCA_050485905.1 Paracoccaceae bacterium | reverse complement strand
AAATCCATCGAAAGCTACTATCAGGAGATCGGGCGCGCGGGCCGTGACGGCGCGCCGGCCGACACCTTGACGCTCTATGGTCCCGACGACATCCGCCTGCGCCGGTCGCAGATCGATGAGGGGCTGGCGCCGGGCGAACGCAAGCAGGCCGACCATTCCCGCCTGAACGCCCTGCTGGGCCTGGCCGAGGCGACGGGCTGCCGCCGGCAGGTGTTGCTGCGATACTTCGGCGAAGATCCCGACCCCTGCGGCAATTGCGACATGTGCCGGGTGCCTGCGCGGCTGTTCAACGCGACCCAGCCGGTGCGAAAGGCGCTGTCGGCGATGCTGCGCACCGGCGAATGGTTCGGCAGCGGCCATTTGATCGATATCCTGACTGGCAATGCCACGCCGAAGGTGAAGGAGCGCGGCCACGACGGCCTGCCGACCTATGGCGTGGGCATGGATCTGCCCCGCCCGGCGTGGCAGGCGGTGTTCCGGCAGATGATGGGCCGCGATCTGGTGCGCCCCGCCCCGGAACGCCACGGCGCGCTGCGGATGACCGACGCCGCCCTACCGATCCTGCGCGGCGAGGAAGAGATCCACCTGCGCGAGGACAGCGTGCAGAAGGCCGAGCGGCCTGCCGCCAAGGCGCTGGTTGCGGAAGAGGACGAGGCGCTGCTGTCGGCGCTGAAAGCCCGCCGGCGCGCGCTGGCCGAGGCGCAGCGCGCGCCGGCCTATGTGATCTTTCCCGACCGCACCCTGATCGAGATGGCCGAACGCCGCCCGCAGACGCTGGACGAGATGGCGCGCATCTCGGGCGTCGGTGCAAAGAAGCTGGAAAGCTACGGCGCGACGTTTCTCGAGGTCATCACCGGCGCCGCGCCGGACCCCCAGCATCCGCGGCGGCGAAAGCTGGCCGGGCGCGACGCGGGCTCGGTCTACGACCGGCTGCTGGAGGTGCAGGCGGCGCTGGCCCGTGGCGTGGACGGGACCGAGAAGCCGCTGACCTGCTCCGCAGCGCTCATCGCCAAGGTCGCCGAGACGCGCCCGCAGGACATGGCGACGATGACGCGGCTCCTGGGCGACCGGCGCGCCGAACGCTTTGGCGCGGCGTTTCTGGAGGTGATCGAGGAGGCCGCGCGTTGACCGCCCCGAACCACCGTCTAGCTTTGACCGCAGGAGGTGCCCGATGCTGACCGTGATTTCCCCCGCCAAGCGGCTCGACTGGTCCGAAGTGCCGGGGCTAGAGACGACAGAGCCGGAGTTTTCCCGCGACGCCGCCTATCTGGCCGGGCTGGCGCGAAAGTTGTCGGTGGACGACCTGCGCGGGCTGATGGACATTTCCGAAGACCTCGCCCGGCTGAATCGCGACCGGTTCCGCGCGTTCGTCACGACGCCTGACCCCGAAGCTACGCGCCCTGCCGCATTCTGCTTCGCCGGCGACACCTACGCAGGGCTGGAGACGCGCGGGCTGGACGCCGACGCGCTGCGGTGGGCACAGGGGCATATGCGGATTCTCTCCGGGCTCTACGGCCTGTTACGCCCGCTCGACGCGATCCAACCCTACCGGCTGGAAATGGGCAGCCGGCTGTCGAACCGGTGCGGCGAAACACTCTATGCCTACTGGGGCGACCGGATCGCCAAGGCGCTGAACCGAGAGGCGGAGGCCGTAGGGACCGGCATTCTGGTCAACTGCGCCTCGCAGGAATATTTCGGCGCGGTCGATCTGAAGCGGCTGAAGCTGCGGGTCATCACCCCGACCTTTCTTGAGGACAAGCCCGGCGGGCCAAAGATCGTCAGCTTCTTTGCCAAGAAGGCCCGCGGCGCGATGGCGCGCTTCATCGTCGAGAACCGGCTGACCGACCCGGCGGCGCTGTGCGAATTCGATGCCGGCGGCTATCGCTACCAATCCGACGTATCGGACCCCGACCGCCCGGTCTTTCTGCGGGCGGCCGAGGCGGCACAGGCCGCCTGAGGTGGACAGAAGGCGCGTCTGGGGCTGGTATCTGTTCGACTGGGCGAACCAGCCCTACAACACGCTACTTCTGACCTTCATCTTCGCCCCCTACTTCGTCGCTGCCGTGGCCCCGGATCCGGTCAGCGGGCAGCAGACGTGGGGCTGGATGCTGGCGATCACTGGCGTGACCATCGCCCTGCTTGCCCCGATTCTGGGTGCCATTGCAGACAGCGCCGGGCCGAAACGACCGTGGATCCTGCTCTGGTCGGCCTTCTACGTGGCGGGGTCGTTCGCGCTATGGTGGGCCGAGCCAGGCATGGGCAAAGTCTGGATCGTGCTGGTGGCTTTCGCCGTGGGGATGATCGGGCTGGAGTTCGGCATCATCTTCACGAACGCCCTGCTGCCGACGCTGGGACCGCGCGAGGAGATCGGCCGGATTTCCGGGACCGGCTGGGCGCTGGGATATGTCGGTGGGGTATTGTCGCTGCTGGTGATGCTGCTGTGGCTGGCCGAGAACGACGCGGGAGTGACCCTGCTGGGCAGCGCGCCTGCGCTGGGGCTGGATGCAGGGGCGCGAGAGGGTACGCGCGCCGTCGGGCCTTTCTCCGCGCTGTGGTACCTGATCTTCGTGATCCCGTTTTTCCTGTGGGTGCCGGAAACCGGCGTTCCACAGGCGCGCGCCGTGGTCCGCGACGGGTTGCAGCAGGTGATCCGCACGCTCAGGGCCCTGCCTCGGCATCCGAGCCTTTTCGCCTATCTCGGCTCGTCGATGTTCTACCGCGACGCGCTGAACGGTATCTATGCCTTCGGCGGAATCTATGCAGCCGGGGTGCTGGGCTGGTCGATCGTGCAGATCGGCGTCTTCGGCATCGCGGCGGCGATCACCGGCGCGATCTTCTGCTGGGTCGGTGGGCGGTTCGACCGCGCCCACGGTCCGAAGCCAGTGATCGTGACCTGCATCCTGGCGCTGATCGCGGTCTGTCTGATCATCGTGACCACCGACCGCAACATGGTCCTACTGATGCCGATCGCACCTGACTCCAGACTGCCCGACACGGTCTTCTACCTTTGCGGCGGGCTGATCGGCGCGGCGGGCGGCGCGTTGCAGGCCGCGTCGCGCACGATGATGGTGCGACAGGGCAATCCCGACCGGATGACCGAGGCGTTCGGGCTTTACGCGCTCTCCGGCAAGGCCACGTCATTCCTTGCCCCCGGCCTTATCGCGCTGGCCACCACCGTGACCGAAAGCCAACGGCTGGGTGTTACCCCGCTGATCGGGCTTTTTCTGATCGGCCTTCTGCTGCTAGTCTGGGTGAAACCCGATGGCGAAGGGGCAGAGACATGGGCCGCATCCTCCTGATGATCCTGGCGCTGCTGGCAGGACCGGCGGCCGCCAACCCACCGGCGAACCAGCTTTTCGGCGCACACCGCGCGGCGTCTTCCCAGCCCGCCGCCGCCATCGGATCTTACGCCAGGGGCTGCGCGGCGGGGCTGGTGCAACTGCCGGAAACGGGACCGACCTGGCAGGCGATGCGCCTCTCGCGCAACCGCAACTGGGGCCACCCGGACATGATTGCCTATATCCAGTGGCTGTCGCAGCAGGCGACGACTATCGGCTGGAATGGGCTTTACGTGGGCGACATCAGCCAGCCTCGCGGCGGGCCGATGACATCGGGCCACGCAAGCCACCAGATCGGGCTGGATGCCGATATCTGGATGCTGCGCCCCAATCGCCTGGATCTGACGCGCGCGGAACGGGAAAACATCAGTTCGATCTCGGTCCGCACCGAGGATCAGCGCGCGATCAACAGCAACTGGACGCGCGGCCACCACGCGCTGTTGCAACTCGCGGCGTCGCATCCGCAGGTGGACCGGATCTTCGTCGCGGCGGCAGTGAAGATCGAGATGTGCCGCACCGCGACTCGCTCCGATACGGCATGGCTGCAGAAGATCCGCCCGATCCAGGGGCACAACTATCATTTCCACGTCCGCCTGAAATGCCCACGGGGCAGTTCCAACTGTCAGACCCAGACGCCCACGGTGGCGGAACTGTCGAACGGCGGCAACGGCTGCGACGACACGCTGATGTGGTGGGTGACCGACTTCCTCAACCCGCCGAAGAAGGTCGAGCGACAGCCGGCAGCACCCCGGCAGCGCCATCCGCGCGAGTTCACGATGGCCGACCTGCCCCAGCAATGCGCGGCCGTACTGGCGTCGAACTGAACGGTTGATCGCCCGCGCGGCGGGGTGTATCGGGACGCGTCGCCCACGGGCGGCCAAGTCTCCGCGACCTTGCCAAAACGGAAAAGCACATGTCCCGTACCCATCTGCCCGGCGTCATCGCCATGGCCGCGATCGTCGTGGCCTCCAACATCCTCGTTCAGTTCCTCTTCGGCCAGTGGCTGACCTGGGGCGCCTTCACCTATCCGCTGGCCTTTCTGGTCAACGACGTGATGAACCGGGTCTATGGTCCGGCGGCTGCGCGCAAGGTCGTCTTTGCTGGCTTTGTCACAGGCGTGATCTGCTCGCTGATCGGCACGCAGATCGTGGGCGAATACGGACCATTGGTAACGCTGCGCATCGCTATGGGTTCGGGAATCGCCTTTCTGACGGCACAGCTTCTGGACGTGGCGATCTTCGACCGCCTGCGGGCGGGGCGATGGTGGCGCGCGCCGCTGGCTTCCACTCTGGTCGGCTCGACCGTGGATACCGCTCTGTTCTTCACCATCGCCTTCTCTGCGCAGCTCGTGTTCCTGGAACCGGGCAACGATGTCTCCTGGGCGAACGAGGCGCTGCCCCTGCTGGGCGTGGGGCCGGTGGTGCCGCTGTGGGTCAGCCTGGCGGTGGCCGACTGGAGCGTCAAACTTCTGCTCGCTTTGGCAGCACTGTTGCCGTTTCGCGCAATCGTGCACAAACTTTCACAACCGGTCGCCTGATTTCTTTTGACAACCACAATATCTGTGGCACGCTGGCCCTATCTGAAACCCATTGAAAGGAGGTGGTCCAGTGTCGAGAGGGATATTGGAGAGAGGTGTCGGAACAGTCAGGAGGATGTCGGCCTGAGGGCAAACCCGAAGGCTTGAACCCCTGATTGGGCCACGGCTCTAACTGGCCCCATCTCCTTGAACTCGGAAAGGGTCGCGCGACGGGCGCGACCCTTTCTCTTTGTGCCGCGACGCGCGATACTGCGGACCAGACCACCCGGACCCAAACCCATGCTGCGCATCTCCGACCAGATAACATTGCAAGACTGGGAACTGACCGAGGTGTTCTCGCGCGCCTCCGGCCCCGGCGGGCAGAACGTCAACAAGGTGGAAACCGCGGTGGAACTGCGGTTCGAGGCGGACCGCTCGCCCAGCCTGCCCCCGGCGGTGAAGGCGCGGCTGCGCCGCCTTGCCGGCCGGCGCTGGACGACCGACGGCGCCATTGTGATCCGAGCCGAGGAAACCCGCAGCCAAGCCCGCAACCGCGAACTGGCGCGTGAACGGTTGGCCGAGTTGATCCGCGCCGCGCTGGTGGCGCCCAAGCGACGGATCCCCACGAAACCGACGCTGGGCAGCCAGAGGCGGCGGGTGGCGGGCAAGGTCAGGCGCGGTCAGGTCAAGACACTGCGCGGCGCGGTGGAGGCGGGAGATGAGTGAGACGCTGCTGGACCGGCGCGCACGGCTGATGGGGCCGAACGTGCCGACATTCTACGCCGATCCGGTGCATATCGTTCGCGGCGAAGGCGTCTGGCTCTGGGACGCGGCGGGCCGGCGGTATCTCGACTGCTACAACAACGTTCCCCATGTCGGCCATTGCCACCCCAGGGTGGTGGAGGCCATCGCGCGCCAGTCGGCAACGCTGAACACCCATACCCGTTATCTGCACGATGGTGTGCTGGACTATCTGGAGCGGATCACCGCCCGCACTGGCCACGGCATCAGCAAGGGCATTCTGGTCTGCACCGGGTCCGAGGCGAACGACATCGCGCTGCGCATGGCGCGGGCGGTGACCGGCAAGACCGGGATCATCGCCACCGACAACACCTATCACGGCAACACCACGGCGACCTCGGTCCTGTCCACCCGGCGCCCGCCGATCGGGGGCTATCCTGCGCATGTGCGCCGCGTCCCCTCACCCGATAGCCTGATCCCGCCCGGCAGCCCCTGCGGCGATGCCGGCCTGCGCTTTGCCGCCCATGTCGCCGATGCGATCCGCTCGCTGGAGGATGCGGGCATCGGCTTCTCTGGCATGATGCTGTGTCCCTTCTTCGCGAACGAGGGCTTCCCCGACCTGCCCGCCGGCTTTCTTGACGAAACCGCCCGTGTCGTCCGTGCCGCCGGTGGCCTGATGCTGGTGGATGAGGTGCAGCCGGGATTCGGCCGGTTGGGAAGTCACTTCTGGGGGTATGAGCGGATCGGGCTGGTGCCCGACGTGGTGACCATCGGCAAGCCGATGGGCAACGGCTATCCGGTCGCCGCCGTGCTGGCGCGGCCGGACGTGATGGCCGCGTTCCGCGAGGCGTTTGGTTATTTCAACACCTTCGGCGGCAATCCCGTCGCCGCCGCTGCAGCCATTGCAACGCTGGAGGTGCTGGAAGACGAAGACCTGCAGGCGAACGCGGCTGATGTGGGTGCCTACGCACTGGACCGCCTGCGCGCGCTGCGCCACCCTTGGCTGGCCGAGATGCGTGGCGCGGGACTGTTCTTCGGGGCGGAGTTCATCGACGATGACGGCCGCCCGGCTACCGCATTTGCAGCCGAGGTGGTGGAACGGATGGTTGCCCGTGGTGTGTTGCTCAACCGGATCGGGCGACACATGAACACGCTGAAGATGCGCCCGCCGATGCCCTTCTCGCGCGACAACGCCGATCTGGCCATCGACACGCTGGCAGAAGTGCTGGCTGAGGTTCCCATCCCGGTGCGCCATGCTGGATGACGAGGCAAAGCGCCTGGCGACCGAGGCACTGCAAATCTGGGACGGGAGTGGCACCCCGAGGCTGATCGGCAACCGCGAGAACGCGATCTTTGATGTCATCCTTCCCGCCGGCCGCGCCGCACTGCGGATCCACCGTCGCGGATACCAGACCGAGGATGCGATCCGGTCGGAACTGTGGTGGATGGAGGCGCTGGCCGATGCGGGCCTGGCGGTTCCCCGGCCGGTCCGCGCGCCGGACGGGGCACTGGTAGCGCGGCTGGCGGACGGGCGCTTCGTCTCGGCCCTAGGGTGGATCGACGGGGCGGCAATCGGCGTCGCCGGTGTGGCCCTGTCCGGAAGCCCAGCGGATCAGGCGCGGCTGCACCATGCGCTCGGCCATCTGCTGGGCGATCTGCACACCGTTACAGACCGACTGCACCTGCCGCCCGCATTCCACCGCCCGCGCTGGGATGCAGATGGCCTGTTGGGCGATCAGCCGTTCTGGGGTCGGTTCTGGGACCACCCTGCCCTCGCTCCCGATGAAGCGCAGCTTCTGACGCGTGCGCGTCAATGGTGTGCCGCGCGACTTGCCGAGCATGCGGCGGCAGGGGCCGATCAGGGGCTGATCCATGCTGATGTTCTGCGCGAGAACGTGATGGAGCACGAGGGCCGGTTGTGGCTGATTGATTTCGACGACAGCGGCTTTGGCTTCCGGCTTTACGACCTCGGCACCGCTCTGTCTCAGAACCTGGGTGAACCGCACCTGGCCGAGATCGCCGCGGCGCTGGTGGACGGCTATGCCGCACGGCGACCGCTGTCAGCTGCTGACCGGGCGATGGTGCCGGTGTTTACTTTGCTGCGCTGCCTCGCGTCCGTCGGTTGGACAATTCCGCGACTGCCCAAGGGCGATCCGCGCCACCGCAGCTATATCGACCGCGCACTGGGTCTGGCCGATCGGCTGCTGACGGGCGGCGATCTGGCGGCATAAGTGCCGCAATTCTGGTCATTCCCGGTTAATCAGGATATGATTAACCAACAGGCATGGCGGCCACTTCGGCCGCGGACGGACGCAAGATCCGTGATCGAGCAGATGGACGAGAAGATGTTTGAAACACCGCTGGCCAAGATTCCCGGCAAGAGCGACCTGCCGCTGATGGACGGGGCCGAACATGTTCAGGTTGCAGCCCTCTGCACCCGCC
>JBJHCH010000139.1:0-8113 GCA_050485905.1 Paracoccaceae bacterium | reverse complement strand
AGGCGCGGCTGATCGAGGAGCGGCTGCAACTGGACGTCGCGGCCCGCATGGGGATCGACCCGACGGCCGAGCAGATCCGCGCCGGGATGGAGGAATTCGCCGGGCGCGCCGATCTGTCGGCTGACGAGCTGGTGGAGATCCTGAACGACGTGGGTATCGCCACCGAGACGTTCGTCGACTTCGTCCGCGCCGGCGTGGTCTGGCGCGAGGTCGTGCGGGCACGCTTTGGCCCGCCGCGGACCAGCATCACCGAGGCCGAGATCGACCGCGCGCTGGCGCTGATGAACCAGACCGGGCCGGTGCGCGCACGGGTGGGCGAAATCGTGCTGCAGGCGACCCCGGACACCGAAGAGGAAGTGCTGGCGCTGGCCCAGCGGATTCAGGGCATGCGCAGCGAAGGCGCCTTTGCCGCCGCCGCGCGCGAACATTCGATCGCGGAATCCGCCGCCGAGGGCGGCAACATCGGCTGGATTCCGGTGGTGAACCTGCCGGGCGGCGTGCTGCCGATCCTGATGCAGCTTCCCACCGGCGGCGTCACTCCGCCGATTCCGCTGGGTGAGGGCCGTGTCGCGCTTTACCAGATGCGCGGCGTGCAGGAGGCGGCGCAGATCACCCCGGCCTCCACCTCCATCGACTACATGCAGGTGCTGATCCCCGGCGGGCGCAGCGAGCGCGCGCTGTCCGAGGCCGCCGGGCTGGCCGCGCGGGCCGACACCTGCAACGACGTCTTTGGCCTGACCCGCAACCTGCCCGAGGATCGGGTGATCCGCACCACCAGCGCGCTGGCCGAGGTGCCGAACGACATTGCGATGGAGCTTGCCCGGCTCGACCCCGGCGAGGTGTCCACCGGGCTGACGCGGGGCGATGCGCTGGTCTTCCTGATGCTCTGCCACCGCCGGGTGTTCACCGATGTCGAACCCTCGCGCGAGGGCGTGCGCCAGCAGTTGATCAGCCAGCGGGTCAGCCAGCGGGCCGACCTCTACCTGCAGGAACTGCGCGCCGATGCCTTCATCCGCTACCCCTGACGTGACGCGGGGACGGGCGGGCCGGTGACCCTGCCCCCGATCGCGCTGACCTGCGGAGAGCCCGCAGGCGTCGGCCCCGAGATTGCCGCGAAAGCTTGGGCCGACCTGGGGGCGCGGCTGCCGTTCTTCCTGGTCGGCGATCCCGCCCACCTGCCCGCCGGCACGCCGGTGGCCGAGATCGCGCGCCCAGACGAGGCGCCGCTGGTGGCGCTGCGCGGCGTTCCGGTGCTGCGCCACCCCTTCCCCGCCCCGGCCACCCCCGGCAGCCCCGCGCCCGAGAATGCGGCAGAGGTGATCGCAGTGATCGCGCGCGGCGTCGAACTGGTCCGGTCGGGCGCAGCCTCGGCGCTCTGCACCGCACCGATATCCAAGAAGGCGCTGAAGGACGGGGCGGGCTTCGCCCATCCCGGCCATACCGAGTACCTTGCCGCGTTGGCGGGCGTGGATCGCGTGGTGATGATGCTGGCTTGCCCGGCGCTGCGGGTGGTGCCGACGACGATTCACATCCCCCTGTCGCAGGTGCCCGCCGCGCTGACCCCCGAACTGCTGCGCGACACGATCCGCATCACCCACGCCGCGCTGATCCGCGATTTCGGCATCGCCGCACCCCGGCTGGCCGTCACCGGGCTGAACCCCCACGCAGGCGAGGGCGGCGCGATGGGGGATGAAGAGGCGCGTATCATCGCCCCGGTGATCGCGTCGCTAAAGGCCGAGGGTCTGGCGCTGACCGGCCCCCTGCCCGCCGACACGATGTTCCACGAGGCCGCCCGCGCGACCTATGACGCGGCGATTGCGATGTATCACGATCAGGCGCTGATCCCGATCAAGACGCTGGATTTCGCGGGTGGCGTGAACGTGACGCTGGGCCTGCCCTTCGTGCGCACCTCGCCCGACCACGGCACCGCCTTTGACATCGCGGGGCGCGGCATCGCCGATCCGACCAGCCTGATCGCCGCCCTGCGGCTGGCCGATCAGATGGCCCGCGCGCGGGCCGCCTGATGGCAGCGATCGACGGCCTGCCGCCGCTGCGAGAGGTGATCGCGGCGCATGGGCTGACGGCCAAGAAGTCGATGGGCCAGAACTTCCTGCTGGACCTGAACCTGACCGCCAAGATCGCCCGGCTGGCCGGCGACCTGTCCGCCTGCGACGTGCTGGAGGTCGGCCCCGGCCCCGGCGGGCTGACCCGCGGCCTGCTGGCCGAGGGCGCGCGGCATGTGCTGGCCATCGAGAAGGACGCCCGCTGCCTGCCCGCTCTGGATCAGATCGCCACGGCCCATCCGGGCCGGCTGACGGTGTTGAATGCCGATGCGCTGGCCGTCGATCCGACCGCGCATCTGACCCCGCCAATCCGGGTGGTGGCGAACCTGCCCTACAACATCGGCACCGAACTGCTGCTGCGCTGGATGCTGCCCGACGAATGGCCGCCGTTCTGGGACAGCCTGACGCTGATGTTCCAGCGCGAGGTGGCGGAGCGGATCGTGGCGAAACCGGGGTCGAAAGCCTATGGCCGGCTGGCCCTGATGGCCCAGTGGCGCGCCGATCCGCGCATCGTGCTGTCCCTGCCGCCCGAGGCCTTCACCCCGCCGCCCAAGGTCAGTTCGGCGGTGGTGCATATCGAGCGTCTGGCAGAACCGCGCTTCCCTGCCGACCGGAAGGTATTGGAGCGCGTGGTCGCCGCCGCCTTCAACCAGCGCCGCAAGATGCTGCGCGCCAGCCTGCGCGGCTTTGGCCCGGATATCGAGGATCACCTGCGCGCGGTCGGCATCCCGCCCACGGCGCGGGCCGAGGAGATCGGGCTGGAGGCGTTCTGCGCCCTGTCGCGCCGGCTTCAGACATGAAAAGGGGGCCAATCGGCCCCCAAATCTCGCATCATTCCGCGGCTGACGCCTTGGGCGGTGCGGCCTCTTCGGCCCCTTGCGCGGCCTCGGCATCCGCTTTCGGCCGGCGCGCGGGCGCGCGGCGGCGCGGCTTCGCGGGTGGCGCCTCGGCCTCGGCTTCCGGCGGTGCTTCCGGCGCGGGGGTCGGGGCGGGATCAGCCTGCGGTGCCGGGTCGCGCCGGGCCTCTGGCGTCTCCACCAGATCGCTGTCGCTGCCGTCGGAGAAGTCGATCACATCGGTGGCGCGCATCTGGCCGCCACCGCGCTGACGGCGCTGGCCGCCGCCTTCGCGCCGGTTCTGGTCGCCACGGTCGTCGCGGCCACCCTCCTGGCGCCGGTCACCGCGCTGTTCGCCCCGCTGGTCGTCGCGGCCGCCCTGCCGGTTCTGGCCACCGCCCTGCTGGTTCTGCCCGCCCTGCTGGTTGTCGCGGCCCTGCTGGTTGTCGCGGCCATCGTCGCGGCCATCGTCGCGCCCTTCACCGCGGGGCTGCTGGTTGCTGTTGCGCTCCTCGGTCTCGCGCTGCATCTCGCGCTGCGCCTCGGCCAGCATCCTTGTGTAATGCTCGGCATGCTGCATGAAGTTTTCGGCCGCAACCCGGTCGTTGGACAGTTGCGAGTCGCGCGCCAGAACAAGGTACTTGTCAATGATCTGTTGCGGCGTACCGCGCACCTTGCCCTCGGGGCCGGAACTGTCGAACACGCGGTTGACGATGTTGCCCATCGTCCGGGGGCGGTTCGGCTTGGACCGCGAACGTGACTTGGATGATCTCATGTGTTTCCGTGTATAGAGCCTGACGGCTTTGCCCGGACAAGGAAGGTGACCCAATGGTCGCCCTGATGACGAGGTGTCCGCGCTTTGTGGCTTACCAGTGCGGGCAACAGCCGTGGCCATCCGCCCCTCACAGCCCTGAGTAAACATGCCACGCGCCGGGTGACAAGGGGAATCTTGGGAAATCTGCCACGGCATCGGCCGAAACCGGCGGGTTTCGGCACAAATGCCGCTCAAGTTTCCGTGCCGGCGCGGTCCCTCGCGTCAGGGTGTGCGGGCCGTTACCACCCGGTCGCGGCCGTCCAGGTCCGGCAGGACGCGCAGGTCCGCCAGCCCGGCGGCGGCGAGGAGCGCCGCGACCGCACCGGCCTGGGTCGGCCCGATCTCGACCAGCAGCCGCCCGCCGGGGGCCAGATGCGCCGCCGCGCCCGCGGCAATCGCGCGATAGGCATCCAGCCCGTCGCCGCCCGGCGTCAGCGCCAGGCGCGGCTCCCAGTCCCGCACCTCGGGCGCCAGCCCGGCCATCTCGGCCTCGGCGATATAGGGCGGGTTCGACACGATCAGGTCGAACCGCGCGTCATCCGGCACCGCCTGCCACCAGTCGCCGGGGGCAAACTGCGCCCGATCCGCCAGCCCCAGCGCCTGCGCATTGGCCCTGGCGACATCCAGCGCCGCCGCGCTCGCATCGGTGCCCAGCCCGGTCGCCCCCGCCCGCTCGGCCAGCAGGGTCAGCAGGATCGCGCCAGACCCGGTGCCGAGGTCCAGCACGCGCACAAAGGGTTCCTGCAAACCCGCCGCCACCAGCACCTCGGTCTCGGGCCGGGGGTCGAGCACATCGGGCGTCACGCGAAAGCTGCGGCCAAAGAACAGCCGCTGCCCGGTGATCTGCGACACCGGCTGCCGGCGCAATCGCGCAGCGACGGCTTCGGCGAACCGCGCGGCAGCATCGGGGGTCAGATCGTCCTGCAGATGCAGCGTCAGCCGCGCCGGATCGACGCCCATCGCATGGGCCAGCAGCCGGCGCGCATCGCGCGGGGCGTCCGAAACACACGCCGCCGCCAGTTGCCGCGCCGCATCCGCCAGCGCCTCGGCTGCCCTCACGCCTCGGCCTCGGCCAGCAGGCGGGCCTGATCGTCGGCCACCAGCGCGTCGATGACCTCGGACAGATCGCCCTGCAGGATCTGATCGAGCTTGTAGAGCGTCAGGTTGATCCGGTGGTCGGTCATCCTTCCTTGCGGGAAATTGTAGGTGCGAATCCGCTCTGACCGGTCGCCGCTGCCGACCTGCGCACGCCGGTCGGCCGACCGTTCGGCATCCGCGCGGCTGCGTTCCATGTCGTAAAGCTTGGCGCGCAGCACCGACAGGGCGATTGCGCGGTTCTGGTGCTGCGACTTCTCGGAACTGGTCACCACGATGCCGGTGGGGATGTGGGTGATCCGCACCGCGCTGTCGGTGGTGTTGACATGCTGCCCCCCCGCCCCGCTGGCGCGCATCGTGTCGATGCGGATGTCGCTGGCGGGGATGTCGATATCGACCTCCTGCGCCTCGGGCAGCACCGCGACGGTGGCGGCAGAGGTGTGGATACGCCCGCCCGATTCTGTTTCCGGCACACGCTGGACGCGGTGCACGCCGGATTCGTATTTCAGCCGGGCATAGACGCCCTCGCCCTCGATCCGCACGACGGCCTCGCGCACGCCGCCCAGCTCGCTCTCCTGCAGTTCCACGATCTCGAACCGCCAGCCCTGCGCCTCGGCATGGCGCTGGTACATGCGCAGCAGGTCGGCGGCGAAGAGCGCCGCCTCCTCTCCGCCGGTGCCGGGGCGGATCTCCATGATCGCGGGCCGCGCGTCGGCGGCATCCTTTGGCAGCAGGGCCAGCCGCAGCGCGGCCTCAAGCTCCGGCAGGCGGGCGCGCAGGCGGGGCAGTTCATCCTCGGCCAGCGCGCGCATCTCGGGGTCGGCGAGCATCGCCTGCGCCTCGTCCATGTCCCGCAGCAGGCGGCGATAGGCGGCGATCTGGTCCACCACCGGCTTCAGGTCGGAATATTCCCGGCTCAGATCGGCGATCTGATCGGTTGCAACGCCCGCGTTCAGCTTCGCCTCCAGAAACTGGAAGCGTTGCGTGATCTGGTCGAGTTTCTCCAGGGGCACCATGGCGGGCGTCGTGGCGGATCACCGGGGCGCGGTCAAGGGGCGGCTATTGCAGCGCCGCCTTCAGCGCCTGCAGCCGGGCCGCATTCACCCCCATGTCGGACTGCCCGAACCGCGACCGGGCCAGCGCGGCAAAGGTCGCCCCGCCCTCCGCCAGCAGCACCCGGATCGTGGTGAAATCGGGATAACCCATCAGGCGCGACCGGGTGACAAAGGTCATCATCCCCTCGCCCTCGGACCCCGCGACCAGCCGGGTGCGCGGCATCGCCTCCATCGCCGCGCGCAGCCGCGCCGCCGGGTCAGGGTCGTTCAAGGTCACCTCACCGGGCTGGATGCGGGCAAAGTTCGGCGTCGCCGGGTCGGGGGCCGCAACCGGATCGACATGCCAGCGCGCCGGGTCGGTCGGCGCCAGCCGCACCCAGGCCACGGCTGCCAGCGCAAGCAGAACGATGCCGAGGCCGAGCTTGAGGAACAGGCCACTCATCCGCCGCCCCTCACCCGGCCAAGGGGCCGGATCGCCGTGCCCCCCGGCGGAAAGCGATGCAGGAAGGCAAGGATGGCCAGATAGGCCGCGTATTCCAGCGCCATGTCGCGGAACCGGCCGGCATGGTCCAGATAGCCGAAGGTCTGCACTGCGCAGACCACGGCCATCGCCGCATAGGCCGCCGCCAGCACCGGGACGAGCAGCCGGGGCGCGAAGAGTCGCGGGATGAAGAACCCCGCCGCCCCACCCGCAATGGCCAGCCAGTGCAGAAGCTGAAGCCAGGTCGGGAACAGCGGATTCTGCAGCGCCGGGCCGGGCCAGCCGGGCAGCAGGAACTCCACAAGACCCGCCGCCGCCCAAAGCGCCAGCCCCGCATGCACGGCGATCAGCAGCCAGTGAAACGCGACGACGATCAAGCCAGCCCCTTCCTCAGCCCGGATTGCGCCGGTTCCAGCACCACAGGCAGATCAGTTCCATCGCCACATGGGCGCCCGCAATCGCGGTGGCGCCGGTGGTGTCATAGGGGGGCGACACCTCCACCACGTCGCCGCCGACAATGCTGATGCCCGCCAGATCACGCAGGATCGCCGCCGCCTGCCAGCTTGCCAGCCCGCCCCAGACCGGCGTGCCGGTGCCCGGCGCGAATGCCGGGTCCAGCGCGTCGATGTCGAAGCTGACATAGACCGGCCGGTCGCCCACTATCCGCTTCACCTCGGCCACCACCTCGGCCACGCCGCGCTCGTGGACCGCGCGGGCCGGGACGACGTTGACGCCAAGGTAGTCGTCGCATTCCGTGCGGATGCCGATCTGGACCGAGGTTTTTGGGTCCACCAGCCCGGTGCGCACCGCCTTGTACATCATCGTGCCGTGGTCGATGCGGGTCAGGTCATCGTCCGGCCACAGGTCGGAATGGGCGTCGAACTGGATCACCGACACCGGCCCGTGGCGTTCGGCGAATGCGCGCAGGATCGGAAAGGTGATGTAGTGATCGCCGCCCAGCGTGATCGCCGCCGCGCCCGCATCCAGAATCCCCGCGATGTGCCGGGTGATCCGTCCGGGCGTCTCGGCCACCTTGGCATAGTCGAACGCCATGTCGCCGTAATCGACGATGGCAAAGTCGCTCAGCGGGTCCAGCCCGCCCCAGCCGTGCGGCGGGTCATAGGGCTGCAGCACCGATGCCTCGCGGATCGCACGGGGCCCGAAGCGGCTGCCGGGACGGTGGGTAACGGCCTGATCGAACGGGATGCCGGTGACGGCCAGATCCACCCCCGCCAGATCCCTGGTATAGCGCCGGCGCAGAAAGCTGGTCGCGCCGCCGAATGCGTTCTCATAGGTCAGCCCGCGCAGATCGTCGCGGGTAAAGGCCGCGTCCACCTGCTCTCTCGCATCTTCCAAGGCCATCGCCGCCCCCCCCGTTCGCCGGCACACCCTATCACCGCCCGCGCAACGAAAAACCCCCGCCGAGGGGGCGGGGGCGAATTCTGCAGACTTGCCGCTGGATCAGGCGGCGTCAGAGATGAACTTGACCGCGTCGCCGAAGGTCTGGATCGTCTCGGCGGCATCATCCGGGATCTCGATCCCGAACTCTTCCTCGAAGGCCATGACCAGCTCGACCGTGTCCAGACTGTCGGCGCCCAGATCGTCGATGAACGAGGCGTTCTCGGTCACCTTCTCCTCATCAACGCCGAGGTGCTCGACAACGATTTTCTTCACGCGATCAGCGATATCGCTCATGTTCCGTCCTCATCGGTTTGCGGGATCCATCCCGTCTCTAACTGTCCCAGCTCCTTCGAGCGGCTTTCCGACCC
>JBJHCH010000138.1:0-8509 GCA_050485905.1 Paracoccaceae bacterium | reverse complement strand
GATAGGCAATGGATCTCTTCAGACGCATCGGGATGGATGTGGGTCGAATCCTGTCGGCCGAGGATGCGATCCGCTGGGCCGCGGCAAACGACGTTCACTTTCTGGACGTGCAGACCGACCTGGCGCCAAACGCACTGAAAAACATGCCCGCCCGCGCCGCGGGCATCCGCGCGCTGTGCGAGGAGACGGGGATTCAACTGGGTCTTCACACCCTCTCGGGCGTGAACATCGCCGAGGTCTCGCCCTTCGTAAGCGATGCCGCAGATGCCTATCTGCGCGCCTATATCGACCTTGCCGTGGCCACCGGGGCGGGCTGGGTGATCGTTCACGCCGGCTATCATTTCACGGGTGACTACAAGCTGCGCCGGCAGACCGGGCTGGAGCGACTGCAGCGCGCTGTGGATCATGCCGAGAAGCAGGGCGTGACGCTTCTGCTGGAGAACACCAACCGCGAACCTGACCACGCCGAAGTGCATTACCTGTGCTGCACGCTCGAAGAATGCCTTTGGTATTTCGACAAGCTGACCTCACCCAACCTGCGGATGGCTTTCACCGCGAACCACGCGCACCTGTATGACGAGGGCGTTGCGGGCTTCGTTGACGCGCTGGACCTGACCCGATGTCAGGAGGTGCGCCTGGCAGACTGCCACGGCACCTACGAGGAGCACCTGAAGCCCGGTGAAGGCACGATGGATTTCGCCGATATGTTCGCGCGGATCGAAGCAGCAGGTTTCAAAGGGCATTACATGAACCAGTTTGGAACGCTCGACGACATGCTCGAAGGGCGGGACTACCTAGTCGAGCAGGCGCGCAGTCGGGGTGTTCAATAGCGCGCAGGCGACAGCCGAAAGTAACGGTGACCCCGGCCAGCCGACGATGATCGGACGCGTTTCGCGTCAGCGGCAACAACTCGCGCGGTGCCCGCAAAACTGCATGAGCGACATGCAGGGCTGCGCATAGACCGGCTTTCAAGCGTGATGCTAGCCTTTCGGAATGGCGGCAAATGATTGCCCCACTCCCTCCCCGCTGGCGCGGTTGCCTTTCGTGACACCCAAGCGCGAACGCCGCGCCGGCGCTTGTCCGAACCGAATTCACCGGAGAACCGACCAATGTTCATTTCCCATAAGCTCAAGAAGGGCGAAACCTTTTCCACCGTGATGAAGAAGCACGGTGTCACCGACTGGAAGACCACCTGGGATCTGCAGCAGAACAAGCCGCTCCGAGCCAAGCGCAAGCATGCCGACAAGGTGATCGAGGGCGACGTCGTGGTGATGATCGACCCGAAGGCAAAGCTGCAGACGCTGAAGTTCCTGGGCAAGACATACTTTGTCCCGCACGAAGAGATGGACGCGTTGCGCGCGGCGGTGACCAAGGAGATCAAGAAGAAGTTCCTGCCGCGCCTCGCCTCGGTCAAGGCGATCTATGACGACGACTATGAATACATGGCGGACATCAGCACGGGCTTTATCGCCGGCTGGTTCGCCGAGATACTACACACGACCAAGCGGACAGAGCCGCCGACCAAAGAACTTGCCGAGTCGTCGAAGGCTCTGGATGCTGTGGTCAAGGCGGTGAACGCCGGCGATTTCGACAAGATGGTCAGCACGATCACCGCCGCCGACAAGGCGCTGAAGGCCTATGTCGTGGCGGCCGAAGTGTATCGGCGCAAGATGACCGACGGGGCCACGACCGGCGTGAAGGTAGTGAAGTTCGTCGACGACTACGCCTTTATCGTGGCGGCGGCGCTCGCGACCGGCGGCCTTGGCCCCCTGATCGCCAAGGGGGCGATCACCGCCACCCAGGCAGCAGCCGCCACCGGCGCGGCGGCGGCCTATCTGAAATCGGTCGCTTCGGTGCTCGGCCGCTCCGCGGCGGGGGAAAAGCAGTCAGCGGGACAGATCGGCTATACCGTCGTCCGGGACACGCTGTTCGGGGGCGCGGTGGGTGCCCTCGGTGGCGTCCTGCTGAGCGGGCCGATTGGCAAGGAGGTGACGAAGCAACTGGTCAGGGAGATCGGCAAGGAGTTACCGGGGGTTGTCGCCCGGATGGTGCACAAGAACGCCCTGACCTGGGTCGTTCCAAAGTCCGGCGTCGTGGCAACTCTCGGCAAGGACGAGGTCGCGCGGATCATCGTCCAGGGCATCATGCGGACCGGCTATGGCGGCATCATGAAGAACCTGCTCGAATATCTGCGGGCCAAGGACGGCGCCGACCTTCTGGTCGGTGCGTTCAAGTCAGCATGCAAGGGCCTGAGCGGCAAGGAACCGCCCGCGAAGGTGGCCACCGCGATCAGCGACAAGCTCCTGGACGATGGTCTTGCGGAGACCTTGGTGAAGCGGCAGATCAAGGCCAATTCGGCAGCCATCCAGAAGATGCTGGAGAAGGCTGCGGAAGAGAAGACGGCAAAGGCCGCCTGAAAAAGCAGCTGGTGCCCCAGATCGGGTGCCGGGTCGGCGGCGATCAGGCCGCCGGCCGGTCACGCGGCCCGTAGGCTGCCGCGATCATCGCCGCCGCGATCTCGGCATAGGCGGTCTTCCAGGCCGCCTCCATCTCCGGGGTGAAGCGGCTTTCGCCCAGAACCTCGGCCAGCACGCTCATCACCGCTTGCCCGACAGACGCGTAATGCCCGCGTTCGACCCCGTAAGCGACATGGCGCAGCGCAAGTTCCGCGGTCATCTGCCGGCAGGCCTCGACATTCTGGATCTGCGCCACCACAGCGCCGAAGGCAAAGAGCACCTTTTCGGTCTGCGCAACGATGTCGTCGCCGAACAGCAGACGGGTTTCCGGGGCGATCTCGAACAATCTGGGATAGAACAGATGCGCCGCAAGATCGCGCTGGTCCTGCAGGATCCGCAGGCCCTCGTGCAGCAGATCGATCTGGTCGTCGCTGAGCGGCATGGGCATACCAATGCTGGCGCGTGACGCCGACAAGGCTACCCCGGTTGCGGCGCAGGGACAACTCCGGGATCGCCAAAGACGGGCTCCAGACATTCCCGCAGCCATCGCGTCGTGGCCTGTACGCGATGGGTCTGCACCGAGTCGGGGTGCAGATGCAGGTGCAGGATTCGCACCAGTTCCGGCGGCCCCGCTTCCAGCCGGACCAGACCGGGGTGCCGTGCGGCCATGCACATCGGCAGCAGGCCCTTGCCGATCCCGGCGGCGATTGCGGCCATCAGAACCCGGTTGTCGCCCGAGGCGAGGCGAAGGCGTTCGCCCCTGCGCCGAACCCGCTCCAGCGTCGCAAGATGGGCCAGGCGGGGTGAATCCTCGTCGTGGAACGACACCCAGGGCAGATGGGCGGGGTCCGGCCCCCGCGCGGTGTAGAAGGCATAGGGCACCTCACCCAGCTTGATCGCGAACTCGGATTCGCGCGGCGGCTGTTCGAACCACAGCGACAGGGTCGCCTCGGTCCGCGCTGCGGCGCGGGGGTGGTGCGGAATCATGCGCAGGTCCAACCCCGGATGGGCGTCGAGCAGCCGTGCCAGTGGATCGCCGGCCAGACATTCCAGCACCCAGGGATTGCCGATCAGCCGCACGACGCCGGTCGGGCCGGGTGGGCCGGACTGGATATCCTCGGATATCCGGTTCACCCGCCGTTCGATCTCGATGGCGCGGGCAAGGACGGATTCGCCGCTTTCCGACAGGGTCATGCCGGTCTTGGAGCGCAGGAACAGGATCGTGCCGAGCGCGGCCTCCAGCGCGCTCAGCCGGCGCCCGCAGGTGGACTGGTCGATCCCCAGCACCTCTGCCGCCAGCGTCATCGACCCGGTGCGGGAGATCGCGAGCACGACTTTCAGATCATCCCAGTTCATGGATCCACGGGGTCCCGGCGGAGTGGCGGCGAAAGAATGCATGCCCGCGGAGCCCCGGCCAAGCGTTTTCGACCGAGTTCCACGGCACACGTGCGTCAGATCGCGCTGTCTTCCTGCGACGGATAGGCGGCATCAATCATCGCGGCCTGCAGCGCGTCATAGACCGCTAGCCACACCGCTGCCACCTCGGGCGTGCAGGCGGTGCCGAGCCGTTCCGCCAGCATGGCTTGTATCGCCCGGCCAGCCGGGACGTAGTGCTGCGGGCGCACCCCATAGGCGGTGTGGCGGATCGCCAGTTCCTCCAGTTCGGTGCGCAACAATCCCCAGTTGTCGATCTGGTCGGCCACGACACGCAGCGTCGCCATCAGCTTCACCCCCTGCCGGTCGAGGTCGGCGACGAACAGGCGCCGGGTTTCGGGGGCGATGTTGAAGAGATGGCGGTAGAAGCTTTCGGTAGTGGCATGCACGTCGCGGGCCAACGCGTCGAAGCTCTCGCGGAACAGATCCCGGTCGCGGTGGCTCAGCCGCATTCACGCCCCCTGCCTGTCTCGGCGCGGGGCGTCCGCGCCCCGCGCCGCCCAGCGTTACCACGCGACCGTCGGCCCGACAAACATACTGGGCCGCCGGATGCTCAGACCTCGGCCATTTCCGCAGCCAAGGACTCGATCATCACCTCGGCGACCATGGCATAGGCCAGTTCCCATGCCTGCCGTACCTCCGGCGTGAAGACCGGCCCCAGTCCGGCGGCGAGCGTTTCCAGCAGCGCCTTGCCCACGGTGGCGAAATGCTCGGGCTGCGCGCCGTAGCCGCCATGGCGCCGGCCGAGCGTGCGCAGCGCGGGCAGAACCGTATCGGGCCGGCTCAGGTTCTCCACCACGAATCCCAGGCTGGCCATAAGCTTGGCGCCCTGCTCGCGTTCGTCGGTATGCGCGAACAGCGGCCGGAGGCTTGGGTCGAGGCGAAAGAGTCGCTGGTAGAAATCCGCCGCGGCGGCCGCGCGGATCGGCACGACCGCCTTGAAGCTGTGTTGCACGAGGTGAATCTGGTTTGGTGTCATCGTCTTTTCCCGTTGAAATCGTGGCCAGGGCCGAAGCGCAGACGGCGCTGCAGGGCGAAAGCTATTGCGAACCGCGCGACCGAAGAACCCGCATCACCGCAGGACGCCCGTGCAGTTCTGCCGGCACAGGCGGAGCAGGCGGGCGTGCGCCCACACAGCACCCCGGATCGCGTGCAGGCAGGCTTTGAGGCCGAAATCCCCGTCCACGCCCAAGCCATCACCAAAAAAGCCTGACCGCTCAGCCTTGGCCGGGGCGCGGCCCCGCCCGCCGGTCCTCGCGCTCCACATCGGCAAGCGCGCGCTGCAGGTCGGTGGGCAGCGTTATCTTGTAGTTGCGCTCGGACCCATGGACGAACCTGACCCGCAGGTCATGCTGATGTGCGACAGCGACGTCATCCGCCGCCGTTCCGTCCGAGGCACGATGCGCCGCGAGTATGCGTTCAAAGCGGAAGCCCTGCGGCGTCTGCGCCCGCCACAGGCCATCGCGCGACACCGGGTTCAGCGCGTGCCCATCTTCCGTCTGCCAGATCGCATCGACGACCGGCAACCCCGCGCAGGCACCATCGGCATCGTCCAGCGCGTCGATGACATCGTCGATCACGCGCGCCGGAACAAAGGGGCGGGCCGCGTCGTGGATCAGCACTTTCTCCGGCGATGCGGCGATCAGGGATTCGAGTGCCAGCCGGACGGTGAGGGCGCGGGACGCGCCACCGGATATCGGCGGCACCAGCCGCAGATCGTCGATCCCGGCCACCGCATCGCCATAGAGGGCACCATCGTCCACGTGTATCGCGGCTCGCACCAGTCCGATCCGCGGCAGCCCAAGGAACGCCTCGATCGATCGGCGCAGGGCGCAGGCACCGCCAAGCGGGACATATTGCTTTGGCAACTCGCCGCCGAACCGGCTGCCGCGTCCGGCGCCGACAATGATGACCGCGACTTGCACAGGGTCGGAGCGCGCATCGTCCGGCTCCATGGCAACCTGGGTGAAGACTCCGCCAGTCAACGGCCTCGATCCCTTCCTGTTTGCAAGGCAACCTCCGAACTGTTGCCGCGCTGCCCCGTGGATTGGCCGCGACCCGGCCGCTAGACCCGGCGTTGGCCGCTCTGGCGATCCTAGAGCCACCCTGCATGTCTTTCCAGATCATCCGACAGCCGCGCGGCGCCAGTCGCCCCCCCCCCCGAACAGCGCCCGCAAGGTGCGGGCGCGCCTTGCCGTGTATCCCGTGAATGGACGCGCGATTCCCGTGCCTGTAGAAAGACCGCAAAGGATCGGGCCGCCGGGGAAAAGGGATCGACGCCCGCCCGGCAGACCCGGCACCAGACGGGAGGGAGACTCGATAGTATGAAGAGCGTTTCGATCCTCGGGGCGACGGGGTCTGTCGGGCAAAGCACGGTCGATCTGATCTCGCGGAGACCCGAGGACATGCGCGTCGTCGCCTTGACCGGCGGGCGCAACCTCGACCGTCTGGCTGCAGATGCGCGCCGCCTCAATGCCGAGATTGCGGTCACGGCCCATGAGGACGGGCTCGACGAGCTTCGCGCGCGGCTACAGGGCTCCGGTATCGAGGCGGCGGCCGGAACGTCTGCGCTGCTGGAGGCGGCAGAGCGCCCGGCCGACTGGGTGATGTCGGCCATCGTCGGCTCGGCGGGGCTGGAGCCGGGGCTGCGGGCGATCCGGAACGGCACCACGCTCGCGCTCGCGAACAAGGAAAGCCTCGTCTGCGCGGGCCGGCTGCTGCTGGCCGAAGCCGCGCGGCACGGCACAACGATCCTGCCAGTGGACAGCGAACATTCCGCGATATTCCAGGCGCTCGTGGGCGAGGATATCGCTGCCGTGGAACGCATCGTCATCACCGCCTCGGGCGGTGCGTTCCGGGACTGGCCGCTGGAACGACTGAAGGACGCCACCCTGGCAGAGGCTTCAGCGCATCCGAACTGGGCGATGGGTCAGCGGATCACCATCGACAGCGCAAGCCTGTTCAACAAGGCGATGGAACTGATCGAGGCCCGCGAGTTCTTCGGCGTCGAGCCCGCGCAGATCGAGGTGGTGATCCATCCGGAGTCGCTGATCCACTCCCTCGTCGGGTTCCGCGATGGCGCACTGATGGCGCATGTCGGGCCACCCGACATGCGCCACGCCATCGGCTATGCGCTGAACTGGCCGGAACGGCGCCACCTGCCGGTGGAGCGGCTCGACCTCGTCCGCGCGGGGGCGCTGACCTTCCACGCCCCGGACGAGGCGCGCCATCCCGCCCTTCGCATCGCGCGCGAGGTGATGGCGGCGGGCGGGCTTTCCGGCGCCGTGTTCAACGCGGCCAAGGAGCGGGCGCTCGACGCCTTCATCGCCGGCGAGATCCGGTTTCTCGACATGGCTGCGGTGGTCGATGCCGTCCTGGATCGGTTGGCGGCGCAGGATCTCGGCTCTGCCTCTGTCACGCTGGAAACCGTGCGCGAAGTGGATCAGCTTGCTCGGGACACAGCCAGCAAGGTCATCGAAGCGATCTGAGCGGCGGCCGACCCACAGCCGCTCGGGCTGCCACGCCCCGCCTCGGCGGAACGCGACAGCCCTGGTGTCACAGGTTGCCCGCCGACATTTCGCGGGCAATGTGATCCGCCTGCCGGATCGCCAGCGCCACGATGGTCAGCGTCGGGTTCTCAGCCGCACCCGTGGTGAACTGCGACCCGTCCGAGATGAACAGGTTGGCGATGTCATGGGTCTGCCCCCAGCCGTTCACCACCCCGTCGCGCGGGTTCTCGGACATGCGGTTGGTGCCCAGGTTGTGGGTCGATGGGTAGGGGGGCGTCGGGAAGGTGCGAGTCGCGCCCACGGCCTCATAGATCGCCTGACCTTGCTTGTAGGCATGGTTGCGCATCGCGATGTCGTTCGGGTGATCGTCGAAATGCACGTTGGCCACCGGCAGGCCCCACTGGTCGGTGACATCGTGGTTCAGCGTCACGCGGTTGGTCTCCTGCGGCATGTCCTCGCCCACGATCCACAGTCCCGCCATACGCTCATAATGGTCGAGCGCGGTGGTGAACTCGCGTCCCCAGGCGCCGGGGTCGAGGAACGCCGCCATGAACGGCAGGCCGAGCGCGAGCGTCTCCAGCTCGTAACCGCCGACGAAGCCGCGCGACGGGTCGTGCCGCGCCTCATCCTGAACGATCCCCGCCATGGTCGTGCCGCGCCACATCTTCACCGGCTTGTCAAAGATCGCATAGACCGATCCCGTCATGTGCCGCATGTAGTTGCGCCCCACCTGCCCCGAACTGTTGGCAAGCCCGTCCGGGAACATGCTGGAGGCAGAGTTCAGCAGCAGGCGCGGGCTTTCGAACGAATTGCCCGCGACCGCGACGATCCGTGCGCGCTGGAACTGCAGGTTTCCATCGCCATCGAAATACTCCACCCCGGTGACCTTGCCGCTGTCGTCATGCAGGATGCGCGCGGCATGCGCGTGCTCTCGCACCTCCAGATTGCCGGTCGCCTCGCCGCGCGGGATGTCGGTATAGGCCGCCGACCATTTCGCGCCCCATTTGCAGCCCTGGAAACAGAACCCGGTCTGCTGGCACGGCATCCGGTCGTCATTCCAGTCGGAATTGATCGCCATCCGGCCGGTGCTGACCTGTTCGTAGCCCAGCG
>JBJHCH010000137.1:0-8569 GCA_050485905.1 Paracoccaceae bacterium | reverse complement strand
CCCCTGGCAGATCTACCATGCACTGCTGCAACCGCGCTCGATGCTGCGGGGGCGTTCGGCACTGGAGGGCGTGACGGCCAGCAATCTCGACAAGCTCGTCATGGCCGTGAGCACAGCCGTGAAGGAAAGCGAATGGACCCCGCCGCGAGTCGGCGTCGCCTAGCAGCAGGGATGCGGGATCGTGGCGATACCGCGATCCCCGCGCATCTGTCAGGACACCAAGCGCGCGCGGCGGGCGAATCTTGCCTGCGTGTCCGACAAGGAAGCGTTGCGGCGCAGCAGGTAAGCCATCACGATCGTTGGTGCGCCGGCCAGCGGCCGCACGGCGATGCCTCGGCGTAGGTAGCTCGCCAGTCTCGCGGCGGGCGCAATGGCGATCCCGTACCCGGCGGCAACCAGCGTCATCGCCACGTCGAATGTCTCCACCGTTTGCTCCCGCTCCTGCAGCGCGTTCTCGAACACGCGCTGCACGGTCATGCGCCATGGTTCATCGGCCGTGGACTGCGAGCAGATCAAGGGCTGCTTGAGCACTTCCTCGCACGGCACTTCACGGTAGGCCAGCAGGTGGGAGCGCTTGGCCACGGCGACCGCCAGCGTGTCATGCCACAGCGGCTCGCATACCCAGCCAGGCCACTGCCGGGCAACCGCAGACAAGGCGAAGTCGAAGCCGTCGCCTGGCAGCTCCGCGCCTCGACCGGGATCTGTCCATCCGGCCAGGACGGCGTGAGTCTCCGGCTCTTCGGCACGCTGCAGGGCGAGCACGTCGGCGAGCTGGGGAGGCACCCATTCGCCGAGGACGGCCATGCGAATTTCGGCGGTGATGTCACTCGATTCCACGTCCAGCTCCCCCCAGGCGGTGAACTCGTGGCAACTGATCTCGAAGCCGTTGAATGAGTTAAGTTTAACGTGGTTTAAATCGTGACCGTGTTCGACGCTCTTGGCAATGCCAAAGCGTTCGATCCAAAGGGGCCGCCCCACCGGCACCACTACCTACGAAGCGGAACCAGCCATCGCGTTTGGGGCTGCCGTGCGGGAAGAAAGAACCAACCAGGGCATCGCTCAGGAAACGCTGGCCCACATGGCCGGCATCGAACGGTCGCACATGGGCAAGATCGAGCGCGGCGAGCATGTCCCCACGCTCCCTCTCATCCTCAAGATTGCCCGTGCGCTGAAATGCAGTTCCGCCCACTTGATGACTCTGACCGAAGCCAAGCTGGCAGAGTCGGCTCCATCCGCAGATTGAAGCCGGCCCGCACAGCGGTCGCACGCCTACCCCTGATCGTCGTTGTCCTTGCCCCCAAGGGCTGAATCTTCGCGCTTTGCGGCCTCGTTGAGGAGCCGCAGGTATGGGTTGTCTGGCGGCGTCTCCCGGAACAGCGCCTCCGGGCTGGCGAGCAGATAGCCGTGCAGCCGGCGCGACTTGCGCGGCCCCGTGACTTCGCAGGTCCAGATGTTCAGCCCGCTCGGCTGCTTGCGGTGCTGCCCCAGCTTCTCAAAGCGCTTCTGTACCCACTGCCACCCCTCCAGCTTCTCCTGCTTGGCCAGCGCGGCGACTTGAAGGTACTCCTGCGCGTAGCGCTGGAACACGCCGGGGCTGACGAGATAGGTCGTACCGGCGACGGTATGCACCAGGGCCTTGGCGTCGTTGATGATGAGCTTGCGCGTCTGGATGCTCTGACGCAGCCAGGCCATGAAGTGCGCCCCGGAGGGCTCCGCGCGATCCTGGGAAGGCGCGAGGCCCATCTGCGGCGGGGGCACGGTCGAAGGGGCCGGCTCGGGCTCGGCAACAGGGGAACTCGGGATCTCCGGTGCCGTGGGTGGAGCGGTGTCGCCCAGCAGGTCGAGCAGCGCGGCCACGCCGGTGTCCATGGCTGCGGATGCGATCGGCGTCGTGCTCGCGGATGCAGCTTCGATGCCTTCCGCGCGCGGCCCATCGGGCACCGCCGGCGCCTGTGGCGTCGGCTCCGCTTGTTCCTCTTCGACCTGCACACGGCCTGCGAACGGCGCCGGCCGGTCGGCGGCATCCCAGATCATCGCTGGCGAGAGTTTCAGGAAGGTGAATGCGTGCGACCAGCCCGCGTCGCTGGTGACGGTAGCCTTCCAGATCGCCTTGCCATCCGGCGTCGGTTGCACGATGCCGTGATCCTGCAGCACGTTGAACACCGCCGTATTGCTGGCCGGGATGCCGTCGATGCCCTGTGACAGCAGATGTGCGCGCAGCTTGTCGGAGACGGTCTTGCTCACCAGCCACAAGGCGTCTTGGGTCAGCCAACCGTCCGCCGGGCCGGCCTGGTTCAACTTGAACGCTTCCTTGAGCAGGTAGCGCAAGCCGTCGAGCAATTTGCGTTGCAGCGCATGCTTGGGGGCCGCCAGCGCCTTGCTGGGATCGCCGCCGAGTTCCTGGGCGACCGATGCCTGGTCGGCCTGCACGACCAGCTCGCCGAGCGTGCCGGCATGCTCGTACTGGCCGGCCAGTACGTACAGCAGCGCGGCCCAGAGGTCGGGATAGCCGCTGAGCCAGTCGAAGATGTCCCGATCGAGAAGGCGCACGTAGAGCAGCCCGGTGGCGGCGCTGTGCAGGCGGTATTCACGCTCCTTTCGGTAACGGAAGCGGTAGGGCTTTCGCAGCGGGCCGTGCCAGGGATGCCAGACGCTGCCGTCGGCATGTTCGACGTGCAGATCGACCGCAATCTTGCCGATGTCGTGCAGCAGGGCCGCGTAGGCCGTGCCTGCAGTCCAGGCTTCGGCCTGGGCCGCCTGTGCCTCCGGCGTGACGCCCGCAGGCAGCAGGTATGACTGCCGCAGCTTCAGCGCATAGGCGACGATCTCCAGGCCGTGGTCCAGCATGCCGCCCGGATAGGCGTGGTGGTGGTTCTCGGAGGCCGGGAACTGCTGGACCAGCTCGGCGTAGCGCTCCAGTGGGGCGAGGTAGAGCGTGGCGAACTGCCGGCGCGAGAGCGATGTGCGCTGCCAGATGTGTTCCAGCAGTTTCTGCCGGCGCGGCGTGGCCAGCAGCGATGCGGCCGACTCCGGCCGCATCGACCCTTTCGGAGTTTCGATGGCGGAGGTGGGCGGCGTGCCGGCGGCGGGTGGCACCCTTTTGCGCTGGAACAGCGAGAGCATGGCGAACCCCGGATGACGGGCTGCTCGGGGCGCCTTTTGGCCTTTTCAGGATAGGGCCTTTCCCCTTGGCGCCCTTCCTTTGCCCCTTCCCAGCCCTTAGGCCTTTGTCGGAAGCCTTTGGGTATAGGGCCGCTGCTTCGTGGATGCCACGATGAATGCGGCATGGGGCAATCCCGGCAAGTGGGGCGCTGCGGGATGTTCGTCAGCTCTGGCCCAAGCCGGTGTCGAGGGCGGCGGATTGCGCTGCGAAGTCGTCGGGACGGCGCTTGCGGAAGGTTTCGAGATTGGCGAGCTTCCAGCGCAGTGCCGGCAGTTGCGCGGCGTGTTGGCATTGCACCAGCGACCAGTCCGGTTCTGCGCGCGCCAGCCCGCTCAGAAACTGCTTGTGCGCGGTGCTCAGTCGCTGTGGCAGCTCACGCCGCATCCTGGCGCGAGCGTCGAGCAGTGTCTCCAGGGAGCAGTCCACTTCGGTCATGCCGACAAAGGCCCGCTCGTACTCGCCGGCGATGTCCTTGTCGTTGCCGAACAGCACTTCGTGGGGCGGCCGGTTGTGGCCCGCCAGATAGATCACGAAGCACTCGACCATGCCGTCGCTGATGTCGCCCGATTCGTAGAGCTGCCACACGTCGAACAGGTCGCGGGGGTGCTGCCGATCCAGCGCGGCCACCAGCTTGCTAGCGTACAGCTCGTCCGGTGCCAGAACCGGCAGCTCGAACTCGACGCCGAACAGATCGCTGGTCTTGACGCTCAGCGGCCGCCGCTCGACGGGCAGCACGCTGCCTCGGAACACGACGTTGACCTCGATCTTCACCTGGTGGGCGTCGTTCTCGACGATCAGCTTGGTGTCCCCCAGGTCCTTGGCGCGAACCGGGCGTGTCTGCACGCCCAGTGGTGCAAGGCGCGTGGCGATGGCGGCCAGTTCCTGGTTGATGGCTTGCAGCGCTTCGTCGCGCGGCGTCTGCCACGGGAGGTACACGACGTCGATGTCCACCGACAGGCGCGGCATGTCCCTCACGAAGAGGTTGATGGCCGTGCCGCCCTTCATGGCGAAGATGTCGTTGGCGAACACGTCGGGCGCGACGGCCAGCAGCAGGCGAACGGTGTCCGCGTAGGTCTTATCCATGAGGTCTCAGGCTCAGCAAGGTGCCGTCATCGAGCCGGCTCATCCAGCGCGTGTTGCTGCCGGTGCGAACCGGGTACCGCTCCAGCAGGGCATCGACATCCACGAGGCTGGTCTCGCGCGCCCAGGTGAGGAACAGGCGCACGGCCTTCACGCTGGTGCAGCAGGACAGCAGTTGCCCGAGCAAGTCCTTCCGGGGGGAACGCAGTCCATCAAAGATGTTGCGGGCCTCTTCGAGGCTCTGCTTGACGCCGGCTTCGTACAGCAGCTCCAGAATGGCACGCTCGGAGGCAGCCGCCCGCAGATCCTCGGGCAGGCCAGGCGGCGTGGTCAGGGTCTTGCTGGCCAGCACCGTGTCCGGCCAGTCGAACAGGCGGGCGTGGACGTACCGGGCCGGAAAGCGCGAGGTGAACCAGGCGGGCAACGCGAAACGACCGTCGCCCCACAGCACCAGCGTCTCCCGGCTGCCCAGGTTGTGCCGCACGCCCTGCAGGGCCAGGGCGCTCTTGCCGCCGACGTGCAGGCCGGGCACGCGCTGTTGCAGGAACTTCAGCGCACCGTAGACTCCGAACTCATCGTTCGGGAAGGCATAGACGCCATGGGCCAGGCGCACGAGCCACCCGCCGTCGGCATAGTGGGCGGCGAGCTGTGGCGACACCCCGAACTGGTTCAGGGTGGCAAGGTCGAACGGCGCCCCGCGGGGGAGTCCCGCCTGCAGTCGCTTGATTACCTGGTGCCGAGAATTTCCATCCATGTTATAAAAATAACACAGAATCCAATCGACCCCTAGAGCCATTGCAAGAACGTGCAGGTAAAGTAGCATAAGGTTTGATTTATCGTGCAGAATCTAATCGACCTGCGACCCGAGCCAACCCGGCTCTGCCGGCCGCAACCCGCCCTCCTGATCGCGGTCTATGCTGGAGGGCAGGCCACGACCGGCCGCTCCGCGAGGTGAGGCACCACTGAAGCCGAGGCATATGAGCATGACCACCAACACGCACAACGGGCGCTGGAGCCACCGGCTGGGCCGGGGGGCTGGCCGTGCCTGGCGTGGATACCTGCGCCGCGAGCAGCGTGTCGCCGGCTGGCTGGTGACGCGCGGGGTGCCTGCGGGCGCGACCACGGCGGTGCTCTGGATCGTCAAGCTGGCCGTACTTGGCGTGCTGCTCTACACCGTATCCTGGCTCGTCCTGCTGCTGGCCTTTGCGGTGGTCGCCGCATGGCTCGCGCGGAATGCCGATGAGGACGACGAGAAGCAGCCGGAACTTAGAGACGGACACTCGGGCGTCGGCCTGTACGACAAAGATGACTGGCGGATCGACATGGGCGATCCCGACGAGCCGTAGCTGTCGCATCAACGCGAGAGAGTGCTCCTTACTTCGCCGCACCTTTCGATACGGCCGTCATCGCAAGGCGAGAGCCACTACCTCCAGCCGACTTCGCATCGGACGTGCCAGTGATGAGACCGCCCAGGAAGTTTCCAGCGCGAACTCCTGACCATCCGAGTGCCATGACCCAGAACGTCGGCAACACGATGAACATCGTTGCCATGACGAAGTTCAACAGCATGTCGCCGAACGCATTGTTCAGGCCGACCAATGGGTCGAAGTTGGTGTGCGGCCTGTCCGCGCCAAACCCCCAGCCGTAGAGCGCATCCAGGATCGTGCTGTCGATCCAGCGCGCGAGCTGGAACCAGAAGTCCACGAAGAACAGCGCGAACTGGACGCAGCTCACCGTCACCACCGTCTTCAGGTCGTAGGTGCCGATCAGCAGCACCAGTGGGATGCAGATGACGAGCGCCATCTTGAGCATGGTCAGCACCATCGGCAGCGCCTGCCGCACCACGTCCATCGCCGGAAAAAAGCCCAGCGAGCCGACGGTCAGCCCCAGGTCGCTCGCGCCGCGCGTGACGATGTTCGGCAGCGTCTTGTCGATCTGGCCGCCGTAGTCGGTGTAGACGGCGCCCTGGTTCATCTTCTGCTGCCGCGGTGAGACGACGGCGCGGATCACCGAGTCATTGACCTCGCTCTGCGACAGGAAGCCCACCCAGCGCCCGATGCGGGTCAGCAGGTCCGGGTCGACCTGTGCCAGCAGCCGGCTGCGCAGTCCCTGGCCGCCATCGGCCCACCACTGCCGGCAGGACGGATAGCCGCCGCCGCTGTCCACCTGTGCCAGCCCCGCATCGCGGGTCGCGTCGTAGGGCCAGGCCGTGCGTGGGGTCTTGGCGCGATAGGTGTCATAGAAGCCGGGCGTGTCGAGGAAGTAACTCGACCCGATCCAGGTGACGTCGTTCATCTGCTCGTCGGAGAGCGTCGGCCGGTTCATGAACAGCTTGGCGCGCGACGGCCCATAGCAGTCGTGCGTGAAGTCGGCGACCTCCTGTGCCAGCACCGGATCGTCGATGCGCGTGGCATCCACATCCATGCGAATCTGACGCAGGTCCGTGCCGCAGGGAATCGCCGCCACCGCGGAGCCCGTCACGGCTTTCGACAGCGCGTGCATGAAGAACCACCACACCGGCACCAGCGCGCTCTGGTCGTTGAGCGCCGTGTAGACGTTGGACCAGCCCGTGTCGCTGGGCAGCGGGACACTGACCTGGCATTGCGCGGAGCGCGTGGTGTCGAACCTGATCGTGGCGAGATCCACCGGGATGAACGGGATGCCGGCGAACATGATGACCACGATCGCCACCCACACCCGGTTCTCGATGCGCATCGACGACAGCACGCCCTTGTTGCCTTCGTCCGCACCTTCGCTGCGGGCCTTGAGCCATTCCTGGATCACGATGGCCACGAACGGCAGCGCGAACACGCCACTGGCCACGAGGATGCTCCAGATGCCGTTGTTGACCACCCAAGCCACCAGGGTCAGGTAATACTCCAGGTAGTCCGTGGTGTAGAGCGTCATGCCTGCCTCCCGGTGTCAGCCGTGCTGCAACAATTGGCTGGCTTCCAGCGCGACCACGGCGATCACGGCCGCGATCTCCGTGCGCAGCAGGCGCTGATGCGTCTCGCGGGACGGCTCCCGCCGCAACAGGCGCCGACGCATCCACCACCAGCCGTAAGCCGTCGCTCCGTAGAGGCACAGACGCCACACGAAGAAGTGGCCGGCGTGCGCCTGCAGCCAGTGCTGCCAGCCCTCGACGCCGCCGACCACGTGGATGCCGGCGATGTTCACCGCCGCCGCGGCGGCGACCACCAGCAAGGTCCACAGTAGCGCCACGCCGACGCGGCGGTTGAACAGCCATGGCAGCCGCAGCCAGGCGAGCCGGCTCATGGCGTACCGCTCCGCGGCTTCTGGACTTCCCGCAGACGGTCGCGCGTGGTGTCGCCCTCGAAGACGCCGCGCGAGCCGGCAGCGCGGGTGCTGTGGCGCTGGATGATCGCCATTGCCGAGTTGCCGGCCAGCGTGCGGCGCAGCTCCAGTTCGGTCTTGAGGTTGTTGATCTCCTGCTCCAGCGCGCTGTTCTCCTGGTCGACCGCCTGCACGGCCAGCTCGTTGGCGGCGACGTTCGGCTCCTTCTTGCCGGTCAGCAACGTACGTTGCAGCAGCAGGGCCTTCTCCAGCACGCTGGACAGCGCCGCCTCGGACGCGAGGCGCCGGCCCAGCACGTCCTGGTCGGGTTCGTCACGCAGGGCCTCGATCACGCCGCGGGTGATCGGCAGCGAGCTGCTGCCGGCTGCGTCGAGATTGGCCAGCGTCGTCGGCCGGGCGCCCGTCACCAGCTCCTGCAGCACCTGCAGCTTGGTCTCGTACTCTTCCTGGATCACTGGCGTGAGCCCGACGCCAGGCGTGGTCTGGGTCTTCGTGCAGTTTTCGCAGGTGCGTTGCTCGCGTTCGCCCAAAACTCGATTCGCAAAGGCCGCGGCCGCGCCCGGCGACGACCAGGTTTGGCAGGTCAGGCGGTTGCCGCAGGCGCTGCGCGCGATCGACGAGGTATCGGTGGCGCTGCGCCCGTTGAGCAGGTTGTAGCCCGCGCGCGTCACATCGCCGACCACCTTGATCGAACTCTGACCGGAGCCGCCCGCGTTGCCGCCGCCGACCCATGGCACGCCGTTGTTCCCTTTGTTGGACTCGGCCTGCTCGATGGCGGAGACGGCATCGGTGCTGCTGACCGCATCCCGCAGCGCCATCCCTTCGGCGAGCTGGTCCCAGCCAGCCTGACCGCCGGCCATGTCCGCCATGCGATTGGCGATGGCCCGGCAGGTCATCTTCGAGCGGTCGAAATCCAGGCGCGCCTGCAGGATGCCGTTGGTGAGCAGGTTGTACAGGCCCGGGTCGGCGCGCTGGATGATCAGCGCCGGCAGCGAGGCCACGGCGCTGGTG
>JBJHCH010000136.1:0-9003 GCA_050485905.1 Paracoccaceae bacterium | reverse complement strand
ACGCGCGCCATCTCGGGCGTCCACAACCCGGCGACGGTGCGCAGAAGGGTCGTCTTGCCAGACCCCGAATGACCGACCAGAGCCAGAAGCTCGCCCGGCTCGACCCGAAAGGCCATGTCAAGCGGGATGGGTGACTCGGCCCGTGCGAAAACCTCCAGCGCCATCAGGAGAGCCTCTTCATCCCAGCCGCCGCCCGACACGCGCCGACAGCGCGAATGTCACCGCGATCGTGGAAACGGAAATCGCAACCAGGACTGCCGACATGACCGCGGCAGAGTTCGTGTCAAACGCCTGCACCCGGTCATAGATCGAAATCGCGATGGTCTTGGTCTCGCCCGGAATCGAGCCCCCGACCATCAGCACGATGCCGAACTCACCCAGCGTGTGTGCGAAGGTCAGCACCATTGCCGTCACCACCCCGGGCCATGCCAGCGGCAGTTCTATCTTCCAGAGCGCGCGCAGCGGCGACATCCCGCAGCAGGCGGCTGCCTCGCGCACCTCTGTCGGGATTGCTTGAAAGCCTCGCTGCGCAGGCTGGACGGCGAAGGGGAGGTTGAACAAGATCGAAGCAACCACCAGCCCCTCGAAGCTGAACACAAGCTGCTGGCCGAAGACGCTGGCCCAGGCCTGTCCGATAGGCGAGTTGCGCCCGAACGAGACGAGCAGGTAGAAGCCAAGAACCGTGGGTGGCAAGACCAGCGGTAGCATCACTAGCGCCTCGACCAGCGCCTTTCCGCGGAACGTTCGGAAGGCGAGAAACCGGCCCAGAAAGACCGACACCGGCAAAAGGATGGCCACAGTCCAGGCCGCCAGGCGGAGGGAGAGGTCCAGCGCGGTCCAGTCCATGCCTTACTCCTCGGGCAGGACGAAGCCGTAGCGAGCCATGATCTCGCGGGCGGCGGGCTGCGTCATGTAGGCATAGAAGGCTTCAGCCACCGGGCCTGCGCCCGTCAGAAGCGCCATGCGCTGGCGCAGCGGTTCGTGCCAGTCCTCGGGGATCAGCTCAAACGCGCCGCGCTCTGCGACCTGCGGCGCCATTGCGAGCGAATAGGCTATGATGCCACCTTCGGCATTGCCCGACAGCGCGAATGCCGCGGCCTGGCTGACATTCTCGCCCAGCACCATGAAGGGCAGCAGGTCCTCCCACAACCCGCGCGTGATCAGCGCCTCGCGCGCCCGCAGTCCATAGGGCGCATGGTCTGGGTTGGCGATGGCAAAGCGGGTAATCTGCCCCGCCGCCAGCATTTCCGCCAGATTGTTCAACTCGGGGTCCGGCGTCAGCGCCGAGCCATGTGGCGCCATGATCACCAGACGCCCGATGCCATAAAGGTGGCCCTCGTCCCGCGTCAGGCCATCCTCGTGCAGATCTGCGATGAACTGCTCGTCAGCGGCCATGAAGATTTCGAACGGCGCGCCCTCGCGGATCTGGCGCGCGAAATTTCCGGTCGATCCCGTCGTCAGCCGCACGCGCATCCCGGTCTCAGCCGCGAAGGCAGAGGCGACCTCCTCCAGCGCGAACTGCAGGTCCGAGGCGGCAGCCACGACCGGGGCGTCGTCCTGTGCCAGCAGCGGCGTCGCGGTGAGGGCAAGTGTCGATAGTGCCGCCAGGAGATATCGACGGATGAGGGCGAGCGACAAGATGGTTTCCCTGCGATATGTTCTGAAGGATATATCGCAAGAGTGGTGATCTCCGTGCAAGCGTTATTTTTCAAAGGAAATATCGTTGCATCCGAAAATAGGTTGCCGTTGCGGAAGGTAGCCTGATGCATGACGGCGCTTCTCCGGTCTACACGAGACCACACGGGCGAGTTCGGTGATCCTAAGGGCGTTCTCGGCCTTTGTATTAGCTCAGGCGCCGCTACCAATTAGCTTGGACACCTGAATGGAGCGGCAGGAGGGCGGCTAGAGGCAATAGCGATGGCTCCCGGCTCCTAGCCGCGCAGTTGGAAGGCTGTGTCGAGAGGAACGTGCGGAGATCGGTTGCGCTGATGTCTGCGATCTTAGCCACGGTTCCGGCTTTGCAGAGGCGGCAACAACGAAGATCGAGAAGCACAGAACCTCAACGATTTCTCCCAACCAAGCTCCCAACTGCTGAGGCAGAACGCCACCATCAATGGCCCATATTGAGCTTTATCAGCGGGATGCTTGGTAGCGGAGGAGGGACTTGAACCCCCGACACGCGGATTATGATTCCGCTGCTCTAACCAACTGAGCTACTCCGCCAAGCAGGCGCGTGACTAAGACAGCGGGCTTTGGGCGTCAAGACCGATCATGATGGCAGGCCTGCCTCTGCCGCTATGGCCGCCCGGCTCTTTCGGGCGCGTTCGGTGGCAGATTTCAACTGGCCGCAGGCGGCCATGATGTCCTCGCCGCGCGGGGTGCGGATCGGGCTGGCGTAGCCCGCCTTGTGGACGATGTCGGCGAAGGCTTCGATCCGCCCCCAGTCCGACCGTTCGTAGGGCGCGCCGGGCCATTCGTTGAACGGGATCAGGTTGATTTTCGCCGGGATGCCTGCGATCAGCTTCACCAGCCGCCGGGCGTCGGCGTCGGAGTCGTTCACGCCCTTCAGCATCACGTATTCGAACGTGATCCGCTCGGAGTTCGACAGCCGCGGATAGTCGCGCAGCGCCTCCAGCAGCGTGGCGATGTTCCACTTCTTGTTGATCGGCACCAGACGGTCGCGCACCTCGTCCGTGGTGGCATGGAAGCTGACGGCCAGCAGGCAGCCGATCTCCTCCGCGGTCCGGGCGATTTCCGGCACGACACCGGAGGTGGAGAGCGTGATCCGCCTGCGCGACAGGCTGATCCCCTCGCCATCCATGGCGATCCGCATCGCGTCGCGCACGGCATCGAAGTTGTAGAGCGGCTCGCCCATACCCATCAGGACGATGTTGGTGATCGCGCGCTCCTCGCGCTTCGGCTCGCCCTGGCGGGGCCATTCGCCCAGATCGTCGCGGGCCAGCATGATCTGGCCCACGATTTCAGCCGCGGTCAGGTTGCGCACCAGTTTCTGCGTGCCGGTGTGGCAGAACGAGCAGGTCAGCGTGCAACCGACCTGGGACGAGATGCAGAGCGTGCCGCGCCCCTCTTCAGGGATGTAGACCGTCTCTACCTCGTGCCCGCCGGCAATGCGCACCAGATACTTGCGCGTGCCGTCGGCGCTGATCTGGCGACTGACCAGATCCGGCACCGTAATCTCGAACCGCTCTGCCAGCAGGGCGCGATAGTCCTTTGACAGGTTGGTCATCTGGGCAAAGTCGCGGACGCCCCAGTGATAGACCCACTGCCAGATCTGGCCCACACGCATCTTCGCCTGACGCTCTGGCGTGCCGGCGGAGATGAGGGCGTCGCGCAGTCCATCGCGGGTCAAGCCGACGAGATTCTGGCGTTCACCCTCCGGCAGCTTGCGCGGGATGGTCATAACGTCCTGGGTGATCGGGGCAGTCACGGTCATGGGTCAACTCTGTCGCGGATCGCCGTCATATAAGGGCAGGCAGGCGATCCGACAAATGAAAAGCCCCGGCACAGGGCCGGGGCTTTCTTCAAGGAAGACACTGCGTCAGTTGCGGCAGCGGTTCTCGGCCTCGGTCATCGCGGCGGTGAACCCCATCAGCGAGAAGGTGTCGCGCGTGTCGGTGCCGCGTGCGGACCGGCCGGTTACCACCGCTTCGGACCCGCGCCGCATCGCGGCCAGCAGGCGCTCGTCATCCGCCGCGTTCTGCGGCCAGGCCCACTGGTCTGTGGTGAACAACTGGAAGGTGTCGTTTCCGATCTGCACCCCGACAGTCGAATCAGGCGCGAAGGGATAGCCGCCAGTGAACGACACCTCGCCGCGCGCGCCAGCGCCGGGGCGGAAGGTGACGAACAGCAGGATGTCGCCGCGGTTCACGCTGACGGTCTGGCCGCCGCGGGAATTCACGGTCTCCTTCGGGGCCGAGACGCCCCAGCATTCCTTCTGCGGGTTCTCCTCGACAAATACGCTCCAGTCCGTTTCCGTCGCCACCCGGTTGGTCGATTGCTGCGCGATGGCCGGTCCGGCCAAAGCCCCGGCCGTCGCTGCCGCGATGATCGCGCTGCCCATGCCGCGCCGCATCCATGCTGTCATGTGTTCCACAGCCTCCGCCGTTTACTGCCCCAAGCCCTGCCGCCGTGGCCGCCGCGCGCGACCTTTTCCTGTGGCAGGGCCACGTTCAACTCGATATTCGGTCCTTACCGTAAAAGCGCGGATTTATGAAAGCCTGCTGCGCGAAAAATCGCGCAAGCGTGAGGGGACGGGAAATGGCATCTGCACAGCCGATGGTAGAGCTTTGGCGCGGCGGCATGATGGAGAGCGCGCATGCCGGCCATGCCGCGATCTGCACTGCGGCGGGCGAGGTGATGGATGGCTGGGGTGATCCGTCGGCGATCATCTACCCGCGGTCGTCGTGCAAGATGGTGCAGGCGCTGCCGCTGCTGGAAAGCGGGGCGGGGGATGGGTTGATCGACGAACAGTTGGCGTTGGCCTGTGCGAGCCACCAGGGGGCGGCGGTGCATGTGGCGCGGGTGACGCGCTGGCTGGATGATCTGGGGATGGCAGAGGCCGATCTGCGCTGCGGCGCGCATGAGCCGTCGGACCGGGACGAACGCAACCGGCTGATCCGGGCGCAGGACGCGCCGTGCCAGATCCACAACAACTGTTCCGGCAAGCATGCGGGGTTCCTGCAACTGGGCCGGCACCTGAAGGCGGGGCCGGAATATGTGGAGCCGGATCATCCGGTGCAGCGCGCCGTGAAGGCCGCGTTTGAGGAGGTGACGGGCGAGACCTCGCCCCGCTTTGGCATCGATGGCTGTTCGGCGCCGAACTTCGCCTGCTCGGTGACAGGACTGGCGCGGGCGATGGCGGCTTTTGCGGGGGCCGGAGAGGGGGACGCGCGGGGCCGGGCGATGGTGCGGCTGCGGTCCGCCATGGCGGCGCATCCCGAACTGGTGGCGGGCGAGGGGCGGGCCTGCACGGAACTGATGCGGGCGATGGGCGGCCGGGTGGCGATCAAGACCGGGGCCGAGGCGGTGTTCGTGGCGATCCTGCCGGAGCAGAAGCTGGGCGTCGCGCTGAAGATCGTGGATGGCGGCACGCGGGCGGCGGAGGCGGCGGTGGTGGCGCTGCTGGTGCGGCTGGGGGTGCTGGAGGCGGGGCATCCGGCGGCGCTGAAACGGCTGGGCGGGCCGATCACCAACTGGCGCGGGCTGGAGGTGGGAGAGATCCGCGCCGCGCCCGGATTTCCGGGCTGAGGGCCGGGCTCAGCCCGCCGAGAACTCATCCACCGCATAGCCCTGCAGATACAGAAGGGCCGTCAGGTCGCCGTGGTTGATGCGGATGTCGCATTGTTCGGCCACCGCCGGTTTGGCGTGGAGCGCGACGCCGATGCCGGCGTGGTGCAGCATGCCGAGGTCGTTGGCGCCGTCACCCACCGCAATCGCGTCGGCGGGGGTGAGGGCGTGGTGGGCGGTGATGGCGTCCAGCGCGTCGACCTTTGCCTGGCGGCCCAGGATCGGTTCGGCCACCCGGCCGGTCAGGCGGCCGTCTGCAATCTCCAGCTCATTCGCGCGGTGTTCGTGGAAGCCGAGTTCCGCGGCCACGGCGGCGGTGAAGGCGGTGAAGCCGCCGGAGACGAGGGCGGTGTGGGCGCCGGCGACCTTCATCGTGGCGACCAGGGTGTGGCCGCCGGGGGTGTAGGTGATGCGGTCTTCCAGCACCTGCCCGATCACGGCGGTATCCAGACCGGCGAGCAGGGCCATGCGTTCGCGCAGGGCGTCCTCGAAATTCAGCTCTCCGTTCATGGTGCGGGCGGTGATGGCGGCGACGTGGGGGCCGACGCCGGCCATGTCGGCCAGTTCGTCGATACATTCCTGCCCGATCATCGTGCTGTCCATGTCGGCGATCAGCAGGCGCTTTTTCCGGCCCGCCGCGGGCTGCACGGCCATGTCGATGCCGAGGGGCTGGAGATCGCGCCAGACCTGCCAGCGGTTCGCGGGCGGGGTGGAGAGGGGGAATTCGGCGGCCACGCCGGGGTTCAGCCAGCGGGCATCGCCGCCGCCCCAGGCATCGCGGAGGGATTCGACGGCGGCGCGGTCCAGCCGGGCGGCGGCGGGATCGGACAGGAGCGTGACGATGTGCATGGGCACCCCCTTTTTCGGCTGGCCCCGCGATAGACCGGGGCGGGGGGGAAAGGCCAGCCCCGGAAGGGGGGAAAGGGGGCCGGTTCGGGCGTGGCGGGCAGCCGCCGGGAGGGGGAGGCCGGGGGGAAATCAGGGTCTGTCCACGGTTGTCCACGCGTGGACAAAAAGTCAAGTTATTGAAAGGAAACGATATTCGATTTTTTGTTTACTTGGACTTAACTGTTTGCCGGGGGGTTTTTGAGGGTTGGCTTCCGGGGCCGTTTCCGACCATCGAAGCACCAACGATTGGCCCCGCGCCCGCCCGGAATGGCCGCGACCAGCGGCCCGGGCAGCGCCAGCCCGCCCCCTCGGGCAGGCGCTTTGGTGACGTTGGCGCGGGGATTGGGGTCGGCGGGACGTGGGGGGATAAAGCGCAGACCGCGGATGGCGTGGTGCCTTCCCGGCGGGCTGGCGCTGCCCTATGTTGATGGTGAGGATTGGCCCGAGTTTCTTGCTTGGCGTCTCACTAAGTTGCCTTGTCACAATGGCCCTCATGCCTCGCCTTTCAAACGGACATCGCGCTCGTCTCTATGAAGTTTGCGCGCTGCTTTCTGGCACTCTTTTAAAACCTTGTCTCGCAGAATAATCAAGCTTCTGATTTGTGCGCTCGAATGGACTTGATCCGATCGTGGAATGAGAAGGGAGGTAATTTGTAATAGGGAGTGCGCAGTATTTATTGCGGGAATGTCAAGCCCCGCGTTTGTCGCGCCGACGTGAAGTATCCTGTCCGCGCCTACCGTGCCCAGTGTTCTTAACGCACCTGAGCTGCCTGCATGAACTAGCTGGCTCGAAGACTTGTAGTGCGGGGGCAGCGCCCCCCAATCTATTGCCTTTTCGATGTGTTGGAGGCGCGGTGATTTTATTCCAAGACTTTCTGCGGCCCAGCCGTAGGGACCAGAGAAAGATTTTCCATAAGCCTTTACAACTTCCTGATAGTCTTTCTCAATCTTTCTTGCGTGCCCTTTTAATTTCGACGGATCGTACTCTTGAGCCGCAAACTTGTGCTCGGTCAGCAGGAACTCTCTTGCTCCGACTGCATCATGAGCCAGATAGCGCTCTGCAGTTTCATCGTCGTGCTTGTCTAAGAAAAAGGCGACTACCGTTATCTCATATAGTGTCCGCCAGCGCGCAAACGCCCCGTCTGGCAAACCATTTTCGATCAAAGTGAGAATCTCTAGTGTGGTTCGACAGGCGCGTAGGTGCAGAATCAATAGGGCTTCTCGTTTCCGCAAACCAGTCTTGGCTTTAGATCTGTGCAATCTATCAGAAAATACTGCGCCAACCTCGCGCGATGCAATAAGCATCATTCGAAGTGGGTCCAGGCCCTTTGACCAGCGAAGATCGATCCTGTCGCTGAAATGACGAGATTCGTGTGAATGACTCAATTTGAGCTCTGGCCAGTTCTTGTAAAATTCCTCTATGATAGCCTTGCCGGTAAAATTTATTGTGTCTGCAATCACTTTAGGCAAGCTGTGATTAAGGAAATTTTCAAGTGATTCAGTTAAGTTCTCTTTGTCTTGATCGGTGAACTCAATAACAATATCTCTATCCTGTTCTTTGCTCTCATCTTGCCAAGTGAAGTGTTCTTCCCTCTCGGACAATACATGATTGGCGATGGTCTCTTGTAGATTCTCATCTTCAATCCCTTGTTCAGTGAGCTTTTTCTTGATTGCTTCGTGCAAAAATTTATCAGGCAGTTTCTCAACTTCAGCCATGATCGCTTTCTTCAGACTTCTCATCGCCCTGCCTCAATTGAGATGCGGTGGCACGAGATATAACATCTTTTGAGAAGTGTTAATAGTTTTCTGCCCCGCCCCACCCCGGCCAGTTCCGACCGGGGCGGGGCGGTCGCCGCTATTCCTCGCGGCCGTAGTTCAGTTCGACGTAGTCCATGATGTCCTCCATCAACAACCCGGTCGCGTCGGGGCCGGTGAAGCGGAGCGTCCAGCCCTCTGCCGCCAGTTCGCGGCGGATGGTCAGGCGGGGGCGGACCTGCACCATGCGGCGGGGGCGGCCGGGGCGAGTCTCCAGCCTCGCCGCCGGGTCGGCGCTGGGGGCGGCGCGGTTGTCGGCCTCTGCCTCGGCCACAATCGGTTCCAGCAGGCGCCACTGATCCTCGATATTCTTCGCATGGGATTGTTGGAGTGCTGCCTCCATCAGCGGGCCGAAGCCGTCGCGGATGGCGCCGGAGAGGCGCAGGAGCCGCGCCTGCGACAGGGTTTCGGGGGCGTCGAGGTAGCCGTCCAGCACGTCAACGACCTCGGCAATCGCGCGGATGCGGGAGCGGCGCTGCCGGTCCACGTTGCGAAAGAGGCCGTCCACGGCGGCATCCAGTGTCTCGAAATGGTCGCCCAGCCAGGCCTGCATCACGATGCGGCCCTTTTCCCAGGGGCTGATCTGGGCGCGGATCTCATTCTCCGCCACCATCTGGGCCATGGCGTCGGCCACGTCGCGCGGCTGGCGGATGAAGGCGGGGATGGCGTCGAAGCGCGCATCGGAGCCGTGGTTGCGGCGAAAGACGGTGAGCCGGCGCATGCCCGAGATCAGGCCATAGCGGCGGCCGGCGTCGTCGGGCTGGGCCAGTTCGCACAGCTCGATGGGCTGGCGCAGCCCCTCTGTCAGGATCGAATGTTCCAGTTCGGTCAGCGAAACGGGATCGAGCGCGAGGCGGTCGCGGGGCAGCAGATCCTCGGCGATCAGGGGCAGGGGGACGAGGGCGATCTGGGTGGCGGCGGCGGGAAGGGGGGTCTGGTCGGTCATCGGGGCATCCTTGATGGCAAAGACGCGCAGGATAACCGATGCGCGGGG
>JBJHCH010000135.1:0-9009 GCA_050485905.1 Paracoccaceae bacterium | reverse complement strand
CCTCAGGATCGCTGGTATGATCCTCTTCGTATCCGGTCACCTGCGGCTGCTGACGCGGCGGTTGCTGCGGCGCCCGTTGCGCACCGTCGCCCGCCTGCCCGGTCATGCGGTTGATCAGCGAATTGATCGCAAACCGCGACCTTTCCGTGGGTTGACCTGCTGCAGGGTTCGGCGCGGGAACGCTGCTGGCCGCTGCGGTTGCACGCGGCGGCGCCTTGGCCACGGCGGCGCGCAGTCGGTCCATCACCTCTGGCGTTGGGGTTCCAGGCGCGCGGGGGGCGACGAACGCGGCCGCATCCTGCGAAGGGTCAGCGGCGGCCTGGGCCCGTGCCGGAGCGGCGACGGGCCGCGCCTGCGGCTGCGGGGCGTATGCCGGCGCGGGCAGACCATCATCAACATGGCTGTCGGGCTGCGTTGTGAAGGTCGGCTCATCGGAGATGCCAGTATCCCCATGGAACAAGGCTGGCTGCTTTTCTGCCGGTTCAAGACGCGGTGCAGGCGCCGCACTGGCAGCTTGGGCCGCAGCAGCGGGAGCTGTCAGCGGCTCTGCCAGCCTGCGACGCGGCGCCGGGATTTCCGACGCCTTCACAGCCACGTCGATCCCTGTAGCAACAACCGACACCCGCAGGCTGCCCTCCATCGACGGATCGAGCGTGGAGCCGACAATGATGTTGGCATCCGCGTCAACCTTTTCGCGGATGATGTTCGCCGCCTCGTCCAGTTCGAACAGCGTCATGTCATAGCCGCCGGTAATGTTGATCAGCACGCCCTTGGCGCCGTTCAGGCTGATCTCGTCCAGCAGCGGATTGGCAATTGCCTTCTCGGCGGCATGGATCGCGCGGTCGTCGCCCTCAGCCTCCCCCGTGCCCATCATCGCCTTGCCCATCTCATCCATCACCGCACGCACATCAGCAAAGTCGAGGTTGATGAGGCCAGGCCGCACCATCAGATCAGTCACACCCTTCACACCCTGGTAGAGCACATCGTCGGCCATGGCGAAGGCTTCGGTGAACGTGGTCTTTTCGTTCGCGAGTCGGAACAGGTTCTGATTGGGAATGATGATGAGAGTATCAACCACCTTCTGCAACGCCTCGACCCCGTCCTCGGCCTGGCGCATGCGCTTGGACCCCTCGAACTGGAATGGCTTGGTGACCACACCAACGGTCAACACACCCAGTTCGCGGGCCGCCTGGGCGATGATCGGGGCGGCGCCCGTCCCCGTACCGCCGCCCATGCCGGCGGTGATGAAGCACATGTGCGCGCCAGCCAGATGATCCACGATCGTCTCGATCGTTTCCTCGGCCGCGGCGGCGCCGACGGCGGGGCGCGCGCCGGCGCCCAGCCCCTCGGTCACCTTCACGCCCATCTGAATCTTGTTGGTCGCCCGGCTTTGCTGCAGAGCCTGCGAGTCAGTGTTCGCGACGACAAACTCGACGCCTTCGAGTTGCTGTTCGATCATGTTGTTGACGGCGTTGCCGCCCGCGCCACCAACGCCGAAGACCGTGATCCGGGGCTTCAGCTCGTCCTGCTCGTGCATGATGAGATTGAGTGCCATTGCTGTCCGCCTGTCCTTTGCTGCCCCCGGCCTCGCCGCTTTAAGCGCCGTTAGCCTTTTCCCATTGCGATCTTACAGCGTCGTGTTGCTGCGGTCACGAAGAAAACAATGCGTCAACACAAAATATGGGCCTCGAATGCTGAAGCTCGGCGGTATTTCGCTGCCATACTCTGCATCTTGCGGTCACCAGTTGTCACGGAACCATTTGACCGCGCGGCGCAGCGATCGCGCCGGCAAACGGCCATTCGGGATGTCGAAATCCCACCATTCATCTTGCGGATGTGCCGCAAAAAGACAGAGCCCCACGGCGCTGGAAAATGCAGGCCCTGTCGCGGCTTGCGGCAAGCCCTGAACACGCAGCGGTCGCCCGAGGCGCACCTGCTGGCCAAGGATGCGCGCGGCCAGCCCGTCAAGGCCCGGGATCTGGCTGCCGCCGCCGGTCAGCACGATCTGTTGGCTCGGCAGATGCTCGAACCCGGCCGCATCTAGCCGGGCACGCACCTCCTCCAGAACCTCCTCAACGCGCGGGCGCATGATGCCGATCAGTTCGGCACGACTGACGGTGCGCCGATCCTTCTCCCAATCGCCCGAATCGCCACCGATCTCGATCATCTCACGGTCGTCCATCCCGGTGGCGACGACACCGCCGTAGAACGTCTTGATCCGTTCAGCGGTCGCTGTTGGCACCAGCAAGCCCTTGGCGATGTCTGAAGTGACATGATCGCCGCCAAGCCGAACACTGTCGGCGTAGATCATGTGCTTCTTGATGAAGATCGAAATCCCGGTCGCCCCGCCACCAAGGTCGATACATGCAGCACCGAGTTCCTGTTCGTCCTCCACAAGGCTTGCAATACCCGAGACATAGGCCGAAGACGCCAGCCCCGCGAGATCGAGGTCACAGCGTCGGATGCAGGCCAAGATGTTGCGGATAACCGCCGCCTCGACCGTAAGCAGATGAAGGTCGCAGGCCAGCCGGTTTCCGATCTGTCCGCGTGGATCGCCGAGGCCGGAGCGATGATCGAGCGCGAAGTTCACCGGCTGAGCGTGCAGAACCTCTCGCCCCTCGCCGATGTCTGGCACGTCGCAGGCGGCCAGCGCGCGGGCCACGTCCTGTTCGGAGACGGCGCCGCCTGTCAGTTCGACCTCGCCCGCGAGACCGTAGCTGCGCGGCCGCGCACCGGCGAAGCAGGTAATGACGTGATCAACGCGCACCTGTGCCATTTTCTGCGCCGCCTGCACCGCGGTACGGATCGCGCGTTCGGTCTCGGCCATGGCATCGATCTCGCCGAACCGTACCCCGCGCGACCGCGTCGTCGCAGCACCGATTACCCGAAAAGAGGACTGGCCCGCCATCGGCCCCACGCCGTCGCCCTCACGACCCGTTTCCGGCCCATCGAAACGCAGCACAAGACAGGCGATCTTGGACGTGCCGATGTCCAGGATCGCGATCACCCCGCGCTGCATGGCCGCCCGGCGCATGTTCCGCATCAGCCTTTGGGACTGGTAAAGATCGATCATCGTCTGTCTTCCCCTTGCGCAACGGCCAGGCCCCGCACCCGATGCCATTCAGCCATGGCATCGGGCGCCATGCGCAGCGTCGGGCGACGCTCCAGTCTCAGGTCGATGACGCTGACGTCCCGTTCCAAGAGATCCTGCGCCATGTGCATTGCAACGGTCCGCTCGAGCGCGCGAAGCGCGTCGCGCTCGGGCAGCAGGATGCGCTGGTCGCGGTCGAGCACCAGATCCCAGCGCCGTTCGCCAACGCGAACGAGTCCGCGGATCCGCTCAGCCAGCGGCTCGGCAGCAGCCATCAGCATCAGCGCCTCACCAACCTGCAGGTCAGCACCCTGCCCCGCGATGAGGGGCAGGTCGGGATAGAGGGCGCGCGCGTCGGCCCAGCCCGCTCGCATCCCGGCCGAGTCGATCAGCGCCAGCCCATCGGCGGACCGCCACAGCGCTACCGGAGTGCGCTGGGTCACGCGCACTTCCAGCACGCCCGACGTGCGCAGACGAACTTCGGCGCGCGCAACCGAATCAAGCGTTTCGACCGTGCGGCGCATCGCCTCAAGATCGAGCCCGAAGGAGTTGACCGGAAGCGTTACCCCGAGCCCTGAGCGGATCGTCTCGGACAGCGGATCAGATGCTCCTATCACCGCCAGTTCGGTCACCGTGAACTCTGGCCTTTCGCTGATCTGGCGGCGCATTTCTTCGAAGGAGTCGGCAATAGCAGCCCTGCGAGCCTCATCACCCAGGAAGGCGCCAATGGCGAATACGACGGCAAAGGCCGGAAGACCGACCCGCAGCACAGCGCGAAACAGGGGGGTAAGCCAAAGCCGGTGCAGCCTGTAGGCAATCCGGCTGGGCGCAGGGTCGCGGCGCAGTCCCCCTAGCGATTGCATGACGCGTCCTCCACCATCCAGCGACACAGTTCTGGGAACGAAATGCCGGCATAGGCGGCCTGTTCAGGCGACAACGACGTGGGCGTCATCCCCGGCTGGGTGTTGAGCTCCAGCAGGATCAAGCCATCCAGCCCGCGCGCTTCGTCCCAGCGAAAATCCGTCCGGCTGAGGCCGCGGCATCCGATGGCGTGGTGGGCACGCAGAGCATAGTCCAGGCAGGCGGTCGTGATTTCGTCCGGCACATCGGCGGGAATGACATGCCGCGATCCGCCAGGGCTGTACTTGGCATGATAGTCGTACCATCCGTCGGTCAGGATATCGGTGACGCCAAGCGCGCGGTCACCCATGACAGTCGTGGTCAACTCGCGGCCGGGCACATAGGCCTCCACCATCACCTGATCCGGCATTTCGGGGCCAAGTTGCGGCGGGGAGTTTGCGCCATCATGCACGATGTAGACGCCAACGGACGAGCCCTCGCTATTCGGCTTGACGACGTAGGGGGGCGGCATGACATGGCGCGCACGCACATCGGCGGCCGGGGCAATAACACTTTCAACAACCGGCAGACCCGCAGCGCGGAACGCGTCCTTCGACCGCTGCTTGTCCATCGCGAGGGCCGATGAGAGCACGCCGGAATGGGTGTAGGGGATGCACAACCACTCCAGCACGCCCTGCACGCAGCCATCTTCGCCCCAGCGACCGTGCAGCGCATTGAAGACAACCTCCGGATTGTGCTTGTGTAATACGTCCGGAAGGTCGCGGCCGGCATCGACCTCGACCACCTCGTAGCCCGCTTCCCGCAGCGCGGCTGCGCACATGCGCCCTGACGACAACGACACCTCGCGCTCAGCCGAGGGGCCGCCCATCAATACCGCCACTTTGGGGGGTTGCCTGCTCGACATACCGCCCTCGTGCCTCTCGGGCCTTGTCCGGCCCGTTTATCGTTATTATCCGCGGGTTTCGCCGACCCGCATGATTTCCCATTCTAGCGTGATTCCCGTCGACTCGAAAACCCTTATTCTGACCTCCTCGCCGAGACCCTCCAGATCCTCTGCCGTTGCACCACCGGCATTGATCATGAAGTTGGGGTGCTTCTCTGACATCTGCGCGCGGCCCATTCGGAAGCCGCGCAAACCGGCGTCGTCAATCAGCTTCCACGCCTTCAGATCGTGCACATCATCCGCGCGGCCGGTGGAACTGAAACCCGCCGGATTGCGGAAGGTCGATCCAGCGCTGCGCTCCTTTACCGGCTGCGTCGCGTCGCGCCTGGCCAGTTGTTCTTCCATGCGCGCCACGAGGTTGGCCGGATCTCCGGGTGGCGGCGCGAAGGTCGCGCTGACGATCACCCATCCCTCCGGCACGTCCGACGCGCGATAGCGCAGGTTTAGATCCCCGGCCGACAGGTCCATAGCCAGCCCATCTCGGTTGACGACGCGCACTGCTGTCAGATGATCAGCCGTATAGGTACCATAGCAGCCCGCGTTCATCCTCACAGCACCGCCGATCGCGCCGGGAATGGTGCGCAGAAAGGTCAGATCCAGCCCCGCCTCTGCCGACTTGCGCGCGACATAGGCATCCAACGCGGCAGCACCTGCCGTTACGCGGCCATCCGCGATTTCGATACCGGCAAAGGCCCGCCCCAGCCGGACCACAACCGCCCGCAATCCCCCATCGCGGACGATCAGGTTGCTACCGACACCCATCGGAAACACCGGGATCGCGGGATCGAGCGCAGCGAGGAACCCGGCCAGATCGGCCTCGTCCGCAGGCTGGAAAAGCCAGTCGGCCGGACCGCCGACCCGTAGCCAGGTCAGGTCGGAGAGCGCCTTGCCCCGGATCAGTTGCCCGCGCACATCGGGCAGATCGGTCGCCTGCATCCCGGCCGTCATCGCATATGCTCCCTTTGGAATCGCCTCAAGCCAATCGTCAGGCCGGTCAGCGCACCGGCCGCGCCCGGCGCCAGAAAGAACAGGGCGAGCGCCACATAGCCCAATCCCTCCATCCCCTGCGCGCCGCGGCCTGCGGCGACAAGACCAACTGCGCCCAAGACCAAAAGCGCGGCCAGTGCCCAGCCAATGCGTCTCCAGCCGCCGCGACCGAGCATGTATGCACCAGCACCACCGATGGCAAAGCAGACGATCGGCCAAAGGATCAGGCCAAAGATCACGGCCCTCGTCGCTGGCGCAGCGGGCGCGTCGCCCATCCGAACAGACGGATGATCGGCCAGCGCAGCATCGACGCGCCCCCCGCCAGCACCAGAAGGCCGACAAGCCCGCCATGCGTCCAGGTGACATAGCCCACCATCGGGATACCGGTGACGATCAGGGCAAAGGCTGCCGGCCAGTGGAAGCGTTGCGGCATCATGCCTGCCACCCCGGCAACCACGGCCCAGAGACAGGCAAGCGTCAGCGCGGCGGTCACGCGATCTTCCTTTCCACCATCAGGCGGTCCGGCAGGCCACCGGCCCAGGTGGAGATCGTGCCGGCGCCCAGGCAGATCACCATATCACCCCGCCGCCCCTGCTCTCGGACCAGCCGCTCCAGATCATCCTCGGACACGATGGCACGGGCGTGGCGGTGGCCGTGTGCGATCAGACCGGATACGAGGTCGTCGCGGCTCGCGCCCGGTATCGGGTCTTCGCCCGCCGAATAGACCTCAGCTATGGCGACCACATCGGCCTCGTTGAAACAGGTACAGAAGTCCTCGAACAGGCTGGACAGCCGACTGTAGCGGTGCGGCTGATGCACCGCGATGATCCGCCCGCCCGAACTGCCAAGCGATTGCCGCGCCGCCTTGAGTACCGCGGCGATCTCGACCGGATGGTGGCCGTAGTCATCGATGATCGTCACGCCGTTCACTTCGCCCACCTTGGTGAAACGGCGGTTGACCCCGGCGAATGCCGCAAGCGCCGCGCGGATCTCCTCGCGCTTCATGCCAAGGTGCCGGGCAACGGCCACGGCCGCCAGCGCGTTCGACACGTTGTGATCACCAGGCATCGGCAGGGTGCAGCCCTCGATCACCTGCTCCTCAGCCTGCAATGCAACATCAAAATGCGCCACGCCGCCCTCATACCGCAGGTTGATCGCGCGCACGTCGGCCTGAGCGTTGAAGCCGAACGTGATCACCCGACGGTCGGTGATACGGCCTACAAGCGACTGCACCTCGGCATGGTCGGTGCAGCAGACGGCCACGCCGTAGAACGGGATATTCGAGACGAAGTCGTAGAAGCCCTTTCGCAGCGCGTCAAAGCTACCCCAGTGTTCCATATGCTCGGGGTCGATGTTGGTGACGATGGCAATGGTCGCGGGCAGACGGTTGAAGCTGCCATCGCTCTCGTCCGCCTCGACCACCATCCATTCGCCCGCGCCGGCGCGGGCGTTTGAGCCGTAGGCGTGGATGATCCCCCCGTTGATGACGGTGGGATCAAAGCCGCCGCGATCCAACAGCGTGGCGACCATCGTGGTGGTTGTCGTCTTTCCGTGCGTGCCCGCGACCGCGATGTTGGAACGCAATCGCATGAGTTCCGCCAGCATCTCGGCCCGGCGCACCACCGGCAGGCCGCGCAGACGGGCCTCCTCCAATTCCGGGTTGCCCTTCTTGATCGCCGAAGAGACGACGACCACCTCTGCCTCTCCGATGTTCTGGGCGGTCTGACCGATGAAGACTTGCGCGCCAAGATCAGCCAGCCGTTCAGTGATTTTGCTCGCCTTCAGATCCGATCCCTGGACGCGGTAGCCGAGCGTCATCAGTACCTCGGCGATGCCCGACATACCGATCCCGCCGATACCGACGAAGTGGATCGGCCCCATCTGACCGGGAAGCTTGGTGGCTGCCATCATGGCACCTTTCCTTCTGCAAGCGCCTCGACAAGGGCCACTAGGCGTTCGGTGGCATCGGGTCTACCATGGCGCAGGGCATTGCGCGCCATCTGCACGGCTCCGTCCGGATTTTCTAGGACGACAGCGATCTGCCCGCCCAGCTTGCTGGCGTCAAGCGCCGACTCGGGGATAAGAATTGCGGCGCCCGCATCTACCAGCCCGCGCGCATTTGCAGTTTGATGGTCACCCGTGGCGGCGGCAAAGGGCACAAGGATTGACGGGCGCCCGATGATAGCTATATCCGCCACCGATGAGGCGCCAGCACGGCTGATGACAAGCTGCGCCTCGGAAAGACGGCGCGGAATATCTCGGAAAAAGGGCGCAACTTCGGCAGCGATCCCGGCCTCGTCATAGGCGGCGATCACGCGCTCGATGTCCTCCTCCCGTGCCTGATGGGCGACGCGCAGGTTTGCACGCAGCGATTCAGGGAGTGCCGCAACCGCTGCCGGCACCACGTCCGAGAGAACCCGCGCGCCCTGGCTGCCGCCAATCACCACAAGGCTCATCGGATATTCACCGGGAGGTATGTAGGGCGCACCCGCGCGCTCCATCACCGCAGCACGAACCGGGTTGCCCACCGGCTCCGACCGGGCGCCATCCGGTAGTTCGGTTGGCCAACTGCCGCAGGCGACGACGGCGACGCGCCGCGCAAAGATGCGGTTGACCTGCCCCGGCACGCCATTCTGTTCGTGGATCATCCGCGGAACGCGCAGCACAACCGAGGCGGAAAGCGCCGGGATGGTCGGGTAGCCACCAAAGCCAACCACCACCGCTGGTCGGTCGCGCAGAAAGCCCCAGAGCGCGGCGACTAGGCCGCCCGCGATGCGCAGCGGCACCACCAGCTTCGAGAGCACCCCGCCACGGGCAAATGTTGCGCTCGCCAGTTGTTCGACCTTGACCATCGCCGGGAAACCACCTGAATAGCGCGCTCCGCGGGCGTCGGTCGACAGCTTGACCCGCCAGCCACGCCGCACCATTGCCTCGGCCAGCGCCTGCGCCGGGAACATATGCCCGCCAGTCCCACCCGCCGCGATAAGCAGAAGACGCGCCATCACCGCCCCCGCTTCAACAGAATATCCCCAATCTCTCCCTGCGGGCGAGTCCGCGTGAAGGCCAGGATCATCCCGATGAGTATTCCGCCCGCAATCAGCGACGACCCGCCGTAGCTGACGAAGGG
>JBJHCH010000134.1:0-9160 GCA_050485905.1 Paracoccaceae bacterium | reverse complement strand
TCCCGCAGGGTGCCGAGCCGGGCCAGCATCAGGTCGTTCAGGGGCGCATTCGCCGGCCCGGTGTCGAAGGCCAGCAGCGCGCCCGGCGCCTCTGGCGCGTCCGCCGCCGGATCGACCCAGGTGACATTCGCCACACCGCCGAGGTTCAGGAACACCAGCGGCGCATCGGCACCGACATGGCGGGCGCAGGCATGGTGGAAGAAGGGCGCAAGCGGCGCGCCCTGACCGCCCGCAGCGACATCGGCGCTGCGGAAATCCCAGGCGACCGGCAGGCCGGTGGCCTGTGCGATCCGCGCGCCGTCGCCGGCCTGATGGGTGCCGCGGCCGCCGGGTTCATGCGCAAGGGTCTGGCCGTGAAAGCCGATGAGATCGGCGCCGTCGAGCCTCTTCACCACCGCCAGGTGCGCGGCCTCGACCACAGCGGTGGCGGCGGCCACCCCGTCCTCGCCCGGCCAGCGGCCGAGGGCGGCGCGGATCGTTGCCGCCTCTCCCTCGGAATAGGGGCGGTAGCTGCTGCGCCCGAAGCCGAGAATCCGCGTGCCGTCGGTCTGCACGAGCGCCGCATCCACCCCGTCAAGGGACGTGCCCGACATGGTTCCCAGCGCCCAGACCGGCCCCTGATCGAACATGGCCTTTCCCTCGTTTGTCCCCATCGATATAGACGGCGGCGCCGACAGGAAAGAGCGTTGCATGACCTACCGTCCGAAATCCGATTTCATGGCCGTGATGATGGAGCGGGGCTATCTGGCCGACTGCACCGATTATCAGGGTCTGGACGAGGCGCTGAGCCAGGGCGTGGTGCCGGCCTATATCGGCTATGATGCGACCGCGAAGTCGCTGCATGTCGGCCACCTGCTGAACGTGATGATGCTGCGCTGGCTGCAGCGCACGGGCCACAAGCCGATCACGCTGATGGGCGGCGGGACGACCAAGGTAGGCGATCCCAGCTTCCGGGCCGAGGAACGCCCGCTGCTGACGCCCGCGCAGATCGACGAGAACATCGCCGGCATGCAGCAGGTGTTCGACCGCTATCTGGCCTATGGCGACGGGCCGACCGATGCGATGATGCTGAACAATGCCGAATGGCTGGATCATCTGAACTACCTCGATTTCCTGCGCGACATCGGGCGGCATTTCAGCGTGAACCGGATGCTGAGCTTCGAGAGCGTGAAATCGCGGCTGGACCGGGAGCAGAGCCTGAGCTTCCTGGAATTCAACTACATGATCCTGCAGGCCTATGACTTTCTGGAGCTGTACCGCCGCTATGGCTGCCGGCTGCAGATGGGCGGGTCGGACCAGTGGGGCAATATCGTCAACGGCATCGACCTGACGCGCCGGGTGCTGGACGCAGAGATCTGGGGGCTGACCAGCCCCCTGCTGACCACATCCGACGGGCGCAAGATGGGCAAGTCGGCGGGCGGCGCGGTCTGGCTGTCGGCGGAGATGCTGTCGCCCTATGAGTTCTGGCAGTTCTGGCGCAACACGACCGATGCCGATGTGGGCCGCTTCCTGAAGCTCTATACCGAACTACCGGTGGAGGAATGCGACCGGCTGGGCGCGCTGGGTGGGGCGGAGATCAACGCGGCGAAGGTGATCCTTGCAAACGAGGTGACGGGCCTTCTGCACGGGGTCGAGGCGGCGGCGGCGGCCGAGGCGACGGCGCGCGAGGTGTTCGAGAAGGGCGGCGCGGGCGAGGATCTGCCGACGCTGACGCTTGCGGCGGACGAGGTGGCCGGGGGCGTGTCCATCGCACAGCTGTTCGTGCGCGCGGGGCTGGCGAAGTCGGGCAAGGAGGCGCGGCGACTGATCGAGGGCGGTGGTGCGAAACTCGACGATGTCGACCTGTCGGATGCCGGGCTGATGCTGGACGCCGCGCGCCTGGCGCAGCCGGTGAAGCTGAGTGCCGGGCGCAAGCGGCACGCGCTGGTGAAGCTGGGCTGAGCCGTCAGGCCAGCACCAGCGCCGCCCCCAATAGCAGGATCGCCAGCGCGGCGACGGGCCAGCGGTGCAATGCGGCCTCCAGCCGTTCCGCAGGACTTGTGACCTGTTTGAGCGAGAATTTCGGCAGGGGCGGCGGCTCTGGCAGTCGCAGTCTTGGCAGCGGCAGGCGCAGGATCGGCACGATCAGATCGCCCTCGGGCGCGTCGGGCAGGCGGGTGGGCAGCAACCGCCAGCCGATGGCGAGCGCCAGCGCGGCGGCAATCGGCCATGAGGAGTCGATCAGGGTTCCCATGCGGAACGGGTAGTCGGCGGGCAGGCCGGCCCATTCGGACCAGAGCAGCCAGGGCCAGACCAGCGCGCCAAGTCCCAGCGCCACCGGGGGCAGCAGGGCGTGCAGGCGCGGCGCGGCGGTGCCGGCGTCGGTTTGCATCAGCCGGCGCAGGAAGTGCAGCAGGATCAGCGTCGTGGTGAAGGCCGAGAGCGTCATCGCCAGCGCCGCCCAGCCGGGCAGGGCGGGCTTCGCTGCCGCCTTGACCAGCGCGCCGCCTGTCAGCGGTGCACCCGCCACCGACAGGGCAATCACCCCCGCCAGGGCCACCGCGACCCACCGCCAGCGCCCGCCGCAGGCCATCGCCAGCCCGACCGACAGGAACAGCGCGCCCTTGGCCAGCCCGTGATGGGCGGCGTAGTAGGCGGCAGCCGCCCCACCGCCCGCGCCGACAAGGGCCAGGATCAGGCCCATCTGGCTGACGGTCGAATAGGCCAGCACCGTCTTGGGGTTCGTCTGGGTCAGGCCATAAAGCGCCGCCGCGAAAGCGCCCGTAATCCCCAGCGTCAGCAAGACCTCGGCCCCAGCGCCGGGCGGCAGGAAGAGCAGCAGGCCGATCAGCCCGGCCTTCACCATCGCCCCCGACAGCACGGCCGAGGCGGCGACAGGCGCCGCGGGGTGCGCGAGCGGCAGCCACAGGTGCAGCGGGATCATCCCCGCCTTCAGGCCGAAGCCGGCAAGCAGAAGCGTGATCGCCAGACCGCCCAGCGGTGCATCGGCAAGGGCAAGCCGAACATCTGCGATCAGCAGGCTGTCGGCAGCAGCGACCCCGATGGTGAAAGCGAGGAGCAGGCAGGCCTCGCCCAGGACCGCCAGCGTGATGTAGACCCGCCCGGCATGCAGCGCCTTTTCGGTGCGATCGTGGACGACCAGCACATAGGCGGCAAGCGACACGGCGGCGAAGGCGACATAGAAGGTGACGACATCGGCGGCGAGGAAGACGCCGAGATTTCCGGCCAGCGTCAGACACCAGAATCCGGCGAAGACCGCGCCGTTCGGCCCGCGCGCCATGCCCTGCGCGAAGACGCCTGCCGCGGTCCACAGCACCGCGGTCATCGCCAGCAGAAGCATGGCCTCGGCCCCGCCGATCAGCACGACGCCCATCAGCAGCAGCGGCGCCGTGGTGGTGTCCGCGTAACAAAGGATGGCGAGCGCCAAGGCAGGCAGCGGCGCAAGCGGCAGAAGCCGCAGGGCGTGGCGGCGCATTGCGGGCAGCGGGCAGAGCGCACCCAGCATCAGGGGCCAGATGAGGGCAAGGAGCGGCAGCGCAGGCCCGGTCCAGAAAGTCACCGCAGATACCCCCGTTCCACGATCAACGTCGCCCAGCCCAATGGGCTGATCGCCGCGCCCGCAAAGACGCCCACCGCCAGCGAGGACAGTGCCGTGACCACCGCCGGGCCGACAAGGGCTGGCACCCGCTCGTCACCCGACGCATCCTCGGCCGGGTCCATGAACCACAGACGGTAGAGCAGCGGCAGGAAATAGGCTGCGTTGAGCAGGGTGGAGCCCACCAGCACCGCGATCACCCACGGCGCTCCGGATTGCAGCCCGCCGACGGCGAGGTAGAACTTGCTGACGAATCCCGCCAGCGGCGGCAGGCCAATCATGCCCATCGCGCCGAGGGTAAAGCAGACCGATGTGACGGGCATCCGGGGGCCGAGGCCGTTCAGTCCCTCAATCCGCTTCACGCCGTTCCGTTCGTCGTAGATGCCCGCGCAGAAGAACAGCGTGATCTTCATCAGCCCCTGATGCACCAGATGCGCCAGCCCGCCGATGAGCGCATATGGCCCCGCCAGCGCGGCACCCAGCACGATGTAGGAGACCTGGCTGACTGTGGAAAAGGCGAGGCGCTTCTTGATCTCGTCCTGCTGCAGGGCGCGCAGCGATCCCCAGAGGATCGTGACCGAAGCGACGATGGCAAGCGGTGTACCGACGCCGAGTTCTGCGACAGTGGAGATCCCGAAGACATCGTAGATCACCCGCACGATGCCGAAGGCGCTGGCCTTAACCACCGCGACCGCGTGCAGCAGGGCCGAAACGGGGGCCGGGGCGGCCATCGCGCCGGGCAGCCATCCGTGCAGCGGCACGATGGCGGCCTTTACCCCCAGCCCGGCGACGAACAAGAAGAAGATTGCGCGCAGGCTGGCATTGTCCAGAACCGACAGGTCGGCGGGTTCGGTGAACAGGATCGGCCCGGTGGCGCTTTCCAGCCAGATGATCGCCACCAGCAGCGCGGCACTTCCTGGCAGCGAGAACAGCAGGTAGCTGCGCCCGGCGGCCAGAGACTTCGTATCCTGCTTGTGCGCCACCAGCGGCCAGGTGGAGAGCGTGAGCAGTTCGAAGAAGATGAAGAACGAGATCAGCGAGCCCGACAGCGCCAGCCCGGTGGTGGCAAAGACGCAAAGACTGAAGAAGCCAAAGAAGCGCGACAGCTCCGGCTTTCGGCCGAAATAGGCTATGGCATAGATCGTCGTCAGGAACCACAGCACCGCGGACAGGGTCATGAACAGCAGCGCCAGCGCATCGACCCGCAGCAGCACGTAGAGCCCTGGCGCAAGGTTCATCCGCGCCTCGTAGACCGCACCGCCGGCTACCGCGTTCAGCATCACGACGATCAGCACCAGCTTCAGCGCGGCACCGCCAAGGTTGAGTGCGTTGCGCAGGGCATGGCTGTCCTGCGGCACGAAGAAGGTGGCGAGCGCCGGGAGCAACGAGGTCAGCAGTATCGCGACCGGAAGGATGGCGGTCATAACCCCTCCGTCGCGGCGTCGGGCCGACCGAGTTGCAAAAGGGCATAGGTTGCGTCGGAGAAGACGCCAAGCAGGATCGACGCGCCCGCAAGCAGCAGCGGCACGAGTTGCAGGGCGCGGGGCACCGGCGTGACCTCTGGCATCGTCCGGGCGAACAGGATGGCGAGGGGGCGATAAAGATAGGCCGCCGCGAGCAATCCGCCGCCGATCAGCACCGCCGCCCAGAGCAGATGACCGGCAGAGAAAGCGGCGGTGAGCATCAGGTACTTCGCCGTGAACCCGCCCGAGGGTGGCAGGCCCATCAGTGTGATCGCGGCCAGCCCGAAGGCGAAGGTGGTCATCGGCGTCGCGCGCGCGACCCCGCGCAATCGCTCCAACTGGTCCCCGCCGACGGCCCAGATCCAGACCCCGGCGCATAGGAACATCGCTGCCTTGGCCAGCCCGTGACTGAGCGCCTGAAACATGGCGCCAGTCCAGGCGCCGGCGGACCATGGCGCGGCCGATGCGGTGCCCCCCGCCAGATGAAAGACGAGGAACAGGTAGCCGATTTGCGCCACTGTCGAATAGGCGACGATCAGTTTCAGCCGGTCCTGTCGCAGCGCCATCAGGCTGCCGTGAATAACCGCCGCCGCACCCAGCGCAGCCAGCACGACGAGCGCGCCCTGTCCGGCAACGTCCGGCATCGCCTCGAACCACAGCCGGATCAGGATGACAAAGGACGCCTTGGGCACCAGCGCCGACAGCATGGCCGAGGCCGGGGCGGGGGCGCCGGCATGGGCGGGTGGCAGCCAGGCGTGCAGAGGAAAAAGCGCGGTTTTGGCGGCCAGCCCCGCCGTCATCAGCCCGAGCGCCAGTGCGTCAGTGGGTTGTGTCTCGCCTGCGGCGATCAGGTCCAGATCCAGCGCGCCGTGGGCGCCATACACCAGCACGACGCCCAGCAGGTAAAGCAGCGAACCGGTGAGGGCGAAAAGCAGATAGCGCATGGCTGCGGCAAGCGTGGCCGCCGATCCGCCAAGGGCTACCAGCGCCACTGCCGCGAGGGTCAGCAGTTCCAGCCCGACATAGAGATTGAAGAGGTCGCGTGAGACGTAGCTTGTATTGAGAGCCGCCCAAAGAAGCAACGCCAGCGGCCAGAAGCCGGCGCGGGGGCGGGGGCGGGTGAACTCTGCCCGGCCAAGCGCCACGACGGCGGCCATGACAAGCAGTGTCATCGCCAGGAAGGAAAGGGCGAGACCATCGGCGGCCAGGGTGATCCCCAAGGGCGCCTGCCAACCGCCGAGGTCGATACCTGTGACGGCGTCGATACTGGCCAGCAGCCGCACAAGGCTGAGCGCGCTGAGCACCACGACGGCCGCGGCAACCGCCGCCCCGCGCACGGGCCAAAGCACCGCCGCCAATGCGCCAATCAGTGGCAGGGCGATAATGGCGATGAGCGCGGTTTCGGCACTCACGTTTCATCCTCGGGTGGTGCGTCGATCGCTTCGGCACTGGCGTGGGCGATCATCAAGGCAACTGCCAGCGCGGTGGCCGCCAGCGCCACGACGATACCCGTGATGATCAGCGCCTGCGGCACCGGGTCACCCTGACCCATGCCGCCGAAGATCAGGAAGATCCCGGACCCGGTGACATTGAAGGCCAGCACGCGCCGCAGTAGCCCGTGCTGCGCGATCAGGCCGTAAAGGCCCAGTCCGACGACCGCCGCCCCCGTCAGAGCGTAAAGGCTGTCTGGGGCCATCATCTTTCCTCCTTGCCCTGGGGCGGGCCGAGGATCAGCAGGCCCAGCGTCACAGCGATGGACAGCGTCAGCGCCATCTCGATCCCCACGATGAGCGGCTTTGCAATGTTTTCGGGAAGCTCAAGGAAGCCGCCGACACCAAGACCCCACAGGCCGACTGCCAAGAACACCGCCGGGCCGATGATCACGGCCAAGCGCAACGCGCGGGAGGTGACTGGCGGCGCCTGCAGCAGACCCGACATCGCTGCCAGCAAGCCGACGGCGGCAAGAACCGTGCCGCCCTGGAATGCACCGCCGGGCTGTGCGGCGCCCGCCCACACAAGGTAAATGCCGACCAGCAGGCCCACCGGGGGCAACAGACGGCCGAAGCTGGCCAGCACACCGTCTGGCCGCGCGTGTTGCATGAGGCCCGGTGGACGCCCCCATGCCGCGTTGCGCGACAATGCCCAGACTGCGATGAGTGCAGCCAGAAGAACGATGCTTTCCAGCAGCGTATCCCATGCGCGGAAATTCAGCAGGACGGCAGTAACCGGGTTTTCCACCCCGGACTGCGGCAGCACCTCTGCCACCTCGGCCTGCAGACCGTTGCCCTGTGGAGTGGTCAGCACCGCCCAGACGAGCGCGCCGGTCACTCCGCCAGCAGCGATCGCCGCCGGAATGTTGAGTCCGACGTCGTCAGCTTTCTGCGTACCCAACAAGCGGAGTCGTGCAAACGCGCCGAGCAGCAGAACGCCCGTCAGTCCGGCACCAATGGCCGCCTCGGCAAGCGCCACATCAATCGCGCCGAGCCGCAGCCACGCAGTCGCGACCAGCACGCCGTAGACGATGAAGAAGATCACCGCCCGAAACGCGCCACGCCCGCCAACCGCCGCCAGAGCGACGGTGACGGTCAGCGCGCAGAGGGCTAGATCAAACGCCATCAGCCGCGCCGGATCAGTGCTGCGCGGGCGATCAACTGCCCCATCGTGCCTGCGGCCAGCAGCGCCAGCCCCCATATCAGTGCCAGCTTTGCCACCTGCACCCAGGTTTCGGCCTGAAGCGCAACGCCAAGGATGATGAAGCCCAGCCCCAGGTTATCCGCCTTGGTCAGTGCATGCAGCCGGCTGAAACTGTCGGGAAACCGGATCATCCCCAACGTGCCAGCGGTGAAGAAGAACAAACCGATCACCGTCAGCGCATAAGTCGCGACATCGATTATCACTGTTTTTCCTCCAGTGTGGGCGGGTCGTTCTCTTCCGGGTCGCCCGCCGCATCCGCACTGACGGATTTCACAAAGGCGACGGCCGCAAATGCCGCAAGCAGGGCGAGCACCAATGCAACATCGAGCGCGCGCCAGTCCTCGGCCGCTGCGAGCAGGACGACCATTGCAACCCCACCTGTGCCCACCAGTTGCGCCGCCATCATGCGATCCGCAGCATCCGGCCCGCGCCAGATTCGCCAAAGCGCGGCGCCCAGATTGGCGAGGACAGCAAGAGCAACCAAGGTCAGCCAGTCACCCATGGGCGCGTTTCTTCCTGCAGTCGGTCATTGGTTGATTGCGCGGGTCGGCGCCGCGGGCAGGCGAAAGGAATGCATGGCTTTGATCACGGCGCATCATGCGTCGTCGCGCCCCATGATTGCGGCAAACCGTGTCTCCTCGGCCGCAAGGGTGCCGTCGTGATCCTCGGTTACGTCCAGCACATGAACCAGAAGTTCGGTTCCCCTGCTGCCTGCGACGAGGGTGCCGGGCATCAGCGACAATTCCGCACCCAGCGCGACGCGCCCGCCGGCAGAAAGCTTTACAGGCCGCACCAGCCAACCCGGCTGAAGCGGCAGGCGCGGGTCGAAGGCCCGGCGCGCCACGTCGACGCCGCCCGCAACCGAACGGGTGATAAAGCCGGGGAGCATCGCAATCAGCGGCATGAGCCTCAGCCCGCCCCGATCCGGCAACAGCGCGAGGCTGAGCCAGACCGCCGCCGGGATCGCCACCGCGCCGAAGGCCCAGCCCTCGGGATCGGAACCGACCAGCGTGGTCCAGACCAACGAGAAGATCAGTCCCCTGCGCAAGATCATTCCTGCGAGTCGCATCTTTTGCCCCTGCCAGTGATCCCGTATGGCTGCCTGCACAAGGCCGCGAGCCCGCAATACCAAGACCTCGCCACAAGGAAAAGCGCCGCACATTTGCCGCGGCTGCCCGCCCACTTTATCCTTGCGGCGCATGACCTGCTTGGGTAAAGCAGCGCCGAGTTGGGGCGTAGCCAAGTGGTAAGGCAACGGTTTTTGGTACCGTGTACCGTAGGTTCGAATCCTACCGCCCCAGCCAACACCCTCCACGAACTTCCTCTCAAAGACCCACAGCAGCACCTTCCCTGCGAAGTGCCCCATCCTGTGCCCCACCTACAGGAGATTAGGTACTAGTAATGGGAA
>JBJHCH010000133.1:0-9363 GCA_050485905.1 Paracoccaceae bacterium | reverse complement strand
GATCTACAACGGCACCGACCGCCGCAGGGGCGATCAGGACATTCCGGCAGGGCAGGTTTTGTGCCGGGGCTCATGGGTCTGCTTGTGGGTGTATTCCAATCGCTTCGCAGCTCTTTGCCGCGCTCTGAGTCTGGACGACTGCCTGACCGATCCCCGCTTTGCCGAGGCGCATGATCGACAGAACCACTGGCCAGCATTCTTCGCGCGTGTGCAGGAGAAGGTGGCAGATCGTGATCCGGACGACTTTGTCGCCGAATTGCAAGGCATGAACATCATCTCAGCCCGTGCCTATCGGATCAGCGAACTCCGCAAGAGCCGCCATCTGGACGCCCGCGGCTACTGGCGCACGGTCACCGTAGGGGGAGAGGATATCGTGCTGCCCGGCCCCCCCTTCCGCATGGGCCTGACGCCCGCCCGCGAACCGCAGGAAAAGGTCGATGCTGCCACTTGAGGGAATCCGCGTCGTCGAGCTGACGACCGCCTGGGCAGGCCCCATGGCCGGGCGTATTCTGACGTGGTTCGGGGCCGAGAGCTTTCATGTCGAAAGCCCGACGCGCACCAACACCTGGCGGTCCAACCGTGACCGGCCGAACCCCGTCAGCTACCCCGACCTCGATCCGGGGGATCGGCCGTGGGACCGGTGCTTTACCTTCAACTCGCAGAACGTGAACAAGCGGTCGCTCGTGGTGGACCTGAAGCACCCGCTGGGATTCTCTGTGGTCCGGCGACTGATTGCCACCTCGGATGTCCTGATCTGCAATTTCCGCCCCGGTCTGTTGCAACGGCTGGGCCTCGATCATGCCACCCTGTCGCGGGACCAACCCGGCCTGATCGTGATCGAGATGCCGGCCTTTGGCCTGACTGGTCCCGACGCCGGCTATGCAGCCCTCGGGCCGACGATGGAAATGGCGGCCGGGATGTCGGCCATGATCGGCTATCCCGGGGGGCAGCCCACGGTCACCGGCCCGTCCTACATGGACCCAATCGGCGGCTTCAACGCCGCCATTGCCATCATGACGGCGCTGCATCACCGCGACCGGACCGGCCAGGGGCAGCATATCGAGATGGCCCAGGTCGAAGGCGCGATGCAGTTCATCGGGCCGGAACTCATTGTCGGGACCGACGTGTCGCCCGATGGCAACCGACTGCCTGACCGGGCGCCGCACAATGCGTATCCCGGCCCGGACGACGATAGCTGGATCGCGATGTCGGTGGGATCCGACGCGGAGTGGTCGGCTCTTGCGCGGATGATTGGCGGCGAGGAACTGGCCGCCGACCCGCGTTTCCTGACGATTGCGGCGCGCAAGGCGAACGAGGACGCGCTCGATGCCTTGATCGACCAATGGACCCGCGGTCAGGACCGTCATGCGCTGGCTGCCCGTCTGCAGTCCGATGGTATTGCTGCCTCGGCCGTCGAAACTGCGCCCGAGCTGGCGCGGTCGGACTATCTTCGCGAGCGCGGTTTCTTTGCGGAGTTGGACCACCCCGTCGCTGGCCGCCACGACCATCCAGGGCTGCCTTTCCATTCCCGAACCGCACAAGGTCATGCCCGAACCGCCGCACCTAGCTATGGCGAAGGCAACGAATATGTCCTGCGCGACGTTCTGGCGCTGACCGAAACCGAGATTGCTGAAATCCTCGCAAGCGGCGCGCTGGCGGATCGGCCCGAGCCGGGAACATGACCAGACTGCCGCCCGAACGACTTGCACTCACCGCGCGGCTTGACCCGCGCCCACGCTACGTCGGCACGAGCCATGAGGACGCGACCGCGCGCGCCATGGGTTTCCGCGCGGCGCTGCTGCCTGGTGTCTTTGTCTATGGTCACGCGACTCGGCTGGCGATCATGGGCTGGGGCGAGGACTGGCTGCGCCGCGGCCGCGCCTCGGTCCGCTTCCGCAGGCCGGTCTACAACGGAGATCCCCTGCTGGTAGAACGCGGCCCGGTCACCGAGGACGAGGCCGGCCTGTCATGCCCCGTGTCCGTCCGCCATGCCGAGATCGGCGAGGTCGTGCTGGACGGCAGCATCGGACTTGCCAGGATCGCACCCGCCCCGCCCGCCGACCTGCCGATCTTGCCCACGCTCAGCCCGCGCCACCCCATCCAGCGTGGCACGGTGCCGGTGGGCCTGTCCCTCGGCACCGACGCGGTGGTGCTGTCCCCCGACATGGTGGCCGACTCCCTTGCCGACTTCCATGAAACAGAAAGCCTGTTCTCCGACCGTGGCCTCGTGCACTCCGGCTGCCTCGTCCGTGTGACCATGGGACAGGCGCTCGCCAACCTCGACCTGCCAGCGCCGGTGATCCTGGCGGGGTTCGAGGTGACGCACGTGGACAGCGTGCCGGTTGGCGCGACCTGCCGCACCTCTGCCCGGATCACCCGCTCCTGGGACGTGCGCGGCAAGCACTTCTTCGAAACCGAGGAATGGCTGATCGCCGATGGCCATCCCGTCGCGCGCCATATCCGGCAGAACCTCTACGCCATCGACGCCCCGAAGTCGTGACCTGCCGCCCAGCCGAAGGGAACCTCAGATGAAGATCGCAAGGATCGAGACCTTCACGAACCGCCTGATCGGATTCGTGCGCGTGACCACCGACACCGGCGTCGAAGGCTGGGGCCAGGTCTCCACCTACAACGCCGACATCACCTGCGAGGTGCTGCACCGCCAGGTCGCCCCCCACGCGCTGGGCACCGACGCGCTGGACTTCGCCGACCTGATCGACCTGATCGGCGAGCGCGAGTGCAAGTTCCCCGGCGCCTATCTGCGGCGTGCGACCGGGGGCCTCGACACCGCGCTTTGGGATCTGCGGGGCAAGGTGGAGGGCAAGCCCGTCACCGCGCTGATCGGCGGCACCCCCGGACGGCTGCGCATCTACGGCAGTTCCATGCGCCGCGACATCACCCCCGAGGACGAGGCCGCGCGCCTGTGCCGGTTAAGGGACGAGGCGGGCATCACCGCCTTCAAGTGGCGCGTCGGCAAGGAATGCGGCCGCGACGTCGACCAGTGGCCCGGCCGGTCCGAGGCCATCGTCCCCCATGTAGCCAAGGCGCTGGGCGACGGGATCGACAAGCTGGTCGACGGCAACTCGGGCTTCTCGCCCGCCCGCGCCATCGAACTGGGACGCATCCTGATGGACAACGGCATCTCGCACTATGAGGAACCCTGCCCCTATTGGGAATTCGACTGGACCCGGCAGGTCCGCGAGGCGCTGCCCATCGACATCACGGGGGGCGAGCAGGACTGCGAGATCTCGGCCTGGAACACCATCATCGGAACCCGTGTCGTGGATGTGGTGCAGCCCGACATCCTGTATCTCGGCGGCATCTGCCGCACGCTTCAGGTGGCGCGACTGGCAGAGCAGGCAGGCCTTCCCTGCACCCCCCATTCCGCCAATCACGGGCTGGTCACGCTCTGCTCCATGCACCTGCTGCGGGCCATTCCGAACGCCGGGAAGTATCTGGAATACTCCATCGAAGGCCCCTACAGCCAGCAATGGGCCGATGACCTGTTCCTGGAGCGGCCCTACGAGGTGACGGATGGATGCGTCGAGGTCACGGACGCGCCGGGATGGGGCGTCACGATCAATCCAGCCTTCCTGGAAAACGCGCAGCACGCGTGCAGCGAGATTGAGGGCTTCCGCCCATAGCTGGGCAGTCGGGGCGAGGTCGCCATCGCCCAGGTGCGCGGCGGGCACCGTCCCAGGCGCTGGTTAATCCGCCCTGAACCTCACAGGTTCAAAAGAATCCAGTGGGCTGTTGCCGGTCGGATTCGCGCCGTGCTATCCGCCGAGCGCGGCTCCCGCGCAAACTCCGGCACCTGCGCTTCTGCCAGAGAATGGTGCGGTCTTTGCGCCTGCGCCGGGTGATGCTACCCATGTCACCGCAACATCGCGGCTTCTGACCAAGGAAAGAGGTGCAGAAGCTGCCAGCAGCGGGCAAGAAACTGCACTCCATGAGACAGGAACGGGACAGGCAGCAGGGCGACAAGGCAGTGACAGAAAACAACAAAGACAGCACTGTCAGCGCGTCGAGGCTAAGCGTCGCCCCGATGATGGACTGGACCGACCGGCATTGCCGGGTCTTCCATCGCTTTCTCAGCCGCCGCGCGCTGCTCTACACTGAGATGGTGACCACCAACGCCGTGATCCACGGCGACCGTGACCGGCTGCTTGGTTTCGATGCCGTCGAACATCCCGTTGCCCTGCAACTCGGCGGGTCCGACCCGGCGCTTCTGGCGCAGGCCGCGCGGATCGGGGCCGATTGGGGCTATGATGAGGTGAACCTGAACGTCGGCTGCCCGTCCGACCGGGTGCAGTCGGGCTGCTTTGGCGCGGCGCTGATGCTGCAGCCCGCGCTCGTGATGGAGTGCGCGGCCGCCATGATCGCCGCTGCCGGCCCGGTCGAGGTGACGGTGAAATGCCGCATCGGGGTGGACGATCAGATACCTGAAGAAGTGCTTCCCAAGTTTCTGGAATTTATGCAGAAAGCAGGCGTGCGCCGCATCGCGGTCCATGCCCGCAAGGCCTGGCTTCAGGGCCTCAGCCCGAAAGAGAACCGGGAGATCCCGCCGCTCGACCACGCGCTTGTCGTGGCGATGAAGCGCGCCTTCCCCGATCTGCAGATCGCCATCAACGGCGGCATCACCAGCCTGGATCAGGTGGAGCAGTTCCTCGCCCGGGGCCTTGACGGTGTGATGGTCGGCCGCGCGGCCTATCACGACCCCGCCGCCATCCTGCTGGATGCCGACGCGCGGATCTGGGGCGACCCGCAGGGCGGCGACGCTTTTGACGCGGTCGCGGCGATGCGGCCCTATATCGCCGGGCACCTCGCGCGCGGCGGAAAGCTCTCGGCGGTCACGCGGCATATGCTGGGCCTGTTTTCCGGCCGCCCCGGCGCGCGCGGCTGGCGCCGCGTGCTGTCGGAACGCGCCAACCGCCCCGGCGCGGGGCTGGAGGTGCTGGACGCCGCCCTGTTGCCGCTGCAGGAGGCTGCGGAAGCCGCCTGACGCCTGACGCCGGGGCACTGGCGCCCGCCGCCCATCCCCGCTATCGGTCCCCCGTCCCGTGACGAGGTTCCCGATGCCCGATTCCTTCCTTCTGTTCCAGATGCTTGCGCTGCTCGTCGTGATCGGCGCCATCGCCGGCGTCATCGCCGGGCTGCTGGGTGTGGGGGGCGGCATCGTGCTGGTGCCCGCGTTTTTTTATGCCTTCGGCTATCTCGGCTATGACAGCGCGCAACTCATGCAGATCTGCCTTGCCACCTCGCTCGCCACGATTGCCGTCACCTCGGTCCGGTCGGTTCTGGCCCATCACCGGCGCGGCGCGGTGGACTGGGCGATCCTGCGCGACTGGACACCGGGGCTGGCGCTGGGGGCGCTGATCGGCGTGCTGGTGGCGGCCAGCCTGCGCTCGGAAACGCTTCAGATGATCTTTGGGCTGCTGGCGCTTTGCGTCGGGCTTTATCTGCTGTTCGGCCGGTCGCACTGGCGCATCGCCGATACCATGCCGGGGCTGGCCATGCGGTCGGTCCTGTCGCCGGTGATGGGGTTTCTGTCGGTGCTGATGGGCATTGGCGGCGGGTCGTTCGGCGTGCCCACGATGATGCTCTACGGCGTGCCGATCCATCGCGCGGTTGCCACGGCGGCGGGCTTCGGGCTGGCGATCGCCGTGCCCTCGGTGATCGGGTTCCTGCTCGTCACCGTCGCGCCAGAGGGGCGGCCGCCCTTCACCGTCGGCGCGGTCAACCTCGTGGCCTTTGCGGTCGTGATTGCGACAACCCTTGTGACCACGCCCCTTGGCGTGCGGCTGGCCCATGCTTTGGACGCGGTGCCCTTGAAACGGGCATTTGCCGTCTTCATCACCCTGGTTGCGCTGAACATGCTGCGCAAGGTGATGGGTTTCTGACGCGGCCCCTTCACCCTTGCGGGCCGACTGGCTATGCTGGGCGTGCAGTGTTGAGGTGTGAGCATGGGCCGGCCGATCGTCGGAATAATCTCGAACAGCTACCTGATAAACGACCAGTATCCTGCCCATGCCGGCGGCACGATGAATAGCCAGGCGGTGGCAGAGGTGGCGGGCTGCATGCCGCTGCTGATCCCGACCGATCCCCGCTTCGTCACCGTGAACGAGCTGCTGGACGCCTGCGACGGGTTTCTGCTGACCGGCGGGCGGCCCAACGTGCACCCCAGCGAATACGGCGCGGCCGAGACCGAGGCGCATGGCGCCTTTGACCGTGGCCGCGATGCCATCGCCCTGCCACTGGTGCGCGCCTGTGTCGAGCGCGGCCAGCCTTTTTTGGGAATTTGCAGGGGATTTCAAGAGGTTAACGTCGCTCTTGGCGGCACGCTTCACCCCGAGATACGCGATCTTCCGGGCCGCATGAACCACCGCATGCCCCCCGACGGCACGCTGGAGGAAAAGTTCGCCCTGCGCCATCCGGTGCGGTTGTCAGCCGGCGGGGTGTTCCATCGCCTGTTCGGCGCCGAGGAGGTGATGACCAACACGCTCCACGGTCAGGGCATCGACACCGCCGGGCGTCGCATCGTGATCGAGGGCCACGCGCCGGACGGCACGCCGGAGGCGATCCATGTCGAGGGCGCGCCGGGCTTCACCCTGTCGGTGCAGTGGCACCCGGAATGGAACGCGGCGAACGACCCGGTCTCGCGCCCGCTGTTCACCGCCTTCGGCGATGCGGTGCGGGACTGGGCGGCGCGGCGGATGGGCGTGCCGGTGCAGCGCAGCGCTTGATCTGGCGCAAGGCGCGCGGGCGCGCGCCGGGGCAGGGTGGTCGCGCCGGCTGGAAGCGAGGGGGGGCACCATGAAACTGCTGATCGTCTATGCCACGACCGAGGGGCAGACCCGCAAGGTCGCGCGCTTCGCCGCCGACCACCTGATCGCGCGTGGCCACAGTGTCGAGGTGCTGGGTGCGGCGGATGCCGATGGGCTGGTGCCGGCGGCCTATGACGGGGCGATCCTGGCCGGGTCGATCCACGCCGGGCGCTACCAGGCGCCGCTGGTGGAGCTCGCCCGCACCCATGCCGCCGCGCTGGACCGGATGCCGAACCTGTTCCTGTCGGTCTCGCTGTCCGCTGCGGGGCGGGACGAGAAGGATTGGCAGGGGCTGGAGACGGTGCTGGAGGCGTTCAGGGATGACAGCGGCTGGAAGCCCAAGCGGGTCGAGCATGTCGCGGGCGCGCTGCGCTATTCGCAGTATGACTTCCTGCGCTACTGGGCGATGCGCTGGATCGCATCGCAGCGGGGGCAGAAGCATCAGGGCGACGAGGATGTGGAGTTCACCGACTGGCAGAAACTGGCCGCGCTGCTGGACGACTGGGCGGGTGCTGCGGGATGAGTTGCGGGGCTGAATCGGCCGAAAGTTGACGGCTGTCAACAGTTTACGGGATCTAACCGCGGCGTGCGATGCAACACCCAATCGCGCAACGGCTGTGGAAATTTCCTTATTGTACGATGACCTTGGCGCCGCGGCTGACCCGCGCGGCCAGGTCGATGACATCCTGGTTGAACATCCGGATGCAGCCCGACGACGCTGCCTGGCCGATGGAACGCCATTCCGGCGTGCCGTGGATGCGGTAGCCGCGGTCGATGCCATTCTCGGTCAGATAGATCGCGCGGGCGCCCAACGGGTTCGACGGGCCGCCCGGCTGGCCCTCGGCCCAACGGGCCAGTTCCGGCTGGCGGCGGATCATCTCTGGCGGTGGGGTCCAGGTGGGCCAGCGGCCGACGCCGCGCACCTCTGCCACGCCCTGCCAGTCGAAGCCGTCGCGGCCCACGCCGATGCCGTAGCGGATGGCGTGGCGGTCATCGAGGATGAAGAACAGGTGCCGCGCGGCGGTGTCGATGATGATGGTGCCCGGCTCCTCCTCTGTCCGGATGGCGACGACCTGACGCTGGAATTGCGGGTCAACGCGGTCGGTCGGCACGGCGGCGATGCGGTGCGCGCCGTCCGCGCGCGCTTCATAGGACTGGTCGGGCAGGGTGACGGTGGGCGTGGCGGCGCGGGTGGCCATCGGCCCGTCATAGGGCTGCATGCAGCCGGCAAGCGTGACGAGTGAAAGGCACAGGACAAAAAAGCGCATCACAAGGATCCCCCGGACCAAACAGGGCGATCATGTGCCATCACCCTGATTCCTGCCAGAGAAACTTGTCAGCGTGACTAAAGTTCCGTTCTCAGGCGCCAGAGTTCGGGGAACAATTCGACTTCGAGCATGCGGCGCAGATAGGCCACGCCCGAGGTGCCGCCGGTGCCGCGCTTCAGCCCGATCACCCGTTCTACGGTGGTGACGTGGTTGAAACGCCAGCGGCGGAAGTAATCCTCGAAATCCACCAGCTTCTCGGCCAGTTCGTAAAGCTCCCAGTGGCGGCTTGGATCGGCATAGACCTGCCGCCAGGCTGCCTGCACATCCGCATCGACGGTCCAGGGGCGCGAGAGATCGCGGTTCAGCACATGGTCGGGCACGTCCAGGCCGGCGGCGGCGAGGCGGGCGATGGCCACGTCATAGAGCGAGGGGCGGGCGAGTTCCTCGGTCAGCCGCGCGGTCAGGTCGGGGCGATGGGCGTGGGGGCGCAGCATCGCCGGATTGCGGTTGCCGACCGCAAATTCGATCAGCCGATACTGCACCGATTGGAAGCCCGAGGACTGGCCGAGGGCTTCGCGAAAGGTGGTGTAGTCGGCGGGCGTCATGGTGCGCAGCACGTCCCAGGCGCTGTTCAACTGCTCGAAGATCCGGGCGATGCGGGCGAGGATCTTGAAGGCCGGGCGCAGGTCGCCCGCACCGATCAGCCGGCGGGCGGCGTCAAGCTCGTGGAGCGCAAGCCGCATCCAGAGCTCCGATGTCTGGTGCTGGATGATGAACAGCATCTCGTCATGGGCGTCGCTGACCGGGTGCTGCGCGGTCAGGATCGCATCGAGGCCGAGATAGTCGGTATAGGACATGCGCGCGTCAAAGGCCATTTCGGCCCCGTCGCTTGCGGGATCGTAGGTATCGGGTCGGTCGGTTCCGGTCATGGGCCACCCCCTTTGCGGCGACCGAATAGGCCATCCGGGGGCGGTTGTCAGCAGGCGGTCAGTAGCTGCGGATCAGCCCGACAAGCCGGCCCTGCACCTTTACCTGATGGTCGGGCAGGATGCGCGGCTCATAAACCGGGTTCGCGGCCTCCAGCACGATCATGCCGCCCTTGCGGCGAAAGCGTTTCAGCGTGGCCTCATGCCCCTCGACCAGGGCCACGACGATATCGCCGTTCTCGGCCGTCTGCTGTTCGCGGATCACCACGATGTCGCCGTCGTTGATGCCGGCCTCGATCATCGAATCGCCCTTCACCTCCAGCGCGTAGTGCTGGCCGCGGCCCG
>JBJHCH010000132.1:0-9724 GCA_050485905.1 Paracoccaceae bacterium | reverse complement strand
CCGCGGTCCCGGTTCCGGGGGGTGCCCAGATGATGCCCGCATTGCGTCCGACCATGTGCGGCATCTGCCCGGTGGCAAGGCAGCGGCCCAGCAGCGCCGCGGCCCGGACGGCGGTTTCGCGGGCATCAGTGTGGGGGTTCTCGCGGAAGGAGACCAGCGCATCGGCGAGGCGGATCATCCGCTGGCTGAGATTGGCGTGCAGGTCGAAGGCGCCAAAGATAGGCACCCGCGCCAGCCCCGGTACGGCGCGAAGCCGCGCGAGGATCTCGCCCTCCACATCCGGAAAGCTTTCGCTGACCATCGCGCCGTGCAGCACCAGGAATACGGCGTCGAGGCCGCCGGACGCCGCCACGGCAGCCACCGGAAGCAGATCGTCAAGAAACGACTCGACCACCGCATCGGCAACGATGCCCGAAGGGGTCGCGCGCCAGAAGGCGGCCGGCAGCACCTCCCAGCCCTCGCGTTCCGCGACTTCAAGAAACCCGTCGACCATCGAGCCGTCGCCGGCCCGCGCCAGCAGACCGGCGCCGCGATGCACCGTGAAGGCCGATAGCGGGGTGATTTCCTCGACAAAACTGTGGGTTTCGTGCGAGATGCCGCCTAGCAGGATGCGCGCCAAGGCTCGTGCCCTTCCATGCCGAAACCGGCGTCCCGCGCCGGCAGTGTGCAGCTTGCCCGCCGCCAGCCGCTGCCCGCAATCGGTGTGCGTTTCGCCTCGTGAACGTCCGCGTCGCTGCCGGCCTAGCCGGCGGACCGGTGCATCGCCGCCTGCGCCAGTCCGCGCAGGTAGCCAATGGCAAAGATATGCCCTTCGATCCCGTAGCCGTCGTTCGGGCCGCCGCGGGCGATGGCCAGTTGCGGGGCATGATCGCTGCGCAGATAGCCGTCGAAGCCGGTTTCTACCAGCGCGTCGAAGGCTGCCACCATGTCGGTCTGCCCATCGTCGGGGAAGGTCTCGACGAAATCCTCTGGCGTGCCGCGGATGTCGCGCACATGCACGAAGGCGATGCGCCCTTCCCAGCGGCGGATCAGCGCGGGGATGTCATGCCCGCCCTCGGCGAAGCAACCGATGCAGAAGGTCATGGCATTCGCCGGGCTGGACGAGATCGCCAGCAGCCGGTCGAAATCGTCGGGTGTACCAAGGATGCGTTGGAGCCCACAAAGCTCCGGGAACGGCGGGTCGTCGGGATGAAAGGCCAACCGCACGCCCGCGGCCTCTGCCGCCGGGAGGACGGCACGCAGGAAGCGTTCGAGGTTGTCCCACATCCGTTCGCGCGGAATCGGCACCTCGTCATGCGGCAAGGTTTCCGGCGTCACGTCTGACAGCCGGAACGCGCTGGTCAGCGCGCCGCCGCGGGTTGGCCGGTCGAAGGCGGTGCGCACGACCATCGCATCGGCCGAAACCTGTGGCATGAAGTTGCACGCCACCACCTCGACCCCCAGCGCGCCCAAGTGGCCGAGGATGCGCTTGTAGCGCTCGGTCTGGGCATCCCACCCCTCCTTGCCCAGAACGATGCGGTCGATCGCGGGGCCGGATTCGACGATCTTCAGCGCCAGCCCTTCGGCCTCGTAAAGCGCGCGGATCGATTCCAACTCGGCGCGGTCGTCGGGCAAATCGTCCATGTCGTAGTGAACCGCATCGGCGATCCCCAACTGGCGCAATGTGCGCAGCCGATCCCTGTCGGGTGGATTGGCCACCATGGTCAGTTTCATCCGCGCCCCCCCGCCTCAGATATCGTCCAGCGGCCAGAGCGGCCGTGTCACGCGGGCATAGGGCAGGGCGCGCACATCGGCCCGCGTTGGCCCGGGCGTGTCGGCCAGCAGGATGCGCGCGGCCAGCGGCCCGAAGGAGGCGCGGAAATGCGATGGTGATTTCACGAAGCACAGCGCAGCCACCGCCGGGTCCAGCCCCTGCGAGAGATACATGCCTGTATCCCATTCCATCGACGGCAGCGACCGCACCAGAATCCGGATCGACCCGATAGCAAGCACAGCAGTCGGCCCCATGCCGATCCGCAGCCCCTTTGCCCCGGCATCGCGCGATACATAGACCCCGTCGGACAGGGAGACGACCCGCGCGGTCACTGTTACCGGCGACCCGTCATCGGCCGAAAGACTGTGGCCCAGCGGCACCGTCAGTTCCGCCCCGACACCCGCCGCCTGCGCGGCCGTGGCAGCCGGGGCGTCGCAGAGCGTTAGCAGGCTTGTCCGGCCGCTGTCGGCCGCACCCCCGGCGATCAGCGCCCGCAGCACCGCCGCGCTGTCGGCGGCCGACCCCCCGGTGGGTGCATCGCCAGTGTCGGACACCAGCGTCATGCCCTCGCTCGACAACCCGACCGCTATAGCCTCGTCCAGCGGCACCAACCCCAGATCGAAGGCGCTGCGCCGGTCCCAGGCCATAGCGCACAGATGCTCGGCGACGCGCTGCGCGGCCGACAGGTCACCATCGGCGCAGACCAGTGCCGCGAAGCCCAGAGCCGGCGCGTCGATCCACGGCTGCACCGGAAAGATCGAGGCATGGAGCACCTCGCCCGACCGTTCCGCGGCGCGCGCGGCTTCCGCGACCTCGGCCAGTGGGCCGTCGGTCGTGCGGCCGACGACGGCGGGCACGATCATCGGCGCCTTGGCCAGCGTCATCACGGGGCGGCGGCGCCCGGCCAGTGTTTCGATCATCAGCTCCGCGACCCTCGTGCCGGTCTCGAAGATGTCGATATGGGGATATTCCCGATAGCCCACATGAAAGGTGCCGGGCTGCAGCATCAGCGGCGTGACATGGGCGTGCAGGTCAAGGCTGACGCCGATCGGCACCCCCTCGGGCAGAATGGCGCGCATCCGTGCGATGATCTCGCCGTCGCCGTCGGGCTGATCCTCGACCACCAGCGCCCCGTGCAGGGCAAGGATCAGGGCATCGACCGGCCCTGCGGCGCGCAGCCGATCCTCCATCTCGCCCACCAGCGCATCGAAGCAATCGCGCGTCACCGTCCCTGCGGCGGCCGCATAGGCAGCGATGATCGGCACCGGCTCGTGCCCCGCGGCACGCAGGGCGGCCAAAATCGCGGGCACCTCGACCCTCGCGTCACCATAGCCGGTGAACAGGTCGTCGCCGCGATGGATGTAGTAGGACCGGAAGACCTCAAGCGTCGTGGGCAGCGGCGAAAAGCTGTTCGTCTCCTGCATCAGAGATGCGACAGCGACGCGCAGACCGGGGGGCGCGACCATCAGGTGCCCGAACCTTTCAGATGCCGTATCGGCCTTCTCATGCGGAAACGTCGCGGATCAGTTAACCTGGCAAGAGTGGGCCGGCGGGACGGAGGATGTCAACGGGTGAGTTCCGCGGCCGGTCCGACCTTGGGTCGCGCGGGCAATCAGGCGCCCCGGAAACTCGGTAGGGAGTCAGCCACCTGCCTGGACGCCGGTTTGCACCACGGGCGCGAAACCACCGTAGATCATCCGCGTCATGTCAAAGGGGCAGTTCTGGGTGGAAAAGCGGGGGTCGTCAAAGATGCGGGCATTCCCCGCGTCGCGCGCCGCCCGGTCGGGCCATTGCACCCATGAAAAGACGATGGCCTCGTCGGGCTTTGCCCCCACTGCGCGGCGAAAGTCCGTCAACTTGCCATCGGGCACCTCCAGTTCCCAGCATTCGGCGGTCCAGACGGCGCCGTGTTCCATGAAGATCGGATCGCAGAACCGGGCGAAGGCCTCGAAATCGGCTTTCCGGTCGTTGGGCACGGGAAGAACGTAGCCGTCATAGAACCCGCCGTCCTGCGGGGCGCCCAGTTCCAGAAGCGGCGCAAAGTTGCCCCAGACCACGCGCTTGCCGTCAAAGGGCATCGGGTTGGTCGTGGGATCGACGCGGGGGTCGGTCATCAATGACTGCATCGCCGTGTCCTGCGTTACCTTGTCGGGCCAGCGGTAGAACGAGAAGATCACGCTTTCATCCGGTTCTGCGAGGACGGATTTCGGAAAGGATGTGACCTCTCCCGCCGGAACGTCATCGCCCCAGCCCTCCATGGCTCCGGTCAGGCCGTGGTCGTGAAAAGCCTCGGCGGCGAGTGCGGCGTGACTGATGAACGCCTCTCGATTGGCGGTCGGCACGGCGGCGATGAATCCGGTGATGCAGGTCATGCGGGTCTCCTCCGGTCAGGGGTTATGGTCGGGTGCCGCCACCGGCGGCGAGGCTACAGGTAGGTTGTGACGGCCGGCGCCGTGTCGAATCGGTCCTGTGCCCCGTCCAGATAGGCGACGGGCAGGGCCGCGCGCTGTTCGGGCGCGATGCCGCCCAGGCACGCGACGTTCAGCGCCACGCCGCTGCCATCGGTCGTCATGCCGAATGGCTTGACACCACAGACCGTGCAGAATCGGTGCCGAACCCGCCCCGCGCCGAAGCGATAGTCGCCAAGCCGGTCCTCGCCCGAAAGCAACCGGAAATCATCGGTGGCAACAAAGACGAGCCACATGCGCGTCATGCTGCAGATCGAGCAGTTGCAGCGGTAGGTGCCAGCCTCAAGATCGGCCTTGGCCTCGTACTGCACGGCGCCGCAATGGCACCGGCCAGAATAGGATTTCAGGGACATGGACGCTTCCATTACTCGTTCGGGGTTTGCGATCTGGCTTCTCGGTTCGTTGTTCCCGCCCCGTCTGCACCCGGCGCGGTTCGGTTGTATGGTGCCGGATCAGGCGGGCTCGTAGCGCAGGCGGATGACATCCCCGTCGATCCGGTCATTGCCAATAAGGCGGAGCGGGGGGCGGGATCGCGCGAAATATCGCGCGCCGTCGCCAAGCACGACGGGATGCAGATAGATCCGGTATTCGTCGATCAGTCCCAGTTCGCCCAGATGCGCGGCCAAGTTCGGACCGGCAACCTCGATCTCGCCTTCCTGCGATGATTTCAGCGCGTTGACCTCTGCTTCCAGGCTGCCGCCAAGCAGCACCGCATTGGGTCCGACCTGGCGCTCGGCCCGCGAAACCACCCATTTCCGCTGCTGTCGCCACGCTTTGGCAAAGGCGGCGCCGTCTGGTTCCCAGTCGGCATGGTCGTCGTCCCAGTATCGCATGATCTCGTACATCCTGCGCCCATAGAGACTGCCGGTCTGCGCCTCTGCCTCTGCTATGAAATGCCGAAACAGCGCCGGGCCTGGCCTGAAGGCGTCGTGATCTACATAGCCGTCGAGCGACATGTTCATGCCAAAGACCAGCCGCGCCATGGCCTATCCCCGCCGTGCCGCGTCGATGGCGGCGACGTCGATCTTCTGCATCGTCATCATCGCAGCAAAGGCGCGCGCGGCCTCGCTGCCTCCGGCGGCCAGCGCCTCGGTCAGGGTGCGCGGGGTGATCTGCCAGTTCACGCCCCAGCGGTCGCTGCACCAGCCGCAGTCGCTCTCCTTCCCGCCGTTCCCGACGATGGCGTTCCAGTAGCGGTCGGTTTCCTCCTGCGTGTCCGTGGCGATCTGGAACGAAAAGGCGCAGGTCTGCGGAAAGATCGGTCCGCCGTTCAGCCCGATGCAGGGGATGCCGCAGACGGTGAAGTGGACGACCAGCGCATCCCCCTCCTTGCCCGAGGGGTAGTCGCCAGGCGCGTGATGCACGCCCTTCACCTCGCTGTCGGGAAAGACCGACGCGTAGAACCGCGCCGCCGCCTCGGCTTCTCCATCGAACCAGAGGCAGATCGTATTCTTCGCGATCTCCGTCCTGTCCCCGCTCATGACGCCGATCCCGGCTGAAGGATCGCCCAACGGATGCCGAATGGATCCTTGACCATGCCCCAGTCATCGCCCCAGAACTGGCGCGCATAGGGATCGACAACAGTGCAGCCCGCAGCGACCGCACGGTCCCACCAGGCGTGCCCATCCCCGACGACGAGTTGCATATGCGCCCCGCGCAAGCCGCCGTCGTCCTGGTTCATGTCGGTCATCATCACGCAACCGCCGTTTATCTCGATCTGGATATGCATGAACCTTTCGGGCCGTTCGGCATCCGGCATGCGCCCGAGGTCGGTGGCGCCGAAAGCCCTTGCGTAGAAATCGGCCGCCTCGCCGGCACGGCCGGCAAAGCGGAGATAGGGGATCACGCCGCGCATGACGGCTTCGTCCGGGCGGGTTTGCGGTGTGGTCTCGTTCATCTCGGGCACCTCTGTTTCTGCAGCGTGAGTTTGGGCGGTCGACCTGCAGTCAGGTCTTGCGCCGAGTCGGTTAGTTTGATATCAAAATAGTATGCATGCGACAACCCCCGACCTTCTGCCCCGTGACATCGTCCTGCGCATCCGGGACACCTGCCTGTGCCTGTCGGCACAGCGGGCCGCGCGGCTGCTGGCGCGGCGGTTCGATACCGTCTTGCGGCCCTTTGGCCTCACCAACGGGCAGTTCTCGCTGATGGTGGCGCTGAACCAGCCCGAACCGCCCCCCATCGGGCGGCTGGCGCCATTCCTCGGCATGGACCCGTCGACGCTGACGGCGGCGGTCAAGCCGCTGGCGCGCCGGGGGCTGCTGACGATCGAACCCGACGCCAAGGACCGCCGCGCGCGCCGCCTGCGCATCACGCCCGAAGGCGTCGCGCTGATGCGACAGGCGGTCGAGGTATGGCGGCAGGCCCATGATCAGATCGACGCCGCCCTGCCGTCCGGCTTGCCCGGCACCATCCGCGGCGGGCTGGCTCAGGTGGCTGCAATTACCGACAGGGACGGTCCGACCGGCACCGCCCCAGACACGGCCACAGCACAGAAGGAAAGCCCATGACAGACCAGCCGAAGAAAGGCCCCGCCTCGTATTTCCCCTCGATCGAGAAGACCTATGGCCGACCCATCGCCGAATGGCAGGCGATCATCCGTGAGCGGACCGGCATGCGCCACATGGAACTGGTGCAATTCCTGAAAGAGCAGCACGGCATGGGCCACGGCCATGCGAACGCCCTCGTCGCCCATACGCTCGCAACGGATCGCGCGTGACAGCAGCGCCCTCAGCCGCGCCACCGCTCCGTCGGGCAACGCCAAGCATGACGCGCGACCGCCCATTCTGATCAGTAAATGGAAAGTGGTGCTGCCGGAGAGGATTGAACTCTGCCGGTTACCATATAAAACAACGAGTTACGCTGACATTTGGAGCACTGGAACGGGTTGAAGAACGGGCAGAAAATCTCCACTTCGTAGCCTCGGCCTACCCACCCACATCCCGCGCATTCCCCATCAACGCCATCGCTATGAGTAAGACACGCAGCGCGTGCTGCGCAGATCATCACATGGAGACGAAGGATGGCGAGGAAGCCTTTCGCGGAGACGCGGCTTGCGAAGTTTATCGACCAGCGGGTGCTAGAGTTGCGGGGTAAGAAGACCCAGGGGGAAATCGCTGCCGAGGCCGGCTTCGTGAACCCTAACGTGTTAACTACGTTGAAGCAGGGCGCGACGAAGGTGCCGCTCGACCGGGTGCCGGCGCTTGCGAAGGCGCTGGACTGCGACCCGGCCTGGCTTCTGCGGCTCGCGCTGGAGCAGGGCGAGGGTAGCACCGCGGCCGCGGCGATCGTCGAGATCATGGGACCGCTGGTGACCGCCAACGAGCGTGCCTGGCTTGCGGAGATCCGCGATGCCTCCGGCGATACCGACCCGCGGCTGACCAGCCGGGCGCGGTCCGCCCTGCGCGGGATTTTCGGCAAGTGAGCCGCGCGGAGTTGACCTTCAACGGGGTGGCGCCGATCGCGCCGCCCCGCACGGACGGCAGCGATCTCACGGCGAACGAGCTGGCCTGGGTGGACTTCCTGCGGCTGATCTCGGACGGCACAGACCCTGGACCGACCCTGCGGAGGGTGCAGCTCCTGCGCCGCGTGCTGCGGCGTCCGAAGCCGGGACGGAAGGCAACACGCCCGCGGGCCGTGCCATGAGATCGCGTGCAGGGTCCTTGATGCCAGCGACAGCCAAGACCGTCGTCCGGGTGCAGGCCAGCCAGAGGAGACATCAGCGGAGACAGGGCACCGGGGAATGCTGGACGGGTCAGCCCAGCCCGACCCAGCTGCAGTTACATCCCCAGTAGCGCCAGACGGAGGCGCGCGCTCGCTGCAAGACATCGGCTCTGACCGGACAGGAGACGATCAGGCGAAGGAACGGCCCTAGAACGTGCTTGGCCCCGCCCGCAGGCCACCGCTACCGATGCCGTATATCATCATGCGAGACGATGCGCGGCAGTCCCGGCCGAAGACCTCGGATCCAGATGTAGTGGTTGCCGACCTTAACATTCCGTGGTTCGGACCTTTACATCCAGTGCCCCGACCTTAACATTCCGAGGCCCGACCTTTACATTTCGGGCCACCGCACCTTTACATATGTAAAGGTCGACCTTTACATCGCCGAGACCGATGTGAAGGTTTGCTCAGCAAATCGGCACTTTTCACTTGGCCAACCCGCTTATCCTACCCTAATTTTTTTCTCGGCCACCCGAGGTCACCGACACACCCCCAGATGTAGAGCGAGAGAGTGTTATGGGCATGCAGTTCAGACCCCTCGCGCCCCGGGGTAACGTTCTTCCCAACCCCGCACTGACCGGTGCGCCTCCGAGAGACAGAGACGGACATGGCGGCACGAGTTCCCGCGGAGCGACCGTGTCGGACGCCACGGCCGATGCTGGTCCGGTAGACGCTAGGAAGCAACGAGATGAAGTCGGGGAGAAGCCCATAGAGGAGTTCCGCGGGCGCGTTATCGCTCGACGGCTCCGGCAGACCGTTGCGCCCTGGGCTCCTCGATCCGCGAAACGGCCATAGAGGCCCACCTCGGGCAGATGCCGCCCTGGTCGTGCCCCGGTCCATCCTCTGAACTCGGTGACACTGCCCTGTCACACCTGCAACAACCCGTAGATCAGTCGCGTTCAGCACCCTGAGCGGAGGAGATTGTTCGGACGAGTGGACTGCCGAGCGTGCTTCGCCCCTCCCCCAGCCGGCCACCACAACCGGGACTGCATGCATAGACGATACGAGGCTGCGTGTCGCCCGGCACGGACGTCCTCAATCTACATCTAGGGTATCACGACGTTCCCACGACCTACCCAGGATGTTCCCATTTTTCGGTCCGACGTTCCCATTCTGGTGCCACGACCTTCCCACGACGTTCCCATTTTTTCGCCCGACGTTCCCATTTCTGGATTACCTCGCGAGAAAACGGGAACGTCCGGGTCTCCGTTTCCTCAACAAATCGGCAGATCCTTCCCCGCCAACTTGCTTATCCTACCCTACTTTTTTTCTGTGCCACTCGAGTCCCTCTAGAGACCCCCGACATACCCCAAGATGTAGATCCCCGTGATCGGGCAAGAGAGACCTGCATGACGGTCGCGACCCCGCGTGCACCGGTCACTGCGACAGGAGGATCAGAGGCGCGTGTAGGTGAAGCGGGGACGTCTCCGGCGCGTGGATTCGAAGAGACCCGCGGTCGAGATACAGGAGTTCCGAAGGCGCGCCCCGGACGGGTTCTCCCTCACAGCGCCATCCCCGGCCTCCTCTATCGATCAGACCGACACAAGACCTGGTCCCGAGTTCGGCTCCGTCCACCCACCGGATATCGGCTGCCGGACGAGGCGGTCGTCTTCCCGGCCATGCGGGGCTCCCTCGGGCGACGCTCGGAGAAGCGTAGTTCTTCCGGACGCTCAAGCGACGTGTCGGGAACTTGGGCCAGGAAGCGCGGGCGACTTGGGTGGTCAAGCCAACGATCGCGGTCGGAAGCTGGGCCGCTGTGTCACAGACAACCGCGAGACGT
>JBJHCH010000131.1:0-9751 GCA_050485905.1 Paracoccaceae bacterium | reverse complement strand
GCGCGTTCGAACCCGCCCAGCGCGCCGGCGCCATCGTCAGTCATACTGGCCTGACCACTGCAACCACCGGAAACGAAACCGAGCATCACGACAACGAATGGGCCAGCGAAACGCCTCATCGCGGGAACCCTCCATCTACTCATTGAAAACGGCCATGACGCAGCCGCATCACAAAGGACGTTTCGTCATGGCGATCATCGGGCGAAACAGATGCTCAAGCAGCGAACTCGTACTGTCCAGGATCTCGATGTCGAGCATCTGTCCAGGGCGGACGTGCGGTTTGCGGCTGCGCAGGGCGTCAGGGACAATCAATACCGCAACCGTATCTCCTTGCTGCGAGATCCTGGCATACGTTGCCCTGTGCCCGGCGGCAGCGGAATCATCATTCCCGACGGCGCGCATCGTGACCGCGCGATCTGCGGCAGGGTCGCTGTTTCCTTGGCCAAGCTCAGGCAGCGCTACGAAAAGATCGGCACCTGCTGGCAAAATCTGCCCAACTTCGGCTCCGTCCGCGAGAGTGGCACCGGCAACCTCAACCTGCTCGAAGAACAGTACGCCATCCACCGGCGCGAGAACTGATGCCCGTTCTATACGCTCAGTGAGCGAAGAGAGCCTCTCGTCGAGTGTCGCGGCAGCCTGCAATGCGGTGGACCGGCGCCCCAGTAGTTCTGCCCTTAGTTCCGCCTCGAACTCTGCCAGTTCCGCGCGCGCGTCTTGAAGCGCATCATCAAGACGCCTGATCTCACCCTCTTGCGCCTCAATTTCAGCCGATGCCCTATCAATCCGCGAGTCGAACTCGATCAACTGTGCCCGAGGAACCATGGCGTTCACGGTCAATCTACTGTAGACTGACCGCTCCTCGCGCGCAGCGTCCGCGCGGCGCTGCGCATCGGCCAGAAGGCGATGATGGCTCGCCATCTCTGCTTGCACAATGGCGATACGGCTCTCAAAGACCGCACGGCGGCTCTCGGCAGCAGCTTGTTGCGCAGAGAAAAGCGCCGCTTGCAGTGATGTCTCGGATTCGCGCGCCGTCGCCACATCGTCGAACTCCGGGGTTCGACCCTCCAGCAGGGCTGTCAAACGCTCGACATCCATCGCAAGCGCACGCCTTTCCCACATCAGGGCATCCCGCGCTTCGAACAGTGCATCCGTGTCCAGCCGCAGGATTGGCGCCCCTGCGTTGGCTGAACTGCCATCCATCTGAAGAAGCTCAGCTATCCGGCCCCCTTCCCGCACGCTCACGGGATGCATCGGCTTGGAGGAACGGGCCTCAGCGCGCACTTCTACGGCCTCGGTCAATGGCGTCTGTGCGGCCCAGGCAACGACCGCAATGGTCAGAGTGCCCAGGGCGATTGCCCAGGGTCCCGCAAGGAAAGGCATGCTGCGCTCTTCCAGCAGATTTGCCGGTGAGAGAAAGACATCAGCCGAGCGAAGCTTTGCAGGTCTTCGACTCCGTCGCATGAGGAACCGAAGGCGTGCACCATTCGTTGAGGCCGTCATCCGCCGCACTCCCGCTCCGCTTGTTCGGTTTCTCGCGTCATTTGAGCAGGCCATCCGGCTTGCCGCTGTCGACGATCCGGCCGCCGTTCATAACTATCAACCGATCCGCACATCGCATGGTTGAGGGGCGATGCGTGACAATCAGGGTCGTGACATTGCCCCTCAGACGCGCGATCTCGGCGAGCAATGCATCGGTCATCTCCTCGTCCAGATTGTCAACGGCTTCATCCAGCAACAGAATGCGCGGCATGCGCAGGTAGGCTGCGGCCAGAGCCAAACCATTGCGCAGCGTCGTTGGAACAAGCGCGCTGCGTTCATCGCCAACACGATGATCATAGCCGTCGGGCCATCTCATTATCGCGTCATGCACACCGGCGCGACGCGCGGCCGCTTCTATATCGCCCTGGCTGGCAGTTGGCATCGATAGAAGCAGGTTTTGACGGATCGTGCCGTAGAACAGATCGAACTTCTGCGGCACATGTCCGATGGACTGGCGCAGCGCGATCTGGGCCTGCTGCCGGATATCGGTATCGGCGATCATGACCTCGCCGGATTGCGGCGCGTGAAGCCCGAGTATCAGATGCAGCAGCGTTGACTTGCCCGCTCCGTTCGGCCCCGTAATCGCAACTATCTCACCCGGAACAATGTCGAGTTCCAGACCCGCGACCGCTGGCTCAAGACCCCGTGCATGCGACAGGCTGACCCGCGAAAATCGAATCTGCCCGGATTGCACCGGTGCGACATCCTTGGAACTGCTGAGCGCATCCTGTTCCTGAGGTACCTGCATGACTACATTGATATCTGCGATCTCGGCGCGCATGTCGCGGATGTGCAGCAGGTGCGGAAGTGCCGCATGCCAAGGGCGCAGTGCAAGCCATGTCAGCGCAGCCGCGGCGAACAGCCCCCCCTCTGTCAGCGCGCCATCATGCAGGCGCAGTACGCCAAGCCCGAGCGTGATGATGACCGCTGCGACCAGCACCAACTGCCCAAATAGCCCAACAAGCGCGTTTTGTGTCGAGACACGGAAACCCGCGTGGGCAGATCTGCCAGAAAGATCGCGGAAGCGCGCGCGCCAGCTTGCAGTTGCCCCAGTCAGGCGCACATGATCAGCCAGCGGTACCGCCTCGAACAGAAAATCCTGTCGCGCCGACGCTGCAAACCTGGCATTGGCGGTCCTGCCGGCCCCGTCTCGCGAAAGCAGCCATGCCGAAAGTGCAAATGCCATCATCGCCGTCAGCGGAATGAGAGCGATACCCCCCGCTATAATCGCCAGCGCAAGGACGAACACCAAGGAGAACGGCAGCTCAAGTAAGGCGATGACAGCATCGCCGGCAAAGATGTCCCGAATCCGGTCCGACGCCCTTAGTTGGCGAACTGTCGATCCGACCGGCATTGCTCCGCTCGAACCCAACGGCATATAGAGCAGTTGCCGGAATAATTCGTGCGCCGCCTGTAGGCGCAACCGCTCGCCCATGCTCGCCAGCGCGCGTGATCGTTGGTGACGAAGGATTGCCTCTATACCAAGCGCACCGAAAGCACCTGCAATCATGGCAATTAAAAGTTCGCTCGGCTCACGTGGCGCTGTCAGATCGATCAGCGCCATCACGAACAATACTGGGGTGACCGCCACCAATGCAACAAGCGCACTGAGACCGAGCGATCGCAAATACGTGGCGCGGAAGCCTGCAAGAAGAAAACTGACCCAGTTGCCTGCCTCCGCCGCCTGGCGCCCGGCATCGCTGCCTTCGATCCGACGGAAAATGCATACTAGGCCCCGAAGCCGCCGCAAGTCGTCCGGTCCTTCGGTGTCGCGCGCGGGGTTGCGTACCAGCGTCCGCCCCTCGGCATCCGGCGCACATATGACAAGGCCGCGGCGGTCGTCCGTCAGCACCAGTGCAGGCAGAAGCCGGGGATCAATCCGGTCGCAGGACTGTCGTGGCATCAGGACACTGGTATATCCAAGCCGCGCCATGACAGCACGGAACGCGTCCAGATCAAGGCCATTCGCGAAGTGTGGCAACGCCTCCACCAGGTGGCGGGCGTCACCCGACCAGCCAAGTGTCTCAAGCAGCGGCCAGAGGCACCGCGCAAGATCGTTCACATCGCCCAGATCAGAAAGACATTCCGGCGCTGATCGCTGCCCTCTGCGTGATGGCGGGACCGACCAGGGCGCGCCCTCTGCATTCTGCATAGGGGAAATGCGTGCTGTGATCGTCATGCGCTGACCCTTTGCCGCACCATCGCCATGTAGCGCGACGGGGATGGGGACCGAAGATTACCGTCTGCAAGCGTATAGATCTTATCGGCCAGCCGCAGGAGGGAGGGGCGCTGCGACACGACGACCATCGTGCAGGTCCCCCGCTCTTCCTCCAGAAGCCGCCGCAGCAATTCATCCGCTTCAGGATCAAGTGCAGCATTCGCCACGTCGAGCAGCAGGATCCGCGGCGCCGGAAAGAAGGCGCGCGCCAATGCTATCCGCTGCGCGATACCTTGCGGTAGCGGGATGGCAGAACCCGGACCAATCTTTGTATTGAATCCCATCGGCAAGCGACTTGCTAGCGGCAACAGGCCAAGTCGTTCAGATAAGTCGTAAGCGCGGTCCCGTGCATGCGCGGGAAGGCTCGCGCCCGGCGCTGCGGCGAACATCGTGATGTTCTCCAGAAGCGTACCGGCAAAGATCGGCGCGTGATCTGGAACATAGACGACCTGCCGAAGCACGCTGTCCTCGACGCAATCCCGCGGATCGAAGCGCCCATCCAGAAGCACACGACCGGAGTCGGGTCTTCGCTGCCCGGCCAGAAGCATCAGCAGCGTCGTCTTCCCACTGCCCACAGCGCCAGTTATGCCAATCATTGCCCCCGCGGGGATCTGCAGCGAAACACGGTCGAACAGCGGTGCCGCACCCGCCCCTAAGCGCAGGGTTACGTCGTCTAGAGTGATTGAACCCTGGAGACGTTGAAGTTCGGTTGCTCCACCAATGTCGGCGCGCGGGTTCTCAAACCGAGAAAGCACCGACCTGTTCGTGAAACGAGGCGCCTGCGGGGAGCCACTTGCGATCAACGCGCTTTGCGCGGGCATGACGGCGCGCACGGCCAGCAACGTACAGGCGATCAGTTCGCCCGCTCCCAGTTGCGCCGCCATCACCAGTGGGCTGCCGACCGCCACGACGACAACCACACATCCCACCACAATCATCGTGGGAGCAACCTGACCAGCAAAGGCCCGATGCGGAACTCGTCCGGCGCCTGCCAGCAGGCGTTCGAACCGGCGCATCATCGGCGCCTCCAATGCTGCCGATTTGATGGATTGAAGCCTGCCCAGTGTTTCCAGCACGAAGCTGTCTTGGCGCCTTTGTCTCTCCATGGCTTCATCCGCAACGCGCCGTGCGCGTCGATCACTTGCGAGCGCCATTCCGAAGCCCGCCGCCAGCAAGGTGATGGGAACGGCAACCAGCCACCCAGCGATGGCATGAATAGCCGCAAGGAACAACAGCGTGAATGGCAGGTCGAGCCAAATGCAAACCCTGCTTACATCCCCGTAACCCCTGGCACTTCCCACGTCAGCAACACGGCCTGCATCACTGTCAGTACTGATGCCTTGCGCGCCAGAGCACGCCTTGGCCAGCATGCCAGCGAACATTTGTTGCCCAGAGGCATGCGCCTTCCGAGCCGCGCGCCACGCGAGCAACATCCTGCGGGCAGCCGTCAGCGCCACCTCGAGCGTAAGCGCGGTCGCCACCGCAATCAGAAGGATGGCCATGTTCCCGTGCGTTGCGGCGGACACGCTCTGATCCAAAAGCAGCAACACCGCGAGCGGTGGCACCATCGCGAAGAGATTGATGCCGAGCGTCAGCGCAAGAATCGCCACCGCAGCCACCATGCCGAGCTGACGCTCCGGCCCAGCGACGCCAACGGGGACCTGCAAGTCGGGTGATCGCGCCGCAGGCGATACCCTGCGGCGTCGGGCACGCAGCGCGTCCAAGCCGCCGCTCAAATCGCTCGGGGCACCGAAAAAGCGAACTGCCCGCTCGTTGTCGTCGGACATCAGGCGCTCCTCTCGCGTGACATGCTGGGCTCGCAAATGAACCATAAGCAATGCAAGATGCCTAACCGGCCAAAACAGAACACTTGGTTAAGCACCGTGACCCTGCGTCATGGCGGGTGCCCAGAAACTCTGAAAATTCGAAAGATTGGCCGCGGCAAATGACGGCTCAGCCGACGTACCCGAACTGCCGCGGAAGCCAGAGCGAGAGGCCGGGGAACAGGATCAGCATGATCAGCGCCAGCAGCAGCGCCGCCAGGAAAGGGATCACGTTCACGATGATGTCGCGCAACGCGATCCCGGTTACCGCGTTGATCACGAATAGCAGCATGCCGTAGGGCGGGGTGATCAGCCCCAGCATGCAGGTCACCACGCTGACAACGCCGAGATGGACCAGATCGATGCCAAGCGCTGCGCCGGCCGGGATAAACAACGGCAGGATGACGAGGATCATTGTGGTTGCGTCAAGCAGGCAACCCAACAGCAACAGCAGCAAGGCAATTGCAAAGAGGAAGGCCACCGGGGAGAGATCCACGGCTGTCAGATAACCCGAAAGCATTGCGGGGATTCGCTCTGAGGCGACGATGTAGTTGAAGATCAGCGCGCAACCGATAACGATGCCCACCGTCGCCGCCTGTCGCGCGCTGTCCACGAGTTGCCGATAGAATTCGCCCAACGAAAGTGCACGATAGAAGACTGCCGCAAGGATCAACGCGTAGAGTGCGGCAATCGACGCCGCCTCGGTCGGGGTGACAGCGCCGCCGTAGATTCCGCCCAGCAGGATCACCGGCATCAGAAGCGCCGGAAAGGCCCGCACGGTGATCATCGGCAATTCGCGCAACGGTACCGGCGCCTCCATCGGCGTCTCCATCCGTGCCGCGCGGATGTAGTTCATTGTCATCAGCATCAACGCCATGAGGAAACCGGGCACGATACCGGCGAGGAACAGGTAGCCGATGGACTGGTTCGAGATCAGCGCATACATCACCATCGGGATTGAGGGCGGAATGATCGGGCCTATCGTAGCCGAGGCCGCGGTCAGCGCCGCCGCATAGCCGCGCGAAAAACGCCCGCCTGCCGTCATCATGCCGATGATGATCTTGCCGATCCCCGCCGCATCGGCGACCGCAGAGCCCGACATGCCGGCAAAGATCAGCGACGAAACGACGTTGACATGCCCCAGCCCGCCCCGGAACCGGCCGACCAGCGCGACGCAGAAATTCATCAGCCGGGTGCTGATGGTACCGGCGTTCATGATGTTGGCCGCGATGATAAACAGCGGCACGGCGAGCAGGATGTAGCCGTCATAGATCGCCTGGATCAGCTGTTCAGCCGCAAGCGACAGGTCTGATCCCATCACCGCCAGATAGGCGATTGCGCCAAGCAGCAGCGAATAACCGATTGGCGTTCCGATAGCCGCCAGCGCAAAGACCACCGCAAGACAGATCAGAAAGCCGAGGCTCATGGCACGTCACGTTCGGGCAGCGGGCGTCCGCGCAGAATGTCAATCAGCCCCCAAGCATAGCGCAGGATCAATGCCAGACAGAAGGCGATATAGATGATGAAGATCCATTTCTGCGGGATGCGCAGGGTGGCGCTGCGCTTGATCTTGTAGAAGTCGACATAGTCCCAGGTCGCCGGCAGCGCCGCGATCAGCGCGACCACGATGGCCAGCGCCGATACCGCCGCGAAAGCCCTCCGAACCGACGGTGGGGCCGACAGGTAGAGAAGATCGAATTTCACATGGTCGCGGTCCGAAAGGCAAAAGGCCGCGCCCCAAAGCACCAGCCAGAGCCAGAGTGTCAGACAGACCTCGACGGTCCAGCCAACGGGGAAGTTGAAGACATAGCGCGCCGCGATCTGCACGATGAACGTGGCGAAAAGGGCGGCGAGCATGCTCGCCGCCACAAGGTCCGCCATTTGGCGCAAGGTCGTCAGAAAGCGCGCCATCAAGCTGCGGTCAGTTGCCCGCGGCGTTGATCGCCTCCACGATCCCCTCTGGCCACTCGGCGGCATACTCCGACGCGAGGTAGTCCGCCTGCACCTTGGCGCGGAACGCCTCGACATCCGGCTCATAGACGCGCAGCCCTTCGGATTCGAAGAAGGCCACCAGCTCGTCCTCCAGCGCCAACTGACGCTCGCGCGCGACTGCCGATGCCTCATCAGCAGCCGCCTGCACCGCCTCCTGCTGCTCTGGCGTCATCGAATCCCAAACGCCTTTCGACAGCGCCAGATAGTTCAGGTCCACCAGATGCGACGTCAGCACGATCTGATCCGTGACCTCGTAGAAACGCGAATCCCTCACCGTGGGCAGCGGATTGTCCTGCGCGTCGATGGCGCCGGTCTGCAGTCCCGTATAGACCTCGGTAAAGGCCACCGGCACCGGGTTGGCACCAAGCGCGCTGCCGAGGAACTGCCAGGCGTCGGTGCCAGGCATCCGCAGCCGTACGCCAGCCAGATCGTCCGGCGTCTGTATTTCACGGTCGCCGCGCAGGTTCAGTTGGCGCCGGCCAAGATACATCACCGACAGCAGCTTCACGCCAAGCTCGTCCTCGACCTTCTGCTTGAACGGGTCCATCAGCGGATCGTTGAACACCGCCACCTGATGGGCGGCATCGCGGTGCAGGTAGCCGGCGGTGAAGACCGAGAATTCGGGGAAGAAGCTCGCAAGTTCCTGGGCCGAGGTGATCGCCATTTCCAGATTGCCGCGCGCGATCGCCTCCAGTTCCGTGGCCTGACGGAACAGCGTACCGTTGTAATGCGGCTCGTAGCTTGCGAACTCGGCCACCGCGGGGCCGAAGACCTCTTCCAGCGCGACGGACCGCTGATCGGTCTCGGTCGCCACGGTGGACATGCGCAGCTGAATCTGGTCCTGCGCGGCGGCGGCACCAGCGGCAAGGGTCATGCTCATGGCTGCAGTCGCCGCCAGCAGGCTGCGGCGGGTGATGGTAAATGGCATCGGCGTCCTCCCTACGCTCTGATCTCGGTCCCGTTACCGGGACGGGCGAAGCTAAGCAGAGCGGGGGGACACTGTCCAGAAATGTTGCGGCCCGTTGTAGCCCATGGTCAATCCCGGCGCGCGCCCCTAGTCTGCCGCCGAAAACAGGGATGAACGGGCGGCAGTGCCGCGTCGTCCAGCAGGGGGAAGCAATGGAACTACCAAAGAACCACTTCAAGGCGGCGATTGGCGCTGGCCATCAGCAGATCGGCATCTGGTGCGCGATCCCCGGATCAGGCCATGCCGAGGTGCTGGCGGGCTGTGGCTTCGACTGGATGCTGATCGACACCGAACATTCCGTCGTGGACCAGCCCACAGTGCAGGCAATGCTGCAGGCGGCGGCCCCCTACCCCACCCATGCCGCCGTCCGCCCCGGCTGGAACGACCCGGTGGAGATCAAGCGACTGCTCGACGCGGGCACCCAGACGATCCTTGTGCCCTATGTCCAGACGGCCGAGGAAGCGGCGCGTGCGGTGGCGGCCGTGCGCTACCCGCCCCGCGGAATGCGCGGGGTCGCCGGGATCACGCGGGCCAGCAGATTTGGTCTGGTCGAGAATTACACGGCGCGTGCGGATGCCGAGATCTGTCTACTGGTGCAGGTCGAAACAGTAACCGGACTGAAGAACATCGAGAAGATTGCGGCGGTAGACGGCGTCGACGGGCTGTTCATCGGCCCCGCGGATCTGGCCGCCTCGATGGGCCATCCGGGCAATCCCGATGCACCCGAGGTCTGCGCGGCGGTGCTGGACGGGATCCGCCGGATCGTGGCGACGGGCAAGGCTGCGGGCATTCTGACCCTGAACCCAGACTTTCTGCAGCAGGCGGTGGCCGCCGGCACGACCTTCACTGCGGTCGATGTGGACAGCGCGATCCTGTTGCGCGGGGCAAGGGAACTGGCACGCAAATGGAAGGGCTAGCCGCGCTTGGCCGGGATGGGCTCCTGCGGGCCGGGATCAATCTGGGCAACAAGGCGCTTGTGCGCGACGATGGTGGGCGGCTCACCGGTCCGGCGCCCGATCTGGCGGGGGCACTAGCTGCCGCCGCGGGGCTGGATCTGCAGGTCGTCACCTTCCCCGCCGCCCGCCTGCTGGCCGAGGCCGCGCCCGAGGATCAATGGGACATCGCCTTTCTGGCCGACGACCCCGCCCGCGCGCATCTCGTCGCCTGCTCGCGCCCCTATCTGACGATAGAGGCGACATTCGCCCACCGCCC
>JBJHCH010000130.1:0-9755 GCA_050485905.1 Paracoccaceae bacterium | reverse complement strand
TCGTGGCTGGCATAGAGGCCAAAGGCCAGAAGTGCCAGCAGCGCGCCGCGCGTGTTGTTCGACATGGGGGCCCCTCGTGGCGCTGATGCAGGCGCCCGGTACAAATGGTGGCGCTAACCAATTGGGTGAGCCTACGACGGGTGCGCCGCAGGCTCAACAGGTCGCTGCGGCTTCTTGCCGGGGCAGGCCGGATCGGCAATCATCGCGGGATCATGACGCCGGGCGATCTGTTCACGACCGAGGTGCTGGCGCTGCTGGGCGGCATCGGGATGATCCTGTTCGGGATGCAGACCATGACCGCCGCGCTGAAGGAACTGGCCGGCGGGTCGGCGCGGGCGGCGCTGGCAAGGTTCACCCGAACGCCGCTGACCGGGGTGGCGACGGGTGCTGTGGCCACAGCGGTGGTGCAATCCTCGCATGCGACCACGCTGATGACCATCGGCTTCGTGGGGGCGGGCATGCTCAGCTTTCCGCAGGCGCTGGGCATCCTGTTCGGCGCCAATATCGGTACGACGGCGACGGGCTGGATCGTCGTGCTGGTGGGCTTCAAGCTGCAACTGGGCGTGGTGGCGCTGCCGCTGCTTTTCGCGGCCAGCCTGCTGGCCGTGCTGGGCGGCGCGCAATGGGCGCGGCTGGGGCGCGGGGTCGCGGGGTTCGCGCTGCTGTTCATCGGGATCGACGCGATGCAGGCCGGCATGGCGGGGTTCGAGGGTCGGCTGACGCCCGGCGACCTGCCCGGCGCAGGCTGGCTGGCGCGGCTGCAACTGCTCGGCCTCGGCATCGCGATCACGGTTCTTACGCAATCGTCCAGCGCCGGGATGGCGGCGGCGCTGGTGCTGCTGGGCGCGGGCACGCTGAGCTTCGATCAGGCGGCGGCCATCGTGATCGGCATGAACATCGGATCGACCACCACGGCGGTCATGGCCTCCATCGGCGGGTCGGTGGCGATGCGGCAGGCGGCGCTGGCGAACCTGCTGTTCAACATCGTCACCGGGGCGCTGGCGTTCCTGCTGCTGGACCTGCTGGTGCCGCTGTTGCGCGACAACGTGCTGTTTCCCGACGACCAGACCGCGCTGGTGCTGTTCCACACCGGCTTCAACCTGATTGGAACGGCGCTGTTCCTGCCCTTTGCCCGCCCCTATGCCCGCGCGATCCAGTGGCTTGTGCCTGACCGCGACCGCGCGCTGGCCGACCGGCTGGACCCGGCGCTGCTGGACGATCCCGGCAGCGCGATCACCGCCGCCGCCACCACCGCCCGCGCCGTCACCGAGGAGTTGTTCATTGCGCTTGGCGACGCGCTGCGGCCGGGCGGCACGCTGGGCGCCCTGCCCCGGTCGCGCGCCCGGGCCGAGGCGGCGGTGGACGCGCTGGACGCCTATCTGGCCCGGATCGTGGTTCCTGCCGACAAGGCCGAGATGCTGGCCCGCTACGGCGCGCTTCTGCACCAGTTCGACCACCTGCACCGTCTGACCCACCGCGCCGGTCAGCAGGGGCGTATCCTGCATGCAATGCAGGAGGCCCGCCTTGCGCGACCGGCGCGGCTGCTGGGCGGTCTGCTACGCCGCGCCGCCGCGCGGCCCGATGAAGCGGCCAAGATCTCGGATCGGCTGGACAGATTGGAACGAAGGTTGGCGCGGATCGAGGACCGGCTGCGGGTGCAGGCCATCGGGCAGGCAGCGGCGCGGGGACTGGCAACGGCGCGAGTCTTTGCGCTGACCGACAGCATCCGCTGGCTGCGCAGGACCACCGCCCATGCGGACCGGATCCTGCATTATCAGGCGCTGGCGCAGTAGCCGCCGGTGTCAACGCACCCGTTCGGCGATGCGCCCCCCGTCCGACAGGTCGTGCGACGGATAAAGCACCACCCGGTCGCCCTCGTCCAATCCCGCAACGACCTCTGTCCGGTCCTGCGACTGCCGGCCAAGCGTCACCGGGCTCAGCACGGCGCGGCCATCAACCTCGCGGAAGACGGCCCAATCGCCGTCGCTTCGGAACAGCGCGCTTTGCGGCAGCTGCAACAGGTCGTCGCCCTGCCAGACCACCACCCGCACGAAGACCCGGAAACGGTCGCCGAGGCCGGGGCGATCCTCGGGCCGCGTCAACAGGTCAAGTTGAAGGCGCACGCGCTGTTCCTCGATCCCCAGGGCGGAGACGCGGGTGAAGGCTGCAGGCTCGATCCGCCGCACGCGGGCGTCCAGCAGGCCGGGGCCGCCCCAGCGTTCGACCGTCGCCATCGCGCCGGGCGGCACGCGCACGGCATCGGCCGAGAGCAGATCGATCTCGATCTCCAGATCCTGCACGTCACCGATGGTCAGCAGCGGGCTGCCGGCGGCGACCTGGCGTGCATTCCTGTCAGCCACCTCCAGCACTGTGCCGGTCAGCGGGGCGACGATCTCGACGCAGCAGGCTTCCGCCTCACCGTTCTGCGGAAACTGGCTTCCCGGTCCGATCAGTTGCGCCCGGGCGCGGGCCAGCGTGGCCAGCCGCAGATCAAGCTCGGCCCGCGCGGCGGTCAGTGACTGTTCGGCAAGCGTCGCGGCCTGCTCGAAATCCTCCAGCATTCGCATCGGGATGGTGCCGGCGCGGGCCAGATTGCGCCCGCGCTCCAACTCGTGCCGGGCGTGGTCGAGCGTCGTCTGGGCACGCAGCAGATTGGCCTGGCCAAGTTCGACCGCGGCCTCGGCCTCGGCAACGGCGGCCTCGGCATCGGCGCGGCTCCGGGCATCCATCAGCGCCGGGTCCGTCGGCCGGATCACGGCCAGGACGGTCTTGCCCTCTTCCACCCAGTCGCCGACCTGGACGGGCGAACGGGTGGTCACGCCAGAGATCGGCGCGGTGATCGCATAGGGGTCGCGCACGCGCGTGATCCCCTCGGCGGAAAGGGTGACCTGCATCGGCCCGCGGGTGACGCGCGCAAGGTCTACCGCCGTCGGCTCCGGCCAAAGCGCCCAGACCAGCGCCGCCATGATCACGGCCACCAATCCCGCCACCCCCGCCTTGCGAAACCGTGACATGCCGTCCCCCTTTCCCTCAGTCCCGTGCCTTCAGCGCGCTGACCAGATCAACCCGGTCGAGCCGCCGCCGCACCAGCAGCACCGCCATGGTCGAGGCCACGAGCGCAACAACAGCGGCGAGCGCATAGGTGCGGCGGGTGATCTGAAACGGCAGTTGTATCAGGTCGGTGGACATCGCCCCGACCAGCCCGGCGGCCAGCCAGTAGCCCACAACCCAGCCCACCGGAATCGCAAGCAGCGTCAGCAGCAGCATCTCTCCCACCAGCACAAATCCTACCTCGAACCGGGTGAAGCCCAGCACGCGCAGGGTGGCGAGTTCATGGCTGCGCTCGGACAACTGGATGCGCGCGGCATTGTAGATCACGCCGACCGCGATCAGCGCCCCGATCAGCGTGTAGATCGACACCATCACCAGCAGGTTCTCACTCAGCGTCGCATCGAACTGGCGCCGCACCTCGGCCCAGTCCGACAGGCCGGCCACCGCGGGGACCGTCTTGATCCGGGCGTTCAGGGTTCCGAGTTCGTCGGGATCGACGCCGAGATGAATGACGTTGACCTGCGGCGCCACCCGCAGCGCGGTGAACAGCGCAGGGGCAGCGATATGCGCCTCTTGCCCCATCCCCTGCCGGATCACCGCGGTAACGGGCATGGTGAGGGTCTCGCGCGGCGCGACGAGCAGTTCGATATCCAGCCACGTGCCCACCTCGGCCTCCAGCGCCTGCGCCAGCAGCAGCGGCAGCACCACGCCGTTGTCGGGCAGCGGAATGACCTGACCGTCATCATCGACCAGCCGAGCCAGTTCCGCGCCCTCGAAATGACCCTGAAGCACGCTCAGCCGCGTGCGATGGCCGTTGACCAGCCGAACCGGCACGACATGGGCGCCCTCGGCCCGCATCACGCCGGGCAGGGTCATCGCGTCCTGCACCGCGCGTGCGGGCGCGGCGTTGGAGAGGGTCAGCGTCACCTGTTGGCGGTTCGCCTGCTCAAACAGGCTTTCCGCCATCATGTTCACGGCGTCGAACAGGAAGTAGGACATGACCAGCACGCCGACCGACGCCGATACGCCGAACAGCGTGATCGCGGCCCGGCCCGGCCAGCGCAGGATGGACCGCAGGATCATCATGCTGGTCTGCCGCAACCGCAGCGCCCCGATCATGCGATCCGTCCTGCCCCGGCTGAAAAGGGGCGGCGCCGGGGGCTGCATCGCCTCGGCCGGGGGCAGCCGCACCGAGGCGCGCACCGCGCGCCACCCGCCGATCAGCACCGTCGCCATGGCTGTCAACGCCGAGATCACCAGCGCCGCCTGACCCGGATCGCGCAGGATGAACGGAAAGCGGAAGAAATCGGCATAGAGGTGGATCATCGCCGACCCCATCCACCAGCCAAAGGCCCAGCCTGTGACGATGCCCACGCCGCCGATCAGCAAGGCCAGCTTCAGATAGTGCCAGGCGATGGTGCCTGTGGAATAGCCCAGCGCCTTCAGCAGTCCGATCTGCACCCGCTCCTGTGCGATCAGGCGGCCGAGCACCATGTTCACCAGAAAGGCCGAGATCACCAGAAAGATCGGTGGTACATAACGCGCCATCGCCTGAAGCTGCTGCATCTCTCCCTTCAGAAAGGCGTGCGAGGATTGCAAGTCGCGCCCGTGGCTTCCGGTGCCGCCGTAGGGTTCCAGCAGGTCGTCCAGCGCGGCGATCACCGCCGCCTCTTCCGCGCCGCGCGCAAGGCGCAACGAGATCTCGTTGACCGCGCCGGTCATGTCCTGCACCGCCGCCGCGGCGGGCTCGCCCATCCACAGGATGCCGTAGCGGCGGTTGTCCGGCATCATGGTGCCCGGCGCGATCGCATAGACAAATTCAGGCGATAGCACCCATCCGGTCACCACAAGTTCCCGCAGTTGACCGTTCAGCACCCCGCGAAACCTGCTGCCTGGAAGCAGGTCATGCGCCTCGCCGAAGGGCTCGTTAACTGCAACCTCGTCGGGGCGCGCGGGATCAGGTAGCCGGCCGCGCCGCAGGATCGGCAGGTTGAGCCCGGTGCCGTCAGGCGCGACGGACACGATACGGGCGCTGGCGGGTTCGTCCATGCCGTCAATGTCCAGCACGGCGGAAAAGGCGATCCGCCCATCGACCTGCGCGACCCCGTCGATCAGGGCGATCTGGTCCAGCAGACTGCGCGGCACGCGCGTCGCGCCCGCCCAGATATCGGCAAATCGCTGCCGGTCGTAATAGGCGTCCTGCGTAGCTGAAAGCGTGCGTTGCGTGCTGTCGGAGCCGACGAAGACCATCACCCCGCAGCCGAGGACCAGTGCGATGGCCAGCGTCTGCGCCCATATCTGGCGCAGGTTGCGCAGAAGCTTGCGGTCCAGCGCCCTCACCAGCTTATCTCCCTTGGCACGACAGGCTCTGCATTGACCTCGTCCCGGACGATCCGGCCATCGGCCAGTGCGACGACCCGATGCGCGATGCGCTGGATGTCGGCATTATGCGTGATCAGCACCGTCGCCGTGCGAAGTGTCCGGTTCACCTCGCACAGCGCCTCCAGCACCTGGATCCCGGTCTTGCTGTCCAGCGCGCCGGTCGGTTCGTCGCACAGTAGCACCTCTGGCTGCTTGGCGATGGCCCGCGCGATGGCGACGCGCTGCTGCTCGCCGCCCGAAAGCTCAGCCGGGAAATGATCCATCCGCGCGGCAAGGCCCACGGTATCAAGTGCGGCCTCGGCCGTCATCGGATCGCGGGCGATCTCTGTCACCAGCGCCACGTTTTCCCGCGCCGTCAGGCTTGGCACCAGGTTATAGAACTGAAAGACGAAGCCGACATGATCGCGCCGATAGGCGGTCAGCGCCGCGTCGCCTGCCCCGGTCAGCTCGGTGTCGCGGAAGAACACCCGGCCCTCGGTCGGCAGATCCAGCCCGCCGAGGATGTTCAGAAGCGTGGACTTGCCCGAGCCGGAGGCACCAAGCAGCACCACCATCTCGGATTCGTTCAGCATCAGATCGACGCCGCGCAGCGCCTTCACCTCGACCGCGCCGGTCCGATAGACACGGGTCACGCCCTCGGCCCTGAAGACCGGCCTGGTGTCGGTGCCTGCGCGCTCCATACCCTCTGACTAGGGCGACGGCGTCGATCGCCCCATGATCTGTGTCAAAAGACCTTGGACGAACCACGCGGCCGGATCAAGAATGCCGGCCACGCCCTGAACTGCCAGAACGCGGCGAGAAGCTTCCTGTCAGACGCTTGCGTCCAGCGCCGCAACCACCGCATCGCCCATCGCGGCGGTGGTGACCGGCGTGCCGCCCTCTTGCCCCATCAGGTCGGCGGTGCGCAACCCGTCGGCCAGCACCTTTTCCACCGCCTGTTCAACGAGCGTGGCTTCATCCCCAAGGTCGAAGGAATAACGCAGCGCCATCGCAAACGACAGGATACAGGCAATCGGGTTCGCCTTGCCCTGCCCCGCAATGTCGGGGGCCGAGCCGTGCACGGGTTCGTACAGCGCCTTGGGTCGGCCGTTCGCCATCGGCGCGCCAAGGCTGGCCGAGGGCAACATGCCCAGGCTGCCGGTCAGCATCGCCGCCGCATCCGACAGCAGGTCACCGAACAGGTTGTCGGTCACGATCACGTCGAACTGCTTTGGCCAGCGGACAAGCTGCATGGCGCCCGCGTCGGCATACATGTGGCTGAGTTCCACATCTGCGTATTCCTTATCGTGCACTTCCTGCACCACCTGCCGCCACAGCACGCCGGATTCCATCACGTTGGCCTTCTCCATCGAGCAGACCTTGTTCTGCCGCTTCCGCGCCAGTTCGAACGCCGAGCGTGCGACCCGCGCGATTTCCGACTCCGTGTAGCGCTGGGTGTTGATGCCCACGCGCTCGTTGCCCTCGGTGACGATCCCGCGCGGTTCACCGAAATAGACGCCCGATGTCAGTTCGCGGATGATCAGGATGTCGAGGCCGGCGACCACATCCTTCTTCAGGCTGGAGAAATCCGCCAGCGCATCAAAGCACTGCGCCGGGCGCAGGTTGGCGTAAAGGTCCATCTCCTTGCGCAGGCGCAGAAGGCCGCGTTCCGGCTTCACGCTGAAATCCAGATCGTCGTATTTCGGCCCGCCCACGGCGCCCAACAGCACCGCATCCGCGGCCTGCGCCTTTTCCATCGTCTCGTCCGTCAGCGGCGTGCCATGCGCGTCATAGGCGCAGCCGCCCACCAGATCCTCGGTCACGTCAAAGGCGATGCCGCGCTTGGTGCCGAACCAGTCGATGATCTTGCGGACCTCGGCCATGACCTCGGGGCCGATGCCGTCGCCGGGCAGGATGAGAATGGAGGGGTTGGACATTGGCGCCTCGCGTTACCTGTTTCGAGGCGGGGGTAGCGGGTTGACCGGGGGGAATCAAGGCAGCGCGATATCGACCCAGACCAGTCGGTGGCTAGAGGCGGTGGCGGCAACCTCGGCCAGCGGATCGTCTGGCGCGGGCCAGAAGACGCCTGATCCGGTGGCCGTCAGGTCGTATGATGGAAGGACATAGACCGCCCGCAGCCGCCCCGGGCGCTCCCAGTCGGCCGTCGCTTGCGCCGGATCGGCCCGCGATGGGGGCGCTGCGGCGGCGCCGGGGCTGGTCTGTCCGGGATCCTGCAGCCGGGGATGGGCCAGCAGGTCGGCCATCGCCTGCCCGATTCCGTCGCCCGCCTGGGGATCGAGGTTTGCGCTGCCGAGCAGCACCAGCGGCGCGTCGGGTGGGGCCATCGGCAGTGCCCCATCCAGATAGTGCTGCCAGAACCGCACCTCGTCATGGTTGCGGCGCAGGTTCCGCTCGCCCCGCCCGAATGCGGGCGTGGAGCCGTGAAAGGCCAGCAGATGCAGCCGGGTGCCGTCGGGCAGGGTCACGGGGACGTCCCAATGCCCTGTTGATGACAGCCGCTGCACGGCAAGGGCATCCGCCGGAACTTCAGGCAGCAGCGCGCCGGGCAGATCGCGCCAGAGAAAGCCCGAAAAATCCCGCGCGGCTTCGCTGTCGATGGGCAGGCGCGACAGGATCGCCATGCCGCCCGCGCCCGCGAACCGGCCGAACCCCTGCGCATCATCGGGCGTGCCCAGCCGCCCGTCGCCATCCATGTCCAGCCCCGTCGCCATGCCGGTGTTCGGGCGCAGCGCAAAGCGATGTGGGTAGGCCATGCCAGCAGCCGTCAGCTTCTCGGCAAAGGCGGACAGCGCCGCCTGCCCGTGGTCGTAGTCAAAGCGCAAAAGCAGCAGCACGTCCGGCGACACATGCGCGATCACCTGCACCAGCGCCGCAACCTGATCGTCGCCGGCAAGGATGTCGCGCAGCATCAGCCCCGGCCCGTCGCGGCCAAGATCGCTGTGATAGGCGGCGATGCGAAGGCTCTCGGCCCGCAGCGGTGCGGCGAGCAAAAACGCAAGAAGAAGGACGATCCGGGCCATCGCCGTCACGGTGTATGGCCCGGATTAAGGTTGCGTTAACCCTGCGGTGCGCTCAGGCCCAGGGGCGCGCGGCGGCGGCCTTGGCCTCGTAGGCGTCGATGGCGGCGGCCTTTTCCAGGCTCAGGCCGATGTCGTCCAGCCCGTTCAGCAGGCAATGCTTCTTGAACGGATCGACGTCGAACGAAAAGCTCTGCCCGTCCGATGTCGTGACGGTCTGCGCCTCCAGATCCACGGTGATGCGGGCATTCGCCCCCTTCTTCGCATCCTCCATCAGCACCGCGACCTGATCCTCCGGCAGCGTGATCGGCAGGATGCCGTTCTTGAAGCAGTTGTTGAAGAAGATGTCGGCAAAGCTGGTGGAGATGACGCAGCGGATGCCGAAATCCATCAGCGCCCAAGGCGCATGCTCGCGCGACGATCCGCAGCCGAAGTTGTCGCCCGCCACGATAATCTGCGACTCGCGATAGGCCGGCTGGTTCAGCACGAAATCCGGCACTTCCTCGCCGTCCGGCGTATAGCGCATCTCGTCGAACAGGTTCTTGCCCAACCCGGTGCGCTTGATCGTCTTCAGGAACTGCTTGGGGATGATCATGTCGGTGTCGATGTTGACCAGCGGCATCGGCGCCGCGATCCCGGTCAGCGTGGTGAATTTATCCATCTCTCTCGCTCCCTACACCGTCTCTGACGCAAGTTCGCGCACATCGGTCAGCCGGCCGGTGACGGCTGCGGCCGCGGCCATTACCGGGCTCATCAGATGGGTGCGTCCACCGCGGCCCTGCCGCCCCTCGAAGTTGCGGTTGCTGGTCGCCGCGCAGCGTTCGCCGGGGGCCAGCTGGTCTGGGTTCATGCCCAGGCACATGGAACAGCCCGCCAGCCGCCATTCGAAGCCCGCTTCCTTGAAGATGTCGGCCAGCCCCTCTTCTTCTGCCTGCATCCGCACGAGGCCCGATCCCGGCACCACCATGCCGCGCAGGCCCGGCGCCAGCTTCCGGCCCTTCAGGATGCCGGCGGCGGCACGCAGATCCTCGATCCGGCCATTGGTGCAGGATCCGATGAAGACCGCGTCGATCTTCACGTCGGTCAGCCTGGTGCCCGGCGTCAGCCCCATGTAGTCGAGCGACCGGCGCGCGGCATCCACCTTGCCGCCCGAGAAGCTTTCGGGCGCGGGCACCTCGCCGGTGATCGGCAGCACATCCTCGGGGCTGGTGCCCCAGGTGACGACGGGGGCGATATCCTCGGCGCGGATCGTCACCACCTTGTCGAAATGCGCGCCCTCGTCGGAAAACAGCGTCTTCCAGTAGG
>JBJHCH010000129.1:0-9954 GCA_050485905.1 Paracoccaceae bacterium | reverse complement strand
GGTCGGGCATGGGATCAGTCCCTGTATCTGTCGTTCAACTGGTGCCAGGCAAAGGCGCGGCCATCTGGGTAAAGCGCGACCACGCGGTCCACCCCGTCACGAACCTCGGCCTCAGCCAGAACCGCCCGGGCGGCGCCCGATTGCAGGTCGGCGCCAATGGCCACCGCATCGAAACACGAAAACCAGTGCGGGGCGATCAGCGGTTCCGGCCGGGCATAGGCGGCGAAATCATCCGCCCCGTCTGCGACGCGGAAACAGCCGCGAAAGCGGATCGGGCTGCTGTCGGAATCGATCCCCTGAAAATCCGCGACCGGAACCGCTTCCACCGTGCCGTCTGCCGATGTCATCGGCATCTCCGCCAACTCCACCTGATCATAGAAGGCATAGACCTGCAGGTAGTAGATCCCGAAGCCGGCTATCAGCGCCGAGATCACGATGCTGGCCGCAAGGAGGCGACCGGTCACGCCGCAGACCCCGCCGGCGTGGCCATATAGGCATCGGCGCATTTCTTTGCCAGCGCGCGGACCCGGCCGATATAGGCCTGCCGCTCGGTGACCGAGATCACGCCACGCGCGTCCAGCAGGTTGAAGATGTGGCTGGCCTTGATGCACTGGTCGTAGGCCGGATGCGCCATCACGATCCGCCGCCCGGCACCGTCCACCTCCGCCGCGGCCAGCGTGCGCTCGCATTCCGCCTCGGCGTCCTTGAAGTGCTGGAACAGCGTGTCGGTATCGGCCTGGTCGAAGTTCCAGCGCGAATATTCCTGCTCGGTCTGGCGGAACACGTCCCCATAGCTCAGCGGGATCGGCGCATCGGGGTCGTTGAACGGCATGTCCATCACGTGATCAACGCCCAGCACATACATCGCCAGCCGCTCCAGCCCATAGGTCAGCTCACCACTGACCGGCCTGCAGTCATGCCCGCCGACCTGCTGGAAATAGGTGTACTGCGACACTTCCATCCCGTCGCACCACACCTCCCACCCCAGGCCCCAGGCGCCCAGCGTGGGGGATTCCCAATCATCCTCGACAAAGCGGATGTCGTGCAGCAGCGGGTCCAGCCCGATGGCGGCGAGGCTGCCCAGGTAAAGCTCCTGCAGGTCGGGGGGCGAGGGTTTGATGATGACCTGATATTGATAGTAATGCTGCAGCCGGTTCGGGTTCTCGCCATAGCGCCCGTCGGTGGGCCGGCGAGAGGGTTGGACATAGGCCGCCGCCCAAGGCCGAGGCCCGAGGCTGCGGAGGGTGGTGGCCGGGTGAAAGGTGCCCGCCCCCACCTCCATGTCATAGGGCTGCATGATCGCGCAGCCCTTGCCCGCCCAATAGGCCGTCAGGCGCAGGATGATCTCCTGAAAGCAGCGCGGCGCGGCGGCATCTGGCATGGGCCGGTATCCTTCGGGTGTCCGGAAAAGCACGGTCTGACTAGCCAAGCGGGCCGGAAGGGTCAATCGGGCCGCCGGATTATTGACGCCGCCAGCCGCATGGTTACCGTTGGTTTACGCTGGCCAGTCAGGGTCTGCGCAGGCAATACGGGGCGAGCAGAATGGTTCGGATGTTTCAGGCGTTGATGCTGGCTTTGGCGATGGCGACAGGCACCGCCGCCGCGCAGGAGACCTTCTGGGTCCAGATCGAGGCGCAGCCGAACCTGCGCGAGGCCGAAGTGCGCGCACGCGCCTATTCCGGCGTCTTCGACGATGTGCAGGGCTATCGGCTGGGGTCCGGCTGGTATGCGATCACGCTTGGGCCCTATGACCGGCCGGGCGCCGATGCGCGGTTGCGCGAGTTGCGCGCCGAGCGTCTGATCCCCGCCGACAGCTTCCTGAACGACGGCCGCAACTTCCGGCAGCCGTTCTGGCCTGTGGGCGCGGCGCTTCGAACAACCCCGCTCGATCCTCCAGCCGCACCAGAGCCGGCGCCGGAGCAGGCGCCGCTCGCCGCGGCCCCCCCGCCGGACGAGACCCCGGCCGAGGCGCGACGCTCCGAATCCCTGCTCGACCGCCCGGCGCGGGAGGAGCTTCAGACGGCCCTGCAATGGAAGGGCTATTACACCTCGGCCATTGATGGTGCCTTTGGCCCCGGCACGCGGGCGGCAATGGTCGGCTGGCAGGCCGATCGCGGCTACGACCAGACCGGCGTGCTGACCACCATGCAGCGCGAGGAACTGCTGAGCGACTGGCAGTCTGCCATGGCCGAACTGGGGATGGAGACGGTTCGGGACGAGGCGGCGGGTATCGAAATCGACCTGCCCAAGGCGATGGTGGCCTTTGCCCGCTATGAGCCGCCCTTTGCCCATTACGACAGTATCGACGGCACGGCGACGCGCGTGCTGCTGATCAGTCAGCCCGGCGACCAGCAGACGCTGTTCGGCCTCTACGACATCATGCAGACACTGGAGATCGTGCCGACCGAGGGGTTCCGCGAACGCTCCGGTTCATCCTTCGTGCTGACCGGCCAGCAGGCGGGGCTGCAAAGCTATACCTTTGCCGAACTGCGCGGCGGGCTGATCAAGGGTTACACGCTGGTCTGGGATCCTGCCGATGCCGAGCGGATGACGCGGGTGCTGGATGCGATGAAGGCGAGTTTCACGCCCTTCGGTGACTTCGCGCTCGACCCGTCAGAGGGCGACGAAAGCGCCGCGGCACGCCGCGACCTGCTGGCGGGGCTGGAGATCCGGCGGCCCGTGCGCGTCCGCTCCGGTTTCTACGTGGACGACCGCGGTGCGGTGCTGACCAGCGCCGAGGCGGTGGCGGGCTGCGGTCGCGTCACGCTGGACGACCGCCATGCGGCACGCGTCGCCCTGACCGACGCCGACCTCGGCATCGCCGTGCTGCGCCCGGAAACACCGCTGGCCCCCATGGGTGTGGCAGAGTTCCGCACTGCCTCCACCCGCCCGCTGTCCGAAGTGGCGGCGTCGGGCTTTTCCTACGGCGACCGGATCGCCCTGCCGACGCTCACCTTCGGCACGCTGCAAGAGATGGGCGGCCTGAACGGTGAGGAGGGGCTGGCACGGCTGGCGATGACGGTGATGCCGGGGGATGCCGGCGGGCCGGTCTATGATGCCTCGGGCGCGGTCATGGGCATGCTCTTGCCGCGGGCCGAGGATACGGCGCGTCTGCTGCCGCCGGATGTGACCTTCGCCGCCGATGCCTCTGCACTGGCCGACGCGCTGGAGGCAGCCGGCGTCTCGGTTCGCCCGGCAAACCAGCAGGGCGCGCTCGCGCCCGAGGATCTGGCCCGCATCGCCACCGGCATGACTGTCATGGTTTCTTGCTGGGAGTAGTTCACCCGCGCCAGAATCGCGGCAGGAACAGCACGAAAACCGACAGAAGCTCCAGCCGGCCCAGAAGCATGGCGACGATCATCAGCCATTTCGCCGTGACGGGGAACTGATCGACCGCGCCGGTCGGCCCGACACCCGCGCCGAAGACAGGGCCGATGTTGAACACCGCCGTCCAAGCCGCCGTCAGCGCCGTCAGTGTCGGCAGGCCGGTCAGCGACAGCAGCACCGCGACCACGCCGAAAGTAAGGATGAAGGCGGTGAACAGCACGATCACCGAATTGATGACGTCGCCGCCCAGCACCCGGCCGTCTAGCCGCAGCGGAACCACCCGGCTGGGGCTGTGGATGCGCCGGATCTGGGCGCGCACCGCCTCGATCAGCACCAGATAGCGAAACACCTTGATCGAACAACCAGTCGAGGCGGTGCAGCCACCGATGATGCCGACAACCAGCAGGATGATGAAGGCAAACGGCCCCCACAGCGTCACGTCAGCACTGGCATAACCAGTGCCGGACATGATGGTGACCAGATTGAACATCGTCTCGCGCACCGCAGGCAGCAGGGGCGATTCAAGCACCGCGACGCGATAAACCACGATCATCGCCACGCCATAAGCCGCCCAGCGCAGATAGGCCCGCACCTGCACGTCGCGCCACATAGGCGTTACCGAGCCGCCCAGAAGCTGGACGTAACGCACAAAGGGCAGCGTGGCCGCCACCATGAAGATCGCCGCAGCGTATTCTGCTGGCCCGGTGAACTTCGCGAAAGACTGATCCGTGGTCGAGAACCCCCCGGTGGCGATGGTGGTCAGCGCGTGCACCGTCGCCTCGAACCCGTTCAGACCCAGCGCGTAATAGGTCGCCGCGCAGGCCACCGTCAGCAGAACGTAGATCTGGATCAGCGAGATCGAGATATCGATCGCCCGCGGCAGGATCTTCCCAAGCGTGTCGAACGCCTCGGACCGGAAGAACTGCATCCCCCCTACCCGCATCACCGGCAGGAAGATCATCGCCACGATGATGATGCCAAGGCCCCCCAGCCACTGCAGGATGCCGCGCCACAGGTTCGTGCCATGCGGCAGGTCGTCCAGCCCCACGAAAACCGTGGTTCCGGTCGTGGTCATCCCCGACATCGACTCGAACATCGCATCGGTGAAGCCCGCACCCGGCGCCCCAAGCATGAAAGGCAGCGTGCCGAACAGCGGCAGCGCCACCCAGACGCCCGTGGTCAGCAGGAAGGATTGCGGGATCGTCAGCCCCTTTCCGCGCCCGTTGGCGCAGGCCAGCGTCACCAGCGCGCCAGAGGCAATGGTGATGATCGCACATTCCAGAAAGACCAGCCAATGCGGATCGCCCACCGCCAGATCGGCGGCCATCGGCAGCAGCATCGACGCCCCCAGCGCGGCGACCAGCAGACCGATGATGAATCCCACGGGGCGCAGGTCGAACATGGCGACAGGCTTGGTCTGCGCCCGTCAGCCTGTCAAGCGGCTCCTAGCCCACATGGTAGAGCGATGCGAACAGCCGCGGGTCCAGGCTCTCGGCCGCGAAGGTCGGCCCCTCGGTCAGCACGCTGACCGCATCATGGCTGTGCAGGCTTTCCTGATGGCTGGCCACGACACGGAAATCGCCGATCCGCCCGTCGGTCAGCAGCGCGGCGCAGAACGACCGCGCCGCATCCTCGACAAAGATCGGGTTCGCCGCGTTCAACTCGGCAAATGCCTGTTCGTCCTCGCGCTTCACCATCACCTGCGTCTCGGTCGGCACCGCCCGGCGGCACAGGTCGATCAGATCCTCGAACCACAGGCAGCGCCCGCCCGTCACCTCGACCGAGATCCGCGCGACCGACCGCTGCGAATGCGGCGTGGCCAACTGCCCCCGCACCGCCCGCGCATGCTCGGCCAGTTCCAGCGAGCAGGGGCAGGTCGAGGAATAGACGTAGTCCAGATGCATGAACCGCTTGCGCACGCCCGCCCTGTCCACCAGTTCCAGCGCGATGTCGTAATACTGATACCCCTCCAGCCCCGAGCGCAGGCTCGCCACCTTCATCGGGAAACGGAACCGCATCTGAATCCGCGCATCGAAACTTTCCAGATCGCTGCGATAATCGTCGAGCGCTGCCTCGATCACCTGAAAGCTGAAGGTCCGCTCCGCATGGCCGTAGAAGGTGCGCATGATGCGCGACATGTTGATGCCCTTCTTCTCGGCCTCCAGGCTCACCGTCCCGGTGACGCTCGTCTCCAGCGTCACGTCGCCGTTGTCGCGGGTGTGAAACCGGATCGGCAGGCGGAAATTGGAAATCCCGACATGCTGGATCTGCTGGCGCGCGCCGACGATCAGGCTGCTCGGTCCATTTTGCAGGTCGGGCAGGCCCGCGCGATAGGCGTCATCGGCCCGGAATTCTTCGGGATAGGTGCGGCTCAACACCGGGTAGGGCGGCATGGCGCCGGGCACCAGCCCGGTCAGCGCCGGGTCTAGCGTCACGATCTCGGCATCCGTGGCCTTGCCGGCCCATTGCCGCAGCACGGCCAGCGCCGCGGCAGCCTCGTCGCGGCTGGGCTGGCGGTCGATCTCGGGCGTGTGGATGTTCATCGCTCCCACCTTCCTCATCGCCGGGGCAGATCGCCCGGCCGAACGGGTATTTGGCGCGCCGCGCGCCGGCGTCCAGCATTTTCGCGCACGCACCGTCGCGCCAGCCCGAGACATAGCGCAACGCGGGGCCAAGGGGCAGGAAAAACTTTGGCGGCGCTGGCCAGCCGGCCGCAACGCGCTGCCTGCCCTGACTGCGTTAACCCCGAATTCAGCCTTGTGCGGCAGATCGGATAGGGAGGTTGGGAAGAGAAGGGTGCGAGTGATGCAGTTTCGGGAAATGCGCTGGCCCTGCAACATCGAGGTCGTGGCGACACTGAACGGCACCGGGCGCAAGGCACGCATCATCAACATCAGCGAGGGCGGCGCGCGGCTTCGTGGCCTTGACGGCGTGGCCGTCGGCAACCGCATGATCCTCTACCTGCTCAACAGATCCTATGTGGCCGAGGTGCGCTGGGTGCGCGCCGGACAGATCGGGGTGCGCTTTGCGACGCGGTTGCGCACGCCCGATGTCGCGCTGATCCGCCAGGGGGTGCATCGCGCCGCACCGGCCAATCGCCACGCCCACGGCCTGCGCGAGATCGGTTGATCTCAGCGCCCGCTTTCGCGCAGCCCCGCCCCGTGACAGAGTGTCGGTCCACCCGCTGGCGGATCGACTCATGCCCGACACGACCGATACGGATGCCACCAACCCCGATGCGACGGCCCGCCGGCTGCTCCACGCGTTGGCCGACCGGCGTCAGATCGCCCCGCTGACCGACAGCGACCACGCTTTCGACCTCACTGCTGCCAACCGCGTCGCCGCCGCTGTCTCACGCCTGCGCTGCGCGCGGGGCGAGGTTCCGGTGGGCCGCAAGATCGGCTTCACCAACCGCACCATCTGGGACGAATACAACGTCCACGCCCCGATCTGGGGGCTGGTCTGGGACAGCACGCTGCATCCGCTGGCAGCGCCCTTCCCCATCGCCACGCTGGTGGAACCCCGGATCGAGCCGGAGATCATCCTGCGCCTTGGCCGCGCGCCCGACCCCGGGATGGACGCCGCGGCGCTGATCGGCTGCGTCAGCCATCTCACCTTCGGCTTCGAACTGGTGCAGTCGCTCTATCCCGGCTGGCGCTTCCGTGCGCCCGATACGGTCGCCGCCTTCGGCCTGCACGGCGCGCTGCTGCCCGGCCCCTGGGTCGCGGTCGAACCCGGCACCGACTGGGCCGCACGTCTGGCGGACTTTCGCATCACGCTCTCCCGCGACGGACAGGTGATGGACGACGGCCACAGCGCCAACGTCATGGGCACCGGCCCGCTCGCCGCCCTTGCCCACCTGACCGACCTGCTCGCCGCCGACCCCGACGCCCCGCCGTTGGCAGTGGGAGAGGTCATCTCCACCGGCACCCTGACCCGCGCCCTGCCCGTCGCCGCCGGCCAGACATGGACGGCCCAAGCCCAGGGCCTGCCGCTCGCCCCCGTCACCCTGACGCTGGCCTGAGCGACCCGGCACAGTGACGCCCCGGCCCCCGAGCCGGGGCCTCGCACCATCGGCGCCCCAACGCACCGCCAGACGGGTGTGCATACGACATACCTTAAAAGGTATATCGCCCCGCCACACCCCAAACTGCTGATCCCGAACCGCTTTCCGGCGCGCACCGGCTCAGGGGCGCACAACGTATGCACGTGGTATGCACGGCAGATGCACGTAAATCATACGTGGATGCACACACCGTCAGACCGCCTCCAGCGCGGCCCTCAAGTCGGCGATCAGGTCGTCCTCATCCTCCAGCCCGACGCTGATCCTGACCAGCCCCGGCGTGATGCCCAGATGCACCTTCTGGTCCTCAGGCAGGCGCTGGTGGGTAGTCGTCGCGGGATGGGTGACAAGGCTTTTGGCATCGCCCAGATTGTTGGTAATCTTGAATATCTTCAAGGCGTTGAGGAAACGGAACGCCGCCGCCTGCCCACCCCGGACCTCGATCGCCAGAATGGTGCCGCCCGCCCCCATCTGGGCCGTCGCCAGCGCGTGCTGCGGATGGCTTTCCAGCCCCGGATAGACCACCGCCGCCAGCTTCTCGTGCCCCTCCAGCGCCCGGGCCAGCGCCAGCGCCGCCGCGCTCTCGGCCCGCACCCGAAGATCCAGTGTTTCCATACCCTTGAGCATCACCCAGGCGTTGAACGGGCTCATCGCCCCGCCGGTATGTTTCAGGTATGGCTCCACCACCTTGCGGATGAAATCAGTCGTCCCGCAGATCACGCCCCCCAGGCACCGCCCCTGCCCGTCGATATGCTTGGTGGTGGAATAGACCACCACATCCGCACCTTGCGACACCGCCCGGCTATAGACCGGCGTGGCAAACACGTTATCCGCCACCACCAGCGCGCCGACCGCATGGGCGATCTTCGAAACCTGTTCGATATCAACGATTTCCAGCCGCGGGTTCGACAGCGTCTCGAAGAACACCGCCTTCGTCCCCGGCCGCACCGCCGCGCGCCACTGGTCCAGATCGGCGCCATCCACGAACGTCACCTCGACGCCATAGCGCGTCAGGATCTCTTCCAGAATATACAGGCACGACCCGAACAGCGCCCGGCTGGACACCACATGATCCCCCGCCTTCAGCATCGCCATCAGCGCGCCGTTCACGGCCGCCATGCCGCTGGCGGTGGCAAATGCATCCTCGGTCCCCTCGACCGCCGCGATCCGCTCCTCGAACATCCGCACCGTGGGGTTGCCATAGCGGGCATAGATGAACTCGTCCGGCCCCGCCTTGGTGAACCGCGCCTCGGCCTGCTCGGCGCTGTCGTAGACGAAGCCCTGGGTCAGGAATATCGCCTCGGACATCTCGCCATACTGGCTGCGGCGGGCGCCGGCATGCACCAGCTTCGTGCGGGGTTTCCAGCTGTCCGACATGCGCTGTCCTTTCGCGCAAAGAAAATGCCCCCGACCGGACAGGTGGGGGCAGCGCCCTTACCCTTTTAGCGGCATGTTTAACGTGGCCCGCAATCCGGTCGACAAATCGCCACGGCTCTGCCGATAGACCCCTTGCGCGCAAAGGTCAACGGCCTGTTGCGCGGCCGCATCGTCACCGGGCTTTCACGCCGCCATCACCGGGTTGTCGCAGTGGCCGCCTAAGCCTCGGCCACAATATCTAGTGATGGGGCTGCGCATGGCGCTCGTGGCACTGACGATGACCGGTTCCGGCCTTTCCGCCGATAAGGGCGCGCTGCAGGCCGCGCTGGACCGCACCCCGCCCGGTGCGCCGATCGTGGCGATGATCCACGGCTACCGCTACATCCCCGGCCATCCACGCCATGACCCGCACCGCCAGATCCTGTCGATCCGCCCCGATCTGGGCGGCGCGCGCACGATTTCCTGGCCTAGGCACCTTGGCCTGCACCGGCACGGCCTCGGCCTCGCCATCGGCTGGGACGCGGCGGGCGGGCTGCACGGGGCGCATCGCCGGGCGGCGGACACCGGCGCGGCACTGGCCGCGCTGGCCGACCGGCTGGCCGAGCATGGCCGCCCGCTCGATCTGATCGCCCACAGCCTTGGCGCGCGGGTCGCGCTGGCGGCGCTGTCGGCGGCGCAGCCCGGCGCCATCGGCCGGGTGATCCTGCTGGCGGCCGCCGATCTGGCCTCGACCGGCGGGGCCGCGATGCACAGCCCCGCCGGCCGCCGGGCCGAGGTCATCAACATCACCGGGCGCGAAAATCGCCTGTTCGACCTGATGTTCGAGCGTCTGATCCGCGCCGGCGGCGACCGCGCCCTTGGCCGCGGCCTGCCCGATGCGCCGCCGAACTGGCTGGACCTGCCGCTCGACTGCCCGGACACCCGCGCGGGCCTTGCCCGGCTGGGCCACCGCGTCGCCGCGCCCGCGCTGCCGGTCTGCCACTGGTCGGGTTATCTGCGGCCCGGCGCCTTCCCGCTTTACCGCGCGCTGCTGACCGACCGCGACCGCCTGACCCTGCCCCGCCTGCGGGCCTGCCTGCCCGGCCCTGCGCAAGATCCCCTGCCGGCCCTTGTCTCTGCCGCCTGAAGTGCCAGATTGCGGCGGGACCGGAACGCGGCGGGAAAGGAGTCACCCATGACAATCGAGC
>JBJHCH010000128.1:0-10028 GCA_050485905.1 Paracoccaceae bacterium | reverse complement strand
GATCCCTCAGGAACCGAAGCCGACAAACAGTGAAGCTGACACCCATATCATCGGTCCGAAAACCTAATGGGCCGATATGCAAGCATCCAACCGCCGAAACAGCCAAACCACCCGCATACCCCTTCATAAAGTATACTATGTCAAAGAGCGACGAACAAAAATCCGACCACTGCGCCAATCTTGCTTGGCGCCGTCGCCTGCATCTGCCCGTTTTTCGTTTGCTTTCCGTTGGTTGCCCGCCGGTCAGCGCCCCGATCCGGCGGCTGCCGTCTCGGTGAGCGGGTATTTACGGATCGACTCGGGGCACTGCAAGCGATTTTTTCGCTGTGCATGAACTTTTTTCGACACCCTGCCGGATGCCCCCGCGTCAGTCTTGCGAATATGCCGCCGCTGCCGATGCCGGCGCAACAAGATTGCGCGTCAGGCCGCCGCGCGCCGGCGCTGGACGTGCAGGCGGAGCGCCAGAAGACCCACGATCGCCGCCAGATACAGAATCGGCTCCACCGGCCAGGCCTTCACCAGCAGCAGGTAATGCAGCCCCCCGGCCAGTGCCGCCACATAGGTCAGCCGGTGCAGCCGCTGCCACGCCGCCGCACCCAGCCGCCGCAACGCAAGGGTGTTGGAGGTCAGCGCCAGCGGCAGCATCGCCAGGAATCCCGCCATGCCCAGCGTGATATAGGGCCGCTTGACGATATCCTTCCAGATCTCGGCCCAGTTCAGCTGGATGTCCAGAAACAGCCAGACCATCAGATGCAACAGGATGTAGAAGAAGGTCAGCAGCCCCAGCGCCCTGCGAAACCGCAGCAGGTTGACCCCGCCATAGCGCCGCAGCGGCGTGACCAGCAGCACGGCCACCATGAACTGCAACCCGATCTTGCCCAGCCGATGCTCCAGCGCCTTCACCGGCTCGGGGCCGAGGTTGTTGGTCAGCCCCAGCCAGAACAGCCAGACCGCCGGGATCACCCCCAGCAGATAGATCGTCCAGACCGGCACCTGCCTGAGCCGGCTGTTGATCGCCTGAACCATCAGTAATTGGCCCGCAGATCCATCCCCGCATACATGTCGGCGACATAGTCGCCATAGCCATTGAACATCAGCGTCGGCTGGCGTCGGGCGAACAGGCCGCCGCCCACCACGCGGTGCGAGGCCTGGCTCCAGCGCGGGTGATCGACCTCGGGGTTCACGTTGGCGTAAAAGCCATATTCATGCGGCGCCTGGATGTTCCAGGTCACCGGCGGCTCTTCCTCGGTCAGGCTGATCCGCACGATCGACTTGATCGACTTGAACCCGTATTTCCACGGCACCACCAGCCGGATCGGCGCGCCGTTCTGGTTCGGCATCGGCTCGTCGTAAAGCCCGGTGGCCAGGATCGTCAGCGGGTTCATCGCCTCGTCCAGCCGCAGCCCCTCGACATAGGGCCAATCCAGGATCGGGCGGCGCTGGCCCGGCATCTCCTCGGGCCGCACCAGCGTTTCAAAGGCGACGTATTTCGCGGATGGCAGAACGCCCACCCGGTTCAGCAGCCCCCCAAGCTCGAACCCGACCCAGGGCACCACCATCAGCCACGCCTCGACGCAGCGCAGGCGATAGATGCGTTCTTCCAGCGTCTGCCCGCGCAGCACTTCGGCCAGATCATAGGTGCCGGGGCGCTCCACCAGCCCGTCGATCACGATAGACCAGGGGTCGGTCGTCAGGCTGTGCGCATGCCGCTTCGGGACTTCCTTGCCCGTGCCAAACTCATAGAAGTTGTTGTACGAGGTGATATCCTCGTAGCTGTTCGGCTCCTCGTCGGTGGAATAGCGGCTGGCCGGCGCGGTCGCACGGGCAGACCCCGCAGGCAGCCCCACCGCAAGCGCCGCGCCCGATACCGCCAGCAACTGCCGGCGGTTCAGCCAGTCCGCCCGTGGCGTGACGTCGGACCAGTTCAGATCGGGTTTGAATCGCTGCGCCATCGGTTCTGCCCTTCGCTGCCTTCTCGCTACATAGCACTACGGGCCGCCAAGCCGATAGATTTCACGAAGTTCCTCACGTCTTCGTGGGATCGCGCCTCCGGTCGGGTGCAGGGTCGGCCACCCGCTCACGCCCGTTCAAGCGCGTTCAACTAGAGTTGTCTGGACCGGGAAATCGGCCCCGGCTTAGCGACGCAGGCGCGGTGATCAAGGCCGCCTCACACCAATTTTCATCGGCCCCCGGACGCATCCGGAAGGCTGATCGCTCCATATACCGGGTCGTTGCCGCCACACTGGCATCGATCAAACGGGAGAAACACCAATGATCCGCAGAACTATGCTTTCGATGACCGCCGCGACGCTGATCGCCGCTCCGGCCTTCGCCGACATGCACGAAAAAGACATCGTCGACACCGCTGTCGAGGCCGGCACCTTCGAAACCCTCGTCGCCGCGGTCACCGCCGCCGGCCTCGTGGACACGCTGAAGGGCGACGGCCCCTTCACCGTCTTCGCTCCGACCGACGAGGCCTTCGCCGCCCTGCCCGAGGGCACGGTCGAGGGGCTGCTGGAGGATATTCCCGCCCTGACCGCGATCCTGACCTATCATGTCGTGCCGGGCACGGTGATGTCTTCGGATCTGTCCGACGGCATGACCGCCGAAACCGTGAATGGCGAGGAGGTGACGATCACCACCGCCAACGGCCCGATGGTGGACGGTGCGAACATCGTGACCGCCGATATCGAGGCGTCGAACGGCGTGATCCACGTCATCGACGCGGTGATCCTGCCCGAGGGCTGATCCCCACGCCAGAATGACGAAGGCCCCGGCGCTGCCGCCGGGGCCTTTTCCGTTGCGCGATACTCAGCCTCAGTGCAGCACGGCAGCCTGCGGCGGCTCGCGGCGTGACGTGGCCACCCGATCGCCGATGATCAGCCCGTCCGCGCCGACCGTCACATGCACGTTCGCCCCGTCCAGCACATCGCCCGACAGCAGCATCTCGGCCAGCGGATCCTGCAGCGCGCGCTGGATCACCCGCTTCAGCGGCCGTGCGCCGAACACCGGGTCATAGCCCTCGTCCGCCAGCCAGGTCCGCGCGCCCTGATCCAGATCCAGCGTGATCTTCCGCGCCTCCAGCCGCCGGATCAGCCGCCTGAGCTGGATCTCCACGATCCCGTCCATATCCGCCCGCGTCAGCCGGTCAAAGATGATCTGGTCATCGAGCCGGTTCAGGAACTCGGGGCGGAAATGCATCCGCACCGCCTCCATCACCTGCGCCCGCGCCGCCGAACTGTCCGCGCCCTCGGGCAACTGGCTCAGCGCCTGGCTGCCCAGGTTACTGGTCAGCACGATCAGCGTCTGCTTGAAATCGACCGTGCGGCCGTGGCCATCGGTCAGCACGCCGTCGTCCAGCACCTGCAGCAGTACGTTGAAGACGTCGGGATGCGCCTTTTCCACCTCGTCGAACAGAAGCACCTGATAGGGCCGCCGCCGCACGGCTTCCGTCAGCACGCCGCCCTCGTCATAGCCGACATATCCCGGCGGGGCGCCGATCAGGCGGGCGACGGAATGCTTCTCCATGAACTCGCTCATGTCGATGCGCACCATCGCGTGCTCGTCGTCGAACAGGTATTCGGCCAGCGCCTTGGTCAGTTCGGTCTTGCCGACGCCGGTGGGGCCAAGGAACAGGAAGCTGCCCAAGGGCCGCCCCTCGTCGTTCAGGCCCGCCCGCGCCCGGCGCACGGCGTTCGACACCGCGACCACCGCCTGCCGCTGGCCGATCACGCGCTTGCCAAGCTCCTCTTCCATCCGCAGCAGCTTGTCGCGCTCGCCCTCCAGCATCTTCGAGGTCGGGATGCCGGTCCAGCGTTCCACCACCTCGGCGATCTGCTCGGGCCGGACCGCATCCGCCACCAGCTTGTCGCTTTCCCGCGCCTCGGCATCGGCCAACTGCTTCTCCAGCGCCGGGATGATGCCGTAGGACAGCTCGCCCGCCCGCGCCAGGTTACCCTCGCGCTTGGCATGGTCCAGATCGGCCCGCGCCCGGTCCAGCTTTTCCTTCAACTCGCGCGCCGCCTCCAGCTTGTCGCGCTCGGCCTGCCACTGGGCGGTCATCTCGGCCGACCGTTCCTGCAACTCGGCCAGTTCCTTTTCCAGCCGCTCCAGCCGGTCGCGGCTGGCGGCGTCGTCCTCCTTCTTCAGCGCCTCGGCCTCGATCTGCAACTGCAGGATCTGCCGGTCCAGCGCGTCCAGCTCCTCGGGCTTCGAATCCACCTCCATCCGCAGCCGGCTCGCCGCCTCGTCCACCAGGTCGATGGCCTTGTCGGGCAGGAAGCGGTCGGTGATGTAGCGATGGCTCAGCGTCGCCGCCGCCACCAGCGCGCTATCGCTGATCCGCACCCCGTGGTGCAGCTCGTATTTCTCCTTGATCCCGCGCAGGATCGAGACGGTATCCTCCACCGTCGGCTCGCTGACGAACACCGCCTGGAACCGACGCGCCAGCGCCGCGTCCTTTTCCACATGCTTGCGGTATTCATCCAGCGTCGTCGCGCCCACGCAGTGCAATTCGCCCCGCGCCAGCGCCGGTTTCAGCAGGTTCGCCGCATCCATCGCGCCTTCGGATTTCCCGGCGCCGACCAGCGTGTGCATCTCGTCGATGAACAGGATGATCTCGCCCGCGGCGGAAGTCACTTCCGACAGCACCGCCTTGATCCGCTCCTCGAACTCGCCGCGATACTTCGCCCCGGCGATCAGCGCGCCCATGTCCAGCGCCATCAGCTTCTTGTTGCGCAACGACTCCGGCACGTCGCCATTGACGATGCGCAGCGCAAGGCCCTCGGCAATCGCGGTCTTGCCGACGCCCGGCTCGCCGATCAGCACCGGGTTGTTCTTGGTCCGGCGGCTCAGCACCTGCATCGCGCGGCGGATCTCTTCGTCGCGGCCGATGATCGGGTCGATCTTGCCCTCGCGCGCCGCTTCCGTCAGGTCGCGGGCGTATTTCTTCAGCGCGTCATAGCCCTCTTCCGCGCTCGCCGTGTCGGCGGTGCGGCCCTTGCGCACGTCATTGATCGCGGCGTTCAGGTTCTGCGCGGTGACGGCACCGGCATCCAGAGCCTCCTTGGCCTTGGACGGCACCACGGCCAGCGCGGTCAGGATGCGCTCCACTGGAACGAAACTGTCGCCCGCCTTCTTCGCGATCTTCTCGGCCTCGTCCAGCACCCGCCCCGTGGCGGTATCCATATAGACCTGCCCCGCGTCGCCGGTCACTTTCGGCATCCGCGACAGCGCCAGATCCAGCGCCTCGACCACCCGCTTCGGCGATCCGCCCGCGCGGTTGATCAGGTTCGACGCCAGCCCCTGGTCGTCATCCATCAGCGCCTTCAGCAGATGCTCGGGGGCAAGCCGCTGGTGATTTTCGCGCATCGCGATGGTCTGGGCCGCCTGCAGGAACCCGCGCGACCGTTCGGTGAACTTCTCCAAGTTCATCAGTCTCTCTCCTCTTGCAGCACCCTCTCCGGCACGCCCACACTCGCGGCACGTGCCCTCGGGCCTGAACTGGATTTGGGGAGCCTGCGGCCGCCAATCAAGGGATCGTCAGCGCCATTGCCACGCGCCGTCCCGGCGTCTAGGAACACGCAGTTTGGCCGAAAGGATGCCCCCCCATGACCGACGCCATGACCGATGCCATGACGCTGCCCGCAGACGACCGCCTGATCGTTGCCCTGGATGTGCCCGATGCGCTGGCCGGGCTGGACCTGGCCGGGCGGATCGGCGATGCGGTCAGCTTCTACAAGATCGGCCTCGGCATGCTGACAAGCGGCGGTCTGGCCCTTGCGCGGGAACTGAAGGACGACCACGGCAAGCGCATCTTCCTCGACATGAAGCTCTTCGACATCCCCGCGACCATCGAGGCGGCGGTGCGCGGCCTCGCCCGCCAGAACCTCGACTTCCTGACCGTCCACGGCGACCCCCATGTCGTGCACGCCGCCGCCCAGGGCAAGGCCGGCACCGATCTGAAAATCCTCGCCGTCACCGTCCTCACCTCGCAGGACCGCAGCGACCTCGACGCCAACCTGATCCGCCCCGGCGACGTGGCCGAGATCGTGGCCGAACGCGCGCTCCACGCCTTCCTTGCCGGGGCTGACGGCCTGATCGCCTCGCCGCACGAGGCTGCGATGCTCCGCGCCCTGCCAGAGGCTGAGGGCAAGCTGATCGTCACCCCCGGCGTGCGCCCCGCAGGCGCGGATGCGGGCGACCAGAAGCGCATCGCCACCCCCGCCCGCGCGATTGCCGAAGGCGCCGATCACATCGTCGTCGGCCGCCCGGTCTGGCAGGCCCCCGACCCCCGCGCCGCCGCACAGGCGATCCGCGCCGAACTGGGCTGAAAAACCGGCATCCGCCCGGTTCCTCTCCCTGCCGCGCCACGACCCGACCCCTTTCCTGCCCGCGATCACGATTTCCTGCGCGAAAGATTGTTTCGTTGACGCAGCGGCACCCTGCAGGCACCATCGTTAATACAGATTAACCGGCGTTCATTTCAAACGGGGGCAGGCGATGCTCCGACAGTCGTTATACGCAGTCATTCTTGCCGTTGCGGCCAGCCATGCGGCGGCCCTCTCTCCCGTCACCTTCTTTGGCGAAAACCTCACCCCCGGCGGGCGGCCCTCCGGCGCGCCGCTCGATGCGCAGGCCGCCTTCCTGTCGCATCTGACCGGCACGGGGACCGAGGATTTCGAGGCGCTCGCCGGCAGCGGCGCCCTCACCCTCACCTTCCCCGGCTCGCTCGACCAGACGATCACCGCCACGCTCACCGGCGCGGGCACCCGCGTGAACCACTTCCCCTCGTCGGGGCGCTTCGCCACCTCGGGCGCGCGCTACGTGGAAACCGGGAACAACGGCGATTTCCGCATCACCTTCTCGGTCCCGATCTCGGCCTTCGGCTTCTTCGGCACCGATCTGGGCGATCACGGCAACGGGCTGGTGCTGGTGCTGACCGCGCCGGACGGCAGGGCGACGCGGCTGGTGGTGCCGATCACCCGCGGTGTTCAGGCGCAGACCGATGGCGCGCTGCATTTCTTCGGCTTCATCGACCACGGGCAGAGCTATGTCGCCATCGACTTCCTGAACACCGGCCAGGGCGGCGATGTCTTCGGCTTCGACGACATGACCGTGGGCGACCGCGGCCAGATCCTGATCGGCCACGCCCCCGCCTTGCCCCCCACCTTGACCCCCGCCCCGCTGCGCTCAGCCGAGGCCGCATGGGATGCCGACCCGGCACCCGCGCAAAAGGCCCGCCGCACCCGCCGCCCCACCCCCGACATGCCCGCCCCCGACCTGCCCACCGGGGCACGCGGATTCAGTTAAGGGCAGGTAAACAAAAAATTCGATTTCGTTTGTTTTCAACAGCTTGAATTTTTGGGCAAGTTGCCCAAACCTGCCCATCACAAAAAAACCCCGCCGTCACCGGCGGGGCAAGTGGTGCAAGGGGCGGTTCACCCCCGGCACTGGCGGTAAACTGAAAACCCCTATCCCGGCCCCATCTCGGCCCGGATCTGCTGGCGCAACAGGTCGATCGGAATCAGCTTCCCGTCGCGCCTGAAATGCCAGTAGGTCCACCCGTTGCAGCTGGGCGCCCCCTCAAAGGCCGCGCCCACCTGATGGATCGACCCCTTCACATCCGGCCCGATCAGCGTGCCATCCGCGCGCACCTTGGCCGATTTCCCGCTGGCCGACACCAGCACCTCGCCCGGCCGCAGCATCCCCCGCTCGACCAGAACCCCGAACGCCACCCGCGGCTCCGCCCGCTTCGATCCCGTGACCTCCAGCGCCGCCGCCTCCAGCCGCCGCACCCGCCCGATCCGCGCCTCCGCCACCTCGCGATACGCCGCCTCGCGCTCGATCCCGATGAAGTCGCGCCCCAGCATCTTGGCCACGGCGCCCGTGGTCCCGGTCCCGAAGAACGGGTCCAGCACCACGTCGCCCGGATTGGTGGTTCCCACCAGAACCCGATGCAGCAGCGCTTCCGGCTTCTGCGTCGGATGGGCCTTGTCACCATTGGCGTCCTTCAGACGCTCGTGACCGGTGCAGATCGGCAGGGTCCAGTCGGACCGCATCTGCACCCCCTCGTTCAGCGCCTTCAGCGCCTCGTAGTTGAAGGTGTATTTCGCACCCTCGGATTTCGACGCCCAGATCAGTGTCTCATGGGCATTGGTCAGCCGCTTGCCGCGAAAGTTCGGCATCGGGTTCGACTTGCGCCAGACCACGTCATTCAGGATCCAGTAGCCCGCATCCTGCAGCGCCGCACCGACGCGAAAGATATTGTGGTAGCTGCCGATCACCCAGATCGCACCGTCAGGCTTCAACACCCGCCGCGCCGCCTTCAGCCAGGCACGGGTAAATTCGTCATAGCTCTCGAAACTGGCAAACCGGTCCCAGGCGTCGTCCACCGCATCGACGCGGGAATTGTCCGGCCGGTGCAGGTCGCCGCGCAGTTGCAGGTTGTAGGGCGGATCGGCAAAGACCAGATCGACCGACCCCTCCGGCAGGGCATTCATCGCCTCGATGCAGTCCCCCGCAAGGATGCGGTTCACCGGCAGGGACATCGCCCCCGATCTCGTGGTCGTCTTCGTCATCACTGCCCTCGGTCCCGCGCCTTGTGACGCTGTTTGTGGGGCAAAGATGAGTCATCCCTGATTCGCCGTCAAATAGTTTATTTGAATCAAGGGCTTATGTTTCTTCTTGATACAACATCTTGTGCACAGGCCGAAACGAACGCCTATGGTGTGGGGTCACACCAAGGGTTCGCAGCGCCGCCAGATGCGCCGGCACCGGGTAACCTGCGTTTCCCTCCCAGCCGTAGCCGGGGTGGTGTTGCGCCAAATCCACCATGATCGCGTCGCGCGCCACCTTGGCCACGATGGATGCCGCCGCGATCGACACACACCGCGCATCGCCCTTGACCACAGCCTGCGCCCCGCAGGGCAGCTCGGCAGGGATCAGGTTGCCGTCGATCAGCAGATGATCCGGCACCTCGGGCAGGGCTGCGACCGCGCGTACCATCGCCAGATGGCTGGCCTTCAGGATGTTCAGCGCATCTATCTCGGCGACGGAGGCGACCCCGAGGCCCACCTCCGCCACCGCGCGCAACTCTGCCGCCAGCGCCTCACGGTGGGCGGCGGTCAGCACCTTGGAATCGCGCAGTCCCATCGGCACCCGCCCGGGCAGCAGCCGCACCGCCGCGGCGACCACCGGCCCGGCCAGCGGCCCGCGCCCGACCTCGTCCACCCCCGCAACGATACGGGCACCGGCAGCCAGCGCGGCCTGCTCGATCATATCATCCGGTCCCTGCATGTCCTGTTCCTGACCGGTCAGGCCCCGGCCCGCAACAAAAAAGGGGCGAAGGGTTTCCCCTCCGCCCCGGTACGGCGCGACCCAACAGTACCCGGCCGCGCAACTGCCGACAGGGTCGCTCTAGCGGCGACGCCCTGCCTCAACGCGATATCCCGCCTGCCGCAGGCAGGCGCCGCTCAGCACCGTGCGGCTGCCGCGATTGGTCCGCAGTTCCCGCTCGCACTGGCGCGGCAGGCGGTGGAAGCCGGCGCGCTGCAGACAACTGGGGTTGAACAACTGCTCGTTCCGCCCGCGGTTGCGCACTTCGATCGAGCAGCTTGCCGGCAGAACTGCCTGACGGCCGCGGGCATGGCCGCGCTGGTGCTGGCCATAGCGGGGGGGCTGCGCATCCGCCCGGTTCCGGCTGGCCGCACCGGCGATGATCGCGATGGCGGCGGCACCGGCCAGGAACCGCATCAGGTCGCGGTCCTGCGCCGCGGCGGGGGTGGCGGTCAGGCTGGTCAGCGCCATGGCGGCGGCTGCCAGCGTGGCGGTGAATCGGGACATGGTCAGCATGGCGGGTCCTTCCCTGGTGGGGCACGTCGGCCCGGATGATCGATGCCTCCAACCTGGGCCCGACACGCCGCGACAGGCAATAACCGCCCCCTGCTATCGGATAACACCGCCCCCAACCCCCCATGGTTATTGAATATCTGACGGCCTCGCGGCATTGTCAGGGCATGAGAACGCAC
>JBJHCH010000127.1:0-10131 GCA_050485905.1 Paracoccaceae bacterium | reverse complement strand
TTCGGCCGCTTCCCCTATCGCAACGCCGCCCTGGGCCGGAAATCCACACCAGAGGAAGAGGCGTTCATGGCCGATGGCGGCTACATGGCACAGGTAGAGGCGCTGCGTCCCTAGCCATGCGGCCAGTGCAAGCCGGCACGGCGCCGGTTTCGTTGATGGTCTTGGGGAAATGGTTTAAGGCCAAATCAATTCTGAAACCTGAGGGGGGATCACATGGCTGCCAAGGCGTTTGACCTTATCGTAATCGGCGCAGGACCGGGCGGCTATGTGGCCGCGATCCGTGGCGCGCAACTCGGCCTCAACGTCGTTGTCGTGGAGCGCGAGAACCTGGGCGGTATCTGCCTGAACTGGGGGTGCATCCCCACCAAGGCGATGCTGCGCTCGGCCGAGGTGTTCCACCTGATGCACCGGGCCAAGGAATTCGGGCTGAAGGCCGACGGCATCGGCTATGATCTCGACGCCGTGGTGAAGCGCTCGCGCAAGGTCGCCGGCCAGTTGTCGGGCGGCATCGGGCATCTGTTGAAGAAGAACAAGGTCGCTGTCGTGATGGGCGACGCAAAGCTCGCCGGCAAGGACAAGGTGACGGTCAAGACCGACAAGGGCACCGAGGAACTGACGGCAAAGCACATCGTCATCGCCACCGGCGCCCGAGCCCGCGAACTGCCGGGGCTGGAGGCTGACGGCGATCTGGTCTGGACCTATCGCCACGCGCTGGAACCGAAGCGGATGCCGAAGGATCTGCTGGTCATCGGGTCGGGCGCCATCGGGATCGAGTTCGCCAGCTTCTTCAACACGCTGGGCGCCAAGACCACGGTGGTCGAGGTGATGGACCGCATCCTTCCAGTCGAGGATGCCGAGATCAGCGCCCATGCCAAGAAGCAGTTCGTCAAGCAGGGCATGACGATCATGGAAAAGGCAACGGTGAAGAAGCTGGACCGCGCCAAGGGCAAGGTGACCGCGCATATCGAGGTCGGCGGCAAGACCGAGACGCGTGATTTCGACACCGTGATTTCTGCCGTCGGTATCGTCGGCAATACCGAGGGGCTGTGCCTGGAAGAGGCCGGCGTGAAGGTGGACCGTACCCATGTCGTCACCGACGAATTCTGCCGCACCGGGGTCGAAGGGCTCTACGCCATCGGCGATATCGCCGGCGCGCCCTGGCTTGCGCACAAGGCCAGCCACGAGGGGGTGATGGTGGCCGAACTGATCGCGGGCGGCCATCCGCATCCGATCAAGCCGAACTCCATCGCCGGCTGCACCTATTGCCATCCCCAGGTTGCCAGCGTCGGCCTGACCGAGGCGAAGGCAAAGGAGGCCGGGCATCAGGTGAAGGTCGGCCGCTTCCCCTTCATCGGCAACGGCAAGGCCATTGCGCTGGGCGAGGCCGAGGGCATGATCAAGACCGTCTTCGACGCCAAGACCGGCGAGCTGCTGGGCGCGCATATGGTTGGGGCCGAGGTGACCGAGTTGATCCAGGGCTATGTTGTCGGCCGCACGCTGGAGACGACCGAGGCGGAGCTGATGGAAACCGTGTTCCCCCACCCGACGCTGAGCGAGATGATGCACGAATCCGTGCTCGACGCCTACGGCCGCGCGCTGCACTTCTGATGCGGGGCGTTGCGCGACAGCCCGTTGCAGCGAACGCCGCGTTAAGAAAGCGTTGTGAGTTGAAAGCCGGCAACTTTTGCTCCGTTCAGCGCAGCCAAAGCCTCGCATAGGGCGGCAGGTGGATCGCCCCGTGGTGCGCCGCGACCGGCTGCCCCGACAGCCCGTCGGTGAACCGCTCCGCCCCATGCCCCGCCGCCCAGTCGGCGCGCAGCGTGGTCCAGTGCTCGGTGAAGTTGAAGACGCAGACCACCGCCCCCGTGGGCGCGGCGCGGGCGAAGGCGAAGAGGTCCGCCTGCCCGGTGTCGAGGACCAGGGTCGGGTTGGCGGCGTGGAACTCCGGCATGGCGGCGCGGGCGCGCAGGATCGCGCGGACCCCATGCCAGACCCGCGCCTCGGGCGCGTCGGTGCCGGCCATGGCGGCGGCGGCGCGGGTCCAGTCCATGCGGGGGCGGTGGATCCAGCGGCTGTCGTGGGCGTGGTCTGGGCTGTCGCGGTAGCTGTGGTCGTTCAGCATCGCGATCTCATCTCCCATATATATCAATGGTATGCCGCCGAAACTTGAGATGAGCGCATGGCCAAGAAGGATGCGGTCGATGGCCCGGTTCACGGCCGCCGCATCCTCGTCGACCAAAGCGCGTTCCAGCCCGGCGAGTGAGGCGAAGCTGCCGGAGATGCGCTTGTCGCCCGTTTCCGGATTGAACTGGAACAATGCACCGGCGGCGAAGCTGCCGGGAAAGACGCCCTCGTAGAAATCCGACAGGAAGGCCCGGTGCAGCGGACCGTTCAGACCCACCGCCGCCGCATCCTCATCCGTCACGGCCCAGCCGATGTCGTCGTGGCAGCGGATGTAGGTGGCATAGGTCGCGTTCGACAGCACGGGCGGGAAGTGGCTTTGCATCACGTGGGTCATCAGCCGCGTCTCGCGCGTGGCGAGCGCCGACCAGAACTGCACCATCAGGCTGTTGTGATAGGCGAGGTTGCCCTCCTTGCCGGTGTGCTCGCCCCGGCCCAGATAGGGGATCATCTCGGCCGGGCCGACGATCGCTTCCTCCAGATGGATCACCGCCGAGGCGCTGATCCGGCAGGCGGCGCGCAGCGCCTGCAGCAGCATGTGCACCTCTGGCTCGGACTGGCATTTCGTGCCCATCCGCTTCCACATGAAGGCGACGGCGTCGAAGCGCAGCACGTCGGCGCCGCGGTTGGCGAGGTAGAGCATCACCTCTGCCATCTCCAGGAACACTGCCGGGTTGGCCCAGTTCAGATCCCACTGGTGTTCGTTGAAGGTGGTCCAGACCCATTTGCCGATCTCGGGGTAATGGGTGAAGCTGCCCGGCGCGGTGTCGGGAAAGACCTCGATCAGGGTCTGCTCGTATTGCCGGGGCAGGGTGTCGTCGTCGAACATCAGGTAGTAGTCGCGGTATTTCTTCACCCCCTTGCGGGCCTTCTTCGCCCAGTCGTGTTCCTTGGCGGTGTGGTTCAGCACCATGTCGATGCAGACCGAGATGCCGCGCGCCCGTAGCGCGGCGGTCACCGCCTCGAAATCCTCCATCGTGCCGTAGGCGGGGTTGATGGCGCGGTAGTCCATCACCGAATAGCCGCCGTCGCTGTCGCCGGGGCGCGGCTTCAGGCAGGGCATGAAATGGACGTAAGTGACGCCGATTTCCGACAAGTAATCAAGTTTCTGCAGGACGCCCTTCAAGTCGCCCGCGAAACGGTCGAGGTAGAAGACATAACCCACCTGATCGGGGCGCTGGAACCAGTCGGGTTCCAGGTCGCGGGCCAGATCCAGCCATTTCAGATCGTCGGGGCGTTCCGCCCAGGCGCGGCGCAGAACGTCGGTCAGCGCGGCGCAGAAGCGGGCATAATCGGGCCGGTCGCCGTAGAGCCGGTCGAGCATGCCGAACAGATCCGCGCGGCTGCGGTTGAAGCGCATCTCGAAGATGCGGGTGCCGAGAGCGCTTTCGTCCATCGCCGCCTCAGGTGATGACATCCGGCGCGTCGCGCCCGGTGTGATCGGCGATGCCCGCCAGCGCGTGGGCGGCGCGGATCACCGGGGCCAGCGCCTGCTGCGCATCGAGGTCCAGCCCGTCCGGCCCCGGCGCGTAGCGTTCCAGATAGAGCCTGAGCGTGGCGCCCGATGTGCCGGTGCCTGACAGCCGCATCACGATCCGCGCGCCGTCATCGAAGACGATGCGCAGGCCCTGATGGTCGGACACTGAGCCATCGACCGGGTCGGTATAGGCGAAATCGTCGGCGGCGGCGATCCGCATCCCCTCAACCTCGGTTCCTGGCAGGTCGGGCAGGCGGGCCTTCAGCGCGTCGAGCATGTCGGTTGCGGCCCTGACCTCCAGTCCCTCGAAATCATGGCGGGAATAGTAGTTGCGCCCGAACTCGGCCCAGTGCGCGGCGAGGATCTCGGTCACGCTGTCGCCGCGCGCGGCGAGGATGTTGAGCCACAGGAGGACCGCCCAGAGCCCGTCCTTTTCGCGCACATGGTCGGAGCCGGTGCCGAAGCTTTCCTCGCCGCAGATCGTGGCGCGGCCCGCATCCAGCAGGTTGCCGAAGAATTTCCAGCCCGTCGGCGTCTCGTAGGCCGGGATGCCCAGCTTGGCGGCCACCCGGTCGGCGGCGGCGGAGGTGGGCATGGACCGCGCCACGCCCTTCAGCCCGCCGGCATAGCCGGGCGCCAGATCGGCATTGGCGACCAGCACGGCGAGGCTGTCAGAGGGGCTGACATAGACGCCGCGCCCGACCACCATGTTGCGGTCGCCGTCGCCGTCCGACGCCGCGCCGAAATCGGGGGCGACGGGGCCGAACATCTCGTTCATCAGCGCCCGCGCCCAGGTCGGGTTCGGGTCGGGGTGCATGCCGCCGAAGTCGGGTAGCGGGTCGCCGTTGACCACCGTGCCCTCGGCAAAGCCGAGGCGGTTTTCGAGGATCTCGGTCGCGTAGGGGCCGGTGACGGCGCACATCGCGTCGAAGCGCATGGTGAAGCCGCCGGCGACCATGGCGCGGATGGCGTCGAAATCGAACAGCGTTTCCATCAGGTCGGCGTAGTCCGCAACCGGGTCCACCACCTCTACCACCATGTCGCCCATGGGGTATTCGCCGGGGTCGCGCAGGTTGACGTCCTGCGCCTCCAGTATCCGGTATTCGGTAAGCCTGGTGGTGGCCTGATAGATCGCCTCGGTGACGGATTCCGGGGCGGGGCCGCCGTTGGGGGTGTTGAACTTCACCCCGAAATCCTCGTCCGGGCCGCCGGGGTTGTGGCTGGCCGACAGGATGATGCCGCCGTCGGTGCCGCGCAGCCGGATCAGGTGCGAGGCGGCGGGGGTGGAGAGGATCGCGTGCTGGCCGACGATGACGCGGGCCGCCCGGTTGGCGGCGGCCATGCGCAGGATGACCTGCGCGGCGCGGTCGTTAAAATAGCGCCCGTCGCCGCCCAGCACGAAGGTCTTGCCCGCGGCGCCCCCGATGGCGTCGAAGATCGCCTGCACGAAGTTTTCCAGATAGTGGTGCTGCATGAAGACGGGCGTCTTCTTGCGCAGGCCCGAGGTGCCGGGCTTCTGGCCGTTGATCGGTTCCGTGGTGACCGTGGTCATGCCTGTTCCTTTGCGTTCTTGCGGCGCGCCAGGATCAGCACCGACTGCGCGGGGGCGGTCAGCGCCGGGTGGCGGGTGACGACCGGCAGGTCGGCCGGGCGGGTGGTGTCGAGCAGCAGTTCCCAGCAGCGGTCGGCGGGCAGGTCGGGGAGCGTGACCTGCACCTCCTCTCCGGCATTGAAGACGATGAAGACCACGTCGTCCGAGGCCGCGTAATCCGGCGTGTCCGAGGATGTGCGGATCTCCACGCAGAGCGTCTTCCACTGCGGGTTGTCCCAGTCGGCGGGGGCGGGGGGCGTGCCGTCGGGCAGGCGCCAGTAGAGATCGGGGATGCCGTCGGCGCGGCGGGGGCGGCTGTGCAGGAACAGCCGCTGGCGCAGGACTGGGTGGTCGCGGCGAAGCTTCGTCAGGCGGCGGACGAAGGCGAGAAGGTCGGCGTCAGGCGCGGACCAGTCGATCCAGCCGACCTCGTTGTCCTGGGCATAGGCGTTGTTGTTGCCGCCCTGGCTGTTGCCGATCTCGTCGCCCGACAGCAGCATCGGCGTGCCCTGGCTGGCGAAGACGGTGGCCAGAAGGTTGCGCTTTCGCAGGGCGCGGGCGGCAAGGATCGCGGGGTCGTCGGTCGGCCCCTCGACCCCCAGATTGTCGGAATGGTTGGCGTCGGACCCGTCGCGGTTATCCTCGGCATTCGCCTGATTGCGCTTTTGGGTGTAGCTGACGAGGTCTTCGAGCGTGAAGCCGTCATGGACGGTGACGAAATTGATCGAGGACGTGGCGCCGCGCCCCGAATGGTCGAAGCGTTCCGCCGAGCCAAGGATGCGTTTCGCCAGATCCGGCGTCATCCCGGCATCGCCGCGCCAGAACCGGCGCACCCCGTCGCGGAAGCGGTCGTTGTATTCCAGGAACGGATGCGGCCAGGCCCCGAGCTGATAGCCGCCGGGGCCGATGTCCCACGGCTCTGCGATCAGCTTCACGCGGTTCAGCACCGGATCCTGCCGGATAGCATCGAGAAAGCCGCCGTGGGGGTCGAAGCCATGCGCCTCTCGCGCCAGCGTGGTGGCGAGGTCGAAGCGGAAGCCGTCGACATGCATAACCTCTACCCAGTAGCGCAGGCTGTCCATCACCATGCGCAGCACCATCGGATGCGCCACGTTCAGCGTGTTGCCGGTGCCGGTGTCATTGATGTAGTAGCGCGCATCGTCGGCCAGCCGGTAGTAGGAGCGGTTGTCGAGGCCGCGGAAGGCCAGCGTCGGCCCCAGCTCGTCGCCCTCGCCGGAATGGTTGTAGACCACGTCCAGCACCACCTCGAGGCCCGCGGCATGGAAGCGGCGCACCATGGTCTGGAATTCCCAGACCGCGTTCTCGGTCATGTAGCGGGGTTCGGGCGCGAAGAAGCCGATCGACTGATAGCCCCAGAAGTTGCGCAAGCCGGCCTGTACCAGAAAGCGGTCGTCGACGAAGGCGTGCACGGGCAGGATCTGCACCGTGGTCACGCCGAGCTTCACGAGATGGTCCAGCACCGCCTCGGACGCGAGGCCGAGGTAGGTGCCGCGCCGGCCCGGTGGCACAGCGGGGTTGGCGCGGGTCAGGCCCCTGACATGCGCCTCGTAGATCACCGTGTCGGACCGGGTCACGCGCGGGGGGGCGTCGTCGCCCCAGTTGAAGGTCGGGTCCACCACCACCGATTTCGGCATCGCAAAGGCGCTGTCGCGGGTGTCGAACGAGAGATCCGCGCGGGACGAGCCGACGCGGTAGCCCATCAGCGCATCGGACCAGCGGAGCGGGCCGTGCAACTGCTTGGCATAGGGGTCGATCAGCAGCTTGTTGGGGTTGAAGCGGTGGCCCTCCTCGGGCCGGTAGGGGCCGTGGACGCGGTAGCCGTATTTGGTGCCCGGCGTCAGCCCGGAGACATGGACGTGCCAGATGTCGCCGTCGCGTTCGGTCAGGGCGATGCGCGCGGTTTCCTTGCGCCCGTCGTCGGAAAACAGGCACAGCTCCACCCGCTCGGCATGGGCGGAGAAGAGGGCGAAGTTCACCCCCTCGCCGTCGAATGTGGCGCCCAGCGGGTCGGGGCGGCCCCGCGACAGCGGGTGGTCGCGCAGGCGCGACGGCAGGCGGGTGCGGGCATTCACGGCAGCAGGCTTTCGTAGAGTGCCGCATAGGCGGCGCTGGAGGCCTGCCAGCCCACGGGGGATTTCATCGCCGCGCGCTGGATCGCGGCCCAGAGGCGCGGATCGGCGTGAAGCGCTGTCAGCCGGCGGAGCGCCTGGGCGAAGGCCAGCGCGTCGGTGGGGTGAAAGGCGATGCCGGTCGCGGTGCCAGCGGCCAGCGCCATCGGGTTGGCGTCGATCACCGTATCGGCCAGCCCGCCGGTCGCAGCCACCACCGGGATCGTGCCGTAGCGCAGCCCGTACATCTGCGTCAGGCCGCAGGGTTCGAACCGCGACGGCACCAGCACCGCGTCGGCCCCGCCGAACATCCGGTGACTCAGCGCCTCGTCATAGCCGATCTTCAGGCCTACGCGGGCCGGGTGCGCCGCGGCCAGATCGGCCATCGCCCGTTCCAGCGCCGCATCGCCGCTGCCGAGGATCGCCAGCCCGCCACCCGCGGCGACGAAATCGGGGATGACGGCGGGCAGCAGGTCGATCCCCTTCTGCCCGGTCAGCCGGCTGACGACGATGGCCAGCGGGCCGGGCACTTCGCCCAGGCCGAACTCGGCCAGCAGCGCGGCGCGGTTCGCGGCCTTCTGCTTCAGGGTGCGGGCGCTGTAGGGGGTGATTTCGGCGTCGGTCTCGGGGTTCCAGACCCCGGTATCGACGCCGTTCAGGATGCCCGTGACATCGCCCGCGCGGGCGACGATGACGCCCTGAAGGCCCATGCCGTATTCCGGGCGCATCAGTTGGTTGGCATAGGTCGGGCTGACGGTGGTGATCCGGTCGGCGGTGACAAGACCGGCCTTCAGCAGGCTGATATTGCCGTAATATTCCAGCGCATCGGGGTGAAACTCGGCCTCGGGCAGCCGCAGGTCGGGCAGTTTCGCGGGGCTTGCGTGCCCCTGAAACGCGATGTTGTGGATTGTGATGACAGTGCCCATGTCGCAGGCCGGGCCATAGCGCAGATAGGCGGGGGCAAGGCCAGCCTGCCAGTCATGGGCATGCAGCACCTGCGGCCGCCAGCCATCGGCCAGGCCGTCGCGCGCGATCTGTGCCGCGGCCCAGGACAGGGCGGCGAAGCGTTCGGGGTTGTCGGGAAAATCGCCGCTGGTGTAGCCATAGGGGCCGCCCGGCCGGTCGAAGAGGTGAGGCGCATCCAGCAGCAGCACCGACAGCCCGTCGACCTGTGCCGCCAGCACCTGCGCCGGGCCGCCGAACAGGTCGGGATCGGACCAGAGCACCTGCGGATCCGTCAGCCGCGCGGGCAGGCCGCGATAGCCGGGCAGCAGCACCCGCATGTCCCAGCCCTGCGCGGCCTGCGCGCCGGGCAAGGCGCCGACCACATCGGCCAGCCCGCCGGTTTTCACCAGCGGCACGCATTCCGAGGCGACCGACAGAACCCGCTTCATCGCCTCAGCCGTTCGTTGCCAGCCATTGATCGATCATTGGCTGGGTGATCAGCACGATGCCGGTGTCGGTGCGGCGGAACCATTTCGCATCCGCCTCGGCATCCTCGCCCACTACCAGCCCGGCGGGGACCTGCACGCCGCGGTCGACCACGCAATTCTTCAGCCGGGCCTTGCGGTTGACCACCACCTGCGGCAGGGCGACGACATATTCCAGCGACGAGAAGGAATGCGTGCGGCAACCGGTGAAGAGAAGCGAGTTGCGGATTTCGGAGCCTGACACGATGACGTCGCCGCAGACCAGCGAGGAAACGGCGGCACCGCGCCGGCCCTCCTCGTCGTGGATGAACTTGGCCGGCGGCACCGATTCCGCATAGGTCCAGATCGGCCAGCTCTGGTCGTAGAGATCCAGTTTCGGGGTGAAATCCGTCAGGTCGATATTGGCCTGCCAGAAGGCATCGACGGTGCCCACGTCGCGCCAGTAGGGTTCCTGCTCCAGCCCCGAGGTGACGCAGCTTTCCTCGAACCGATGCGCCATCGCCTTGCCGTGCTTCACGATATGGGGGATCAGGTCGCCGCCGAAATCGTGGGTGGAATTCGGATCCTCGGCATCGCGGATCAAGAGGTCGCGCAGGAAGGCCCAGGTGAAGACGTAGATCCCCATCGAGGCCAGCGCATTGTCGGGGTCGCCGGGAATCGCGGGCGGATCGGCGGGTTTCTCAAGGAAATCGGTGATCCGGTTCTGGGCATCCACATGCATCACGCCAAAGGCTACAGCCTCCATCCGCGGGACCGTCAGGCAGCCAACGGTGACATCGGCGCCGGTCTCGACATGCTGGCGCAGCATCACCTCGTAATCCATCTTGTAGATGTGGTCGCCCGCCAGGATCACCACATAGTCGATGCCGTAGCTGTCCACGATGTCGATGTTCTGGGTCACGGCATCGGCGGTGCCCATGTACCACTTGTTTTCCGCCACGCGCTGGCTGGCCGGCAGGATGTCCAGGTATTCGTTGCGTTCTGCCCGGAAGAAGCCCCAGCCGCGCTGCATGTGGCGGATCAGCGAATGGGCCTTGTACTGGGTGGCGATGGCCATCTTGCGGATGCCGGAGTTGAGCGCGTTCGAGAGCGCAAAGTCGATGATCCGGGTCTTGCCGCCGAAATAGACCGCAGGTTTCGCGCGCTTGTCGGTCAGTTCCTTCAGCCGGCTGCCGCGCCCGCCCGCCAGGACGAAGGCCATGGCCCGGCTGGAAAGCCGTGTATTCGGTCTTGGTTGCATCCCGTCCCCCCGTTTTGCAGGATCAGCCCTGCATGAAGATCACGCAACTGAGCGGCGGCAGCGTGACAGCCGCCGATTGGGCC
>JBJHCH010000126.1:0-10171 GCA_050485905.1 Paracoccaceae bacterium | reverse complement strand
GCCCCGGCGCGGGCAAGCTGCGGATCGAGGCTCATGGGGATGTATTCGCCGCGCCGCCACAACTCTCCCAGATTGTCGTAATGGCGGCTGAGCGGGTGGCCCGACTGGCCGGTGGCGATGATGAACACCGAACTGTCAGGGTCGGCAAAATCATAGACCCCGCGATAGCCCGCGCCGTGGACGTTGCGGAACGGTGTCGGCTCGCGGCCCGACGTCACGCCGCGCATCAGCGTGAAATCCCCGCCAGAGGTCGATTGCCGGATGTTCACGATCGCCCCCAGCCCGCGAATGTCGCCCAGCACCTGATGTTCGTGGGTGGCCTGATGCGCGTCGCCCCAGCGCCAGCTTTCGATGCTGCGGCCGTAGCGTTCCTCTAGCCGGATCAGGGCGTCGTCCAGTGCCATCCGCGCGATGTCGAGGCAGGTTTCCACCGGCGAGGACTGGATGATGTCGCACCACACCCCGGCGCCGTCGATGTCGCGATAGACCCGTTCGATGAACACCGGGTCGATGTGCCGGAAGGCATCGGCCAGGGGGCCGAGCTCGTCGCGGATCAGCCGTTCCTGCAGGGCGCGCATCCATGCGGCATAGATCAGCGGTTCCGGCAGATGCTCGTTCATCTCGCCGTTCCATTCCGCGAGCAGCAGCAGCGCGCGCTGGCGCTGGCGTTCGCGCGTGCCCTCGGGCGCGGCCTCGCCGGTGAACCACAGATCGGCGCCGACCAGCGGCAGAAGCGTGCGCGCGGCGTTCGAGACGGTGTCGAGCTGCGCCTCGATGAAGCTTTCGCGGGTATGGACGTCGCGCACCTGCATCAGGCGCAGCCAACGCTGGATGCGCTGGGTATCGCCCCAGTCATGCGCGACATGGCGCGGGAAGGGCGCGTCGGTGATCTTGTTGTTGGTGTTGCCGACGATGCCAGTTTCCGGGTCCACCACGCGGGGATTGTCGTCGTAGGGCAGGCGGCCCTGCCAGCGGTTTTCGGCCAGCCAGCCGGGCGAGGGCATGCGGCCCTGGGTCTGGTGGCGCGGGTCGCGCCGGGGCATCGCGCCGATCAGTTGCGTGGCGATCCCGTCGCGGTCGGCCAGCGTCAGGTTCTGGCTGGGTGCGACATAGAGCGCGCCCGCCGCCAGACCTTCCTCGACCGTGCCGGCCTGCATCAGCCGCAGGGCGGCCGACATGGATGTGTCGGCCGCATCGAGCAGCGTCCAGGCGACGGATGTGACGTGACCGGCGGGGGTGATCGAGCCGAGGCTGTAATGCGTGCCCGGAAGAACGGGGCCATTGTCGGTCCAGCGCAGGGTCAGGGTGCGCGGTTCCTGATCCTTGATGCGGATGATCGAGCGCCGGGTCTCGAACGCCTTCCAGCCGTCGGGGGTCTGGTATTCCTCGGGGTTTTCGGGGTTCAGCCGTTCGACATAGACGTCGAGATCATCCAGATAGGACGAGGTGATCGCCCAGCCCAGCCGGTCCGACCGGCCTGCGAGCACCACCGGCATGCCCGGAATCGTTGCCCCGATGACCCCGCCCGAGGCAAGTTCCAGCCGCGCCAGATACCAGATCGTCGGGGCCGTGAACATCAGATGCGGGTCGTTGGCCAGAAGCGTGCTGCCCGCCGCCGAACGCGACGGCGCAGCGGCCCAGGCGTTCGAGGCGCCCGCCAGCGCCCGGTCCGCCACCGGCGACAGCGGATCGGCGGCCACATCAAGCGGCGCGGTCGCGGGCGACACGCCCGGAAACAGGCTGGCGAAATCGGGCAGCGCCGCGACCGGCTGGGTCGGATCGTCTGGCAGGATGTCGCGCAGGCGTTCGTCGGACAGGACCAGCGAGGCCTGTGCGCGCAGCACCTCCATCTGCAGTTGCGACGAAAGCTGGATGCCCATCAGCTTTATGACCGCCAGCGAATCCGCCGGTTGCCAGACCGCGATTTCCGGCTCGAACAGGAAGAATTCCGGCGCGCCGCGGCCCATCGCGTGCTCGTTCACCAGCCCGATCCAGGCGTTGACGCCGCTTGCATAGGCTTCCAGCGCCGCGCGCGTTTCCGTGTCCTGCACCGCATAGGAGGCGGCGGCGAGGCTGTAGACATCGAACCGCCGCATCAATTCGTCGATCTGCACCGTGCGCTCGCCAAAGATTTCCGACAGGCGGCCCTGCGCGGTGCGGCGCAGCATGGTCATCTGCCACAGCCTGTCCTGGGCATGGGCGAGGCCCAGCCCGAAGAACACGTCGGCATCCGTCTCGCCGAAGATATGGGGCACGTTGGCGTTGTTGCGCACGATCTCCACCGGCGCGCTCAGCCCCGACAGCCGCCATGTGGCGCCGTAATCGGGGATCGAGCGGGTGGCGAAATAGTAAAGGCCGATCAGCACCACCAGACCCAGCGCCGTGAGGCCCAGAAGCAGGCGCAACATCCAGCGGAAGGCGGTGATCATCGGCAGTCCCGGTGGTTGACGGCAGGGTGTGACAGGGTAACTAGGGGCAAAGGGCGGCACATGCAATCACGCCGCGCCGCAGCGCAAAGGGGGGCGACATGGCTAAGGTAGCGTTTCTGGGGCTAGGGGTGATGGGCTATCCGATGGCCGGTCATCTGGCGGCCAAGGGGCATGAGGTGACGGTCTACAACCGCACCTTTGCCAAGGCGGAAGCCTGGGCCAAGCAGCACGGCGGCTGCGCGGCCGAGACGCCTGCGGCCGCGGCCGAGGGGCAGGATTTCGTGATGGCCTGCGTCGGCAATGACGACGATCTGCGGTCGGTCTGCCTGGGCGAGAGCGGCGCCTTTGCCGGGATGGCATCGGGCACGATCTTTGTCGATCACACGACCGTTTCGGCCAAGGTCACGCGCGAGCTGTTCGCCGCGGGCGCCGAGCGGGGGATCGAATTCGTGGATGCGCCGGTGTCGGGCGGGCAGGCGGGGGCCGAGAACGGCGTGCTGTCGATCATGTGCGGCGGCAAGGCCGCTGCCTTTGAGCGCGCCGAGCCGGTGATGGCGGCCTATGCGCGCGTGTGCAAGCTGCTCGGCGACAGCGGTGCGGGGCAGATCGCCAAGATGATGAACCAGATCTGCATCGCCGGGCTGATGCAGGGCCTGTCCGAGGCGCTGCGGTTCGGCGAGATGGCGGGGATGGACGGCCGCAAGGTGATCGAGGTGATCAGCCAGGGGGCCGCCGGGTCGTGGCAGATGGCGAACCGCTACGAGACGATGCTGGACGGCAAGTTCGACTATGGCTTTGCCGTGGACTGGATGCGCAAGGATCTGGGCATCTGCCTGGATACCGCCGACGAGATCGGCGCGCCGCTGCCGGTGACCGCACTGGTCGATCAGTTCTACAAGGACGTCCAGAACCTTGGCGGCGGGCGCCATGACACATCGTCGCTGATCCTTCGCCTGCGGGCGCTGAGCGGCGGCTGACGGGCTTGCCAACCGGCGGGCGGCGGGGTCACATCGGGGCGCCGCCGCAAACGTGCCTTGAGCAATGCCCCTGCGCCTGACCCCAGAGCTGTTGCTGCGCGCCTATGCCGCGGGCGTCTTCCCGATGGCCGAGGCGCGCGACAGCCCCGAGGTGCACTGGATCGACCCCCGCCGCCGCGGCATCATTCCGCTGGACGGCTTCCACATCTCTCGCTCATTGCGCCGACGACTGCTGCGCGGCGGGTTCGAGGTGCGGGTCGATCACGATTTCGCCGCCGTGCTGGCGGCCTGCGCCGACCGCGACGAAACCTGGATCAACGCGGAAATCGCGGCACTTTACCTCAACCTGCATCGACGAGGTGCCGCGCATAGCGTCGAGGTCTGGATCGATGGCGAGCTGGCGGGGGGCGTCTATGGCGTGGTGCTTGGCGCGGCCTTCTTCGGCGAAAGCATGTTCTCGCGCCGCACCGATGCGTCAAAGATCGCGCTGGCCTATCTGGTGGATCGGCTGCGGCAGGGCGGCTTCACCCTGTTCGATGCGCAGTTCCTGACCGCCCATCTGGCCCGGCTGGGTGCGATCGAGGTGACCCGCGCCGAGTATCGCCGCCGCCTTGCCGATGCCCTGAACCGCGACGCGGATTTCAACGCGGGCGGGCCGGTGCCCGACGCTCAGGAGGTGGTGCAGCGGATCACCCAGACGTCATAGCGCGAATGGTCCAGCGCGTGCAGCGCGGGGCTGTCGGCGATCATCCAGCCGGCGAAAACCGGCCCCTCTGTCACCAGCCCGTCATGGATGATCAGATGCGCATAGGCGCTGGTCGGCTCTCCCTCGGCGGGGTAGCGGCAGGCGTTCAGGGTGATCGTCAGCCGCCCCTGCACCCGGAACTCGCCCACCGGCATCTCGATATCGACCGACTCGCCCGATACCTTGTCCAGCCAGCGCAGCACCGCGCCCGCGCCCTCGGTGGCCTGCGCGGCCGCCGGATGCGCCAGCGTCAGCGCCAGCAGTCCCGTTGCGATGATCCGCATCGATCAGTCCGGGCGCCATGCCTCGTAATCGCGCCGCTCCTTCAGTTCGGTGCGGCGGATCGAGCCTGCGGGCACATAGGCCATCGGCGTGCCGGTCAGGTTTTCCTGATGCGGCTGCTCCCACGGCTTGCGGGCTATCGGTACCTCGGTCGGCGGCTGGTCCCAGGTGAAATGCAGCCAGCCGTGCCAGTCGGGGCTGACCCGGCTCGCCTCGGACTCGCCGTTATAGATCACCCAGCGCTTCTTGCCGTCGCGGGTCTGGTAGAAGGCGTTGCCCTGTTCGTCCTCGCCCACCTTCTCGCCCTTGCGCCAGGTAAACAACTGGGTGCCGAGCGTCTGGCCATTCCACCAGGTCAGCAGCCGAAGAAGAAAGTTCATGCTCCGTCCTCTCGCAAGCGACGCCAAGGGTATGAACGAACCGGGCCGCAAGGTCCAGCGACATTGCCGTGCGCGGGCTTCCCTTCACGCCAAACGCAGGCTAGATCCGGCCAATGACACAGACACTCCACATCGTCGGCGGCGGCATGGCCGGTTCCGAGGCCGCATGGCAGGCGGCCGAGGCCGGCGTGCCGGTCGTGATCCACGAAATGCGCCCGCAGGTCGGCACCTTCGCCCACAAGACCGGCGATCTGGCCGAAATGGTCTGCTCCAACTCCTTCCGGTCGGACGATGACGAACAGAACGCCGTGGGACTGCTGCACTGGGAAATGCGCGCCGCCGGCGGGCTGATCATGGCGATGGCCGATGCCCATGCGCTGCCCGCCGGCGGCGCGCTGGCGGTGGACCGCGATGCGTTTTCTGCATCTGTTACCAGCCGCTTGCGGGCGCATCCGAATGTGACGGTTGAAGAGGGTGAGATCACCGCGCTACCCACTGACGGCCACTGGATCATCGCCACCGGCCCGCTGACCTCGGGCACCCTCGCACAGGCGATCCGGGCGGAAACCGGCGCCGATGCGCTCGCCTTCTTCGACGCCATTGCCCCGATCGTCCATGCCGACACCATCGACATGACCGTGGCCTGGGCGCAATCGCGCTACGACAAGGGCGAGACCGAGGAACAGCGCACCGCCTATATCAACTGCCCGATGACCCGCGACCAGTACGAGGGCTTCATCGACGCGCTGCTGGCCGCCGACAAGACTGAGTTCAAGCCGGGCGAGACCGCGAATTATTTCGACGGCTGCCTGCCCATCGAGGTGATGGCCGAACGCGGGCGCGAAACCCTGCGCTTTGGCCCGATGAAACCCGTGGGCCTGACCAACGCCCACCAGCCGGACGTGAAGCCCTACGCGGTCGTGCAGTTGCGCCGCGACAATGCACTGGGAACGCTCTACAATATCGTCGGCTTCCAGACAAAGATGAAGTATGGCGCGCAGACCTCTGTTTTCCGAATGATTCCGGGGTTACAGGATGCGTCCTTCGCACGCCTTGGCGGCATCCACCGCAACACCTTCATCAACTCCCCCACGCTGCTGGACGGGCAGATGCGGCTGAAATCGAAACCGCACATCCGCTTCGCCGGCCAGATCACGGGGGTGGAGGGGTATGTCGAATCCGCCGCGATGGGCCTTTTGGCCGGGCGTCTGGCGGTGGCAGAGATCCTCGGCCGCCCACTTGACTCGCCGCCGCCGGAAACCGCGATGGGGGCGCTGGTCACCCATATCAGCGGCGGGGCAGAGGCAAAGACGTTCCAGCCGATGAACGTCAACTTCGGCCTGTTCCCGCCCGTGGAGGCACGGGGCGGCCGGCGCGGGCGCCGTGACCGCTACAAGGCCTATACCGACCGGGCCAAGGCGGCGTTTCTGGACTGGCTGGGGCAGGCGCGGCAGGATGCCGCCTGACTACTGCACACGCTTCGCGCCCTCGCCCACGGGGCCGCTGCATCTGGGCCACGCCTATTCCGCCTGCCTCGCCCACGACATGGCCCGCGCGGCGGGCGGGCAGTTCCTGCTGCGGATGGAGGATACCGACCTCGAACGCAGCCGCCCGGAGTGGGAGGAGGCGATCCTGTCCGACCTGGCATGGCTGGGCCTGACCTGGGACGGGCCGGTGCGCCGGCAGTCCGACCGGATCGCGGCCTACAACGTCCGGCTGGAACCGCTGGCGGCGCGCGGGCTGCTCTATCCCTGTTCCTGCACCCGCGCCGACATCCGCGCCGCCACCGCCGCCCCGCAGGAAGGCGTGACCTTTGCCGTCTATCCCGGCACCTGCCGGGGCCGGCCGATGACCTCGCGCCAGCCGGGCGATGTGCTGCGCCTTGATCTGGCGGCCGCGCTTTCGGGTCTCGATGCCGTGCCGGAGTTCGACGAGACCGGCCCCGCCCATGCCGGGCACCACCGGGTCGATGCCGCCGCCGCGCTGGAGCGGATCGGCGACGTGGTCCTGTCGCGCAGGGGCGAGGATATCGTCGCCTATTTCCTCGCCGCCGCGCTGGACGATGCCGATCAGGGCGTCACCCATGTGATCCGGGGCGAGGATCTGTTCGACTTCACCCCGGTGCAGGTGATCCTGCAGCGCCTGCTCGGCCTGCCCACCCCGGTCTATCACCATCACCGCCTGATCCGCGACGAGGTCGGCAAGCGGCTGGCAAAGCGCGACGACGCCCGCGCCATCCGCCGCTACCGCGAGGACGGGCTGAGCGCGGCACAGGTCCGGGCGCTGGTCGGGCTGTGACCCCGGCGGGCAGCGGCCCGCGCCTAGAGACTGCCGCGTTCGCGGCAGTCTCTAGCTTGTTGTTTTCGCATGTCCGGGACGCGCAGAACCGGTTCCCACTTCTGCGCGACATGCTTTAGACGATGGCGCGCTCGGCAAAGGGACGCCCCTCCAGCATCCGCGCCACGCCCAGGTCCGACAGGTCCAGCGTCTGGTAGCTGCCGGTCAGCAGGATCTCGGCAATCCCCCGCCCCACGGCCGGGGCCTGCTGCAGCCCGTGGCCGGAAAAGCCGTTCATCAGGAACAGGTTGCGGAGATGCGGATGCGGGCCGACAATCGCGTTCTGGTCCAATGTGTTATAGGCGTAATGCCCGACCCAGAACCGCAGCACCTTCACCGCGTCAAAGCCTTCGCAGCGGTTGTAGAGCCGCTCCCAGATCAGATCCTCGAAATCCTGATGCCGCGGCTCGAAATCGTCTGGATCGACCGGGCCGTCCTCCTCGGGCACGATGGCGGTGATCCACTGCCCGTCGCCCTCGGGCCGGATGTAAAACCCTGTGTGATCAACAAGTAACGGCGCATCCGGGTGTTTCGCATTCGGCGCATCTATCAGGAAAACCGTGCGCTTTCGCGGCTCCACCGCCAGATCCTCGCCAAGCCAGCGCAGCAGCTCCGCCGCCCGCGTGCCCATCGCGTTCACCAGCGCCCCGCAGGCCACCTCTCCCCGCCCGGCCAGCCGCACGGCCGTCACCCGGTCGCCCTGCCGCACCGCGCCCACCACCCGGTCGGCCACGAACTCGGCCCCCTGCGCCCGTGCCGTCGCCCGCAAGCCGTTGAGAAGCCCCATGTTGTCGAACCAGCCCTCACGCCCCGGCCCGAACGAGCCGGCCTCGACATCGGCCAGTTCAAGCCAGGGAAACCGCGCCGCAATCGCCGCGCGATCCAGCACCTCGGTCAGCGCGCCGTGCTCCCGCTGCATCGCCGCCACATCCGCCATAACCGCCGCCGCCTCGGCGCTGCCGGCAAGGAACAGATAGCCGTTCTCCTTCATCCCAAGGTCGGGCACGCCCACATCCACGCCAAGATGCGTCTGGAAATCGGACAGGAAATCAAAGCCGAAGCGGCTGATCTTCACATTGACCGGGTTCGTGAACTGCTGCCGGATCGACGCCACCGACAGGGCGGTGGACGACCGCGCATAGCTCGGGTCCATCTCGGCCACCAGCACGCGCAGGCCGGGCTGCATCCGTGTCAGCCAGAACGCCGCCGATGCCCCCATGACCGCGCCACCCGCGATCACCACGTCCCAGCGTTCACCCATGCCACCCCCCATGAAAAACGCCGCCGAACGCAGGGTCCGGCGGCGCAAGGTCCGGGGCCGTCAGGCCCCGATGCGGGACTCAGCCGGCCAGGGTCTTGGCGACCTCGGCGGCAAAGTCCTCTTCTTTTTTCTCGATGCCTTCGCCCACAGCCATGCGGACAAAGCCGATCACTTCAACGCCCGCGTCCTGCGCGGCCTGCGCCACGGTGACATCGGGGTTGATCACGAATTTCTGGCCCAGCAGCGTGACTTCCTCAAAGAACTTCGCCATCCGGCCGACGATCATCTTCTCGATCACCGCGTCCGGCTTGCCGCTTTCGCGGGCCTGTTCGGTCAGAATGGCCTTCTCGCGCTCGATCAGCGCCGGGTCCAGATCGGCCTCGGACAGCGACGCGGGGCTGGTCGCGGCGACATGCATCGCGATCTGCTTGCCGATGCCGTTGTCCGCGCCCTTCAGCGCAACCAGAACACCGATCTTGCCCATGCCGTCTGCGGCGGCATTGTGGACATAGGACACGACCGTTTCGCCCTCAATCGCCTCCATCCGGCGCAGGGTCATGTTCTCGCCGATCCGGGCGATGGCGTCGGTCAGCACGGTTTCCACCGGCTTGCCGTTCAGATCGGCCGCCTTCAGCGCGTCAAGATCCGCAGCCCCCAGCGCGGTGCGGGTGATATCCGCCACCATGCCCTGAAACTCGGCATTCTTGCCGACGAAATCGGTTTCCGAGTTCACCTCGACCGCCACGCCACGGCCGCCCTCGACCGCCACGCCGACCAGACCCTCTGCCGCGACGCGGCCGGATTTCTTGGCGGCCTTGGCCAGCCCCTTGGTGCGCAGCCAGTCCACGGCGGCTTCCATGTCGCCGTTGGTTTCCGTCAGCGCCTTCTTCGCGTCCATCATGCCTGCGCCGGTGGTGTCGCGCAGGTCTTTCACCATCTGTGCGGTGATCGCCATCTTGGCTCTCCTTGCAGAATCATCAGGGGCAGGGCGGGGCTATCCCCGCCCTGTGACAGGGGGATGACGGGCCTTATGCCTGTTCGGCTTCGGCCAGGGCCTCTTCCTCGGGGGCCTCTTCCATCGCGCCCAGATCGACACCGGCGGCGCCAAGTTGCGCCGACATGCCGTCAAGCGCGGCACGGGCGACCAGATCGCAGTAAAGCGCGATCGCGCGGGCGGCGTCATCGTTGCCGGGAATTATATAGTCCACGCCGTCGGGGCTGCAATTGGTGTCAACCACGGCCACGACCGGGATGCCCAGCTTGCGGGCTTCCAGCACTGCCAGGTCTTCCTTGTTCACGTCGATCACGAACAAAAGGTCCGGCGTGCCGCCCATCTCGCGGATACCGCCAAGGCTGGCCTGCAGCTTGGACTGGTCGCGTTCCATGCCCAGGCGTTCCTTCTTGGTCAGCCCCTCGGCGCCGGTCGCCAGAACCTCGTCGATCTGCTTCAGCCGCTGGATCGACTGCGAAACCGTCTTCCAGTTCGTCAGCGTGCCGCCCAGCCAGCGGTGGTTCATGTAATACTGCGCGCATTTCTCGGCCGCCTCGGCGATCGGCTTCTGCGCCTGCCGCTTGGTGCCGACGAACAGGATGCGCCCGCCCTTGGCCACGGTGTCGCGCACGACCTGCAGGGCCGCGTCCAGCATCGGGACCGTCTGCGTCAGGTCGATGATGTGGATGCCGTTGCGGTCGCCATAGATGTATTCGCCCATGCGGGGGTTCCACCGCTGGGTCTGGTGGCCGTAGTGAACGCCAGCTTC
>JBJHCH010000125.1:0-10374 GCA_050485905.1 Paracoccaceae bacterium | reverse complement strand
ATCGGCTCCAACTGATAAGGCGCTGCCCCCTCGACCAGCGCGTGGACCGCCAGATCGGCGCTGACGCTTGCCTCGATGGAGCGGGAACTCTCCGATTCGACCGCCATGATCCATGGAATGCCAGCGCGGTCCAGCGCCTCCTGCATCCGCGCGCGAAAGATGCAGTTGTTCTCCAGCGCCAGCGGCACCGGACGCCGCCGCCAGGCCGTCCCGCCGGGCGCGCCGATCCAACACAGCCGCCGCTCGATCAGCGTCTCGCATCCCGGATCGCAGGCATTCTCGGTCGTCAGGATGATGTCTGCGCCGCCGCGCCCGAACAGCGCCTTCAGGTCCCGCGTGAAGGACGATATCAGCTGCACCCGCACCCGCGGGAACTCTGCCGCGAACCGATGCAGCACCTGCGGGATTGCCGGATAGACGATGTCCGACGGCACCCCGAGCGTGATTTCGCCCTCGAACGCCTGATGGGTCAGCCGGGTCAGGCATTCGTCGTTGATCGCCAGCATCCGCCGCGCATAACCCAGCAACTGCTCGCCCGACGCGGTCAGCGACACCCCGCGGCCAGAGCGGTCGAGCAGATGCAGGTCCAGCGCCTCTTCCAGCCGCTTGATCTGCATCGATACTGCCGACTGCGTAAGGTTCAGGAACCCGGCCGCGCGGGTCACGCCCCCGGCATCGGCGACGGCCACGAAGGCCCGCAGCAGGTTCAGGTCAAGCTGTCGCGGCATATCACGAACCCTTATGTCACGCGCAAAGATCATTCATTTCCAAAATAGATCATGATCGGGCATATCAATCAAGCCTCATGATGCAACCGCCCGGAAACATCAGGAACAGGAAAGGAACCCGCAATGTCCACCCGTCCCGCCGAAACCTGCACCGTGCAGGCCCCAACCGCCCGGCGCCCCGCCCCCATACCGATGCTGGCATGGCTGCAGAAGGCGCTCGCGCTGCGGCGTCAGCGGCTGCAACTTGCCCGGATGGACGCCGCCCAGTTGCGCGATATCGGCCTGACTGCCGAACAGGCGCGCGCCGAGGCGAAACGCCCGGTCTGGGACGTTCCCGCCCACTGGCTGCGCTGAGCTTGCCATAAACGTCAATTGATGACGAAATCGGTCCGGTTTTGCTTGAAAAGACCGCCCCTGCGGACAATATTCCTTGGCAGAGGGGCGGTCCCGGCCGGGGTCGCCATTTTGGGAACGAAATGGAGGCTTTGAATGGCACAGTTTGATACCGTCCGCACCAGCACCACCGCTGGCGTCCGGACGGCCCAGATCGATGAGGGCCTTCGCGCCCATATGAACAAGGTCTATGGCCTGATGTCGGTCGGAATGCTGCTGACCGGCGGCGTGGCCTGGGCCGTGGGCACCGCGCCCGCCCTGCTGGCGATCTTCCGCGATCCGGTGACGCTGTCGCCGAACATCCTCGGCTGGGCCGTGATGTTCGCGCCGCTGATCATGGTCTTCGCCTTCGCCGGCATGATCAACCGGATGTCCGCCGCCACGGCGCAGCTGGTGTTCTACAGCTTCGCAGCCGTCATGGGCCTGTCGATCAGCTGGATCTTTGCCGTCTTCACCGGCGTGTCCATCGCGCAGACCTTCCTAGTGACCGCAATCGCCTTCGCGGGGCTCAGCCTCTACGGCTACACCACCAAGAAGGATCTGTCGGGCTTTGGCACCTTCCTGATCATGGGCGTGATCGGCCTGATCGTGGCGATGATCATCAACATCTTCCTGCAATCTCCTGCGATGATGTTCGCGATCTCGGTCATCGGCGTGCTGATCTTTGCCGGTCTGACCGCCTATGACACCCAGGCTATCAAGAACGAATACCTGCAGCACGCCGCTCATGGCGATCAGGAGTGGATGCAGAAGTCGGCGATCATGGGCGCGCTGCGCCTCTACCTCGACTTCATCAACATGTTCATGTTCCTGCTGCAGTTCCTCGGCCAGCGCGAGTGATCCGAGACAGCAACGAGACATGATCGGGGCCGGCGGAAACGCCGGCCCTTTTCATTCCAGGTCGCGCACCATCCTGAGCACCGGCATCCCGATCCCCGGCGCCAGCGGGATCTCGGCCGGGCCGATCACCTCGAACCCCAGCGCGCGATAGAATGGCACCGCCGTTCGGGTGGACAGGCAGTCCAGCCGCCGCAGCCCCAGGCCCCGCGCATGGTCGAAGACATGGCCCATCAGCGCCCGCCCGATGCCGCGCCGCGTCAGCCGGTGGTCGGTGACGACGTGTCGTATCTCGCCCACCGTGACGCGGCTGCGCACCGGCGTCACGCCTGCCGCGCCCACCACCGCACCACCCGCCGTCACTGCAAGGAAGTAATGGCCCGAGGCCAGAAGCCCGGGCCGCGCCCGCGCGATCAGCGGCACCGCCGTCACCATGACCGAGGGCGGATAGTCGGCGGCCAGCAGCTTCGGATAGCTGCGCGCCAGCAGCGCATCCACCGCCGCCAGATCGGCGGGGCGGGCGGTGCGAATGGCGATCACCTCGGGCATGTCATGGCTCGGGAAAGAAAAGGGCCGCGCGGATCACCGCGCGGCCCTGCACAGTCAGACAGGCGGCAGATCCTACTTGATCTTGCCTTCCTTGAATTCGACGTGCTGCCGCGCGACGGGGTCGTACTTCTTGATCGAGAACTTCTCGGTCATCGTGCGGGCATTCTTCTTCGTCACGTAGAAATAGCCCGTTCCCGCCGTCGAGTTCAGACGGATCTTGATCGTCGTCGGTTTCGCCATGGTCGTCGCTCCTGCAGCCGGGCGGGCGCCGTCCCCGGCACGGCCCGTAAAAAATCCGAAGCCCGCCTTCTAGACGAGCGCCCGGTGATGTCAACCCCGAAGCGGGTGCCGCTCAGCCCCGTGCCTTGCCAAGGCCGATGGCCGCGTCGATGCGCGCCCGCTCCTCGGCCCCGATCCCCAGGCTGGTGGCCAGGGTGGACAGGAACTGCTCCTCTGCCCCTGAATCCAGCTTCACGGTCGATGCGGCGGCGGCATAGACCTGCCCTTTCGCCTCGTCCGCCGTGTCGCGGGCCAGCGCGATCGGATCCACCGGCGCCTTCAGTTCGGCCTGAACGAAGGCGCGTTCCTCGGCTGTGGAATCGGTCAGGGCGGCCATGATCTTGGCGCGCTCGTCATCGTCGATGGTGCCGTCGGCCTTGGCCGCCTGAATCATCGCGCGGATCATCAGCTTTGCATTCGCCTCGGTCGCGGCGCTGGCCGCCGTCGTCCCGGTCAGCGAATCAATCATCGCGCTGGCCTGCGACGCACCGGCCGCCTGCGCGCCGCCGATTGCCGCCATCAACTGGCCAAAGCCTGCCATGGCCGCATCGCCGCCCTTGGACGCCATGTCGGACATGCTCTTTGCCGCGCCCGGTACGCCGAACTGCTCCATCATCTTGCCGATCTGCTCGGCCATGCCGGCAGTCGCGGGATTGGCCTTCAGGGTGTCCTGTACCCCCGCCATGCCGCCGATCTTCTGGAACCTGTCATAGCCCTTGGCCATCGCCACCCCGGCAGCCAGCGTGGCCAGCGTTCTCACGAAACTCATGCCTCATCCCCCTTGTCCACACGGCGGGTTCTGCCGTTGGCGCAGCTTAACCAAAGATCGCTTCGGGGCGAAGCGGTAAACGCGCGGATGGCCTGTAAGCCGGATTCTGTCCGGGGGCTTTCGCCCCCTGGATGACCATTCCTCTGGCCCCGCCGTTACCGGCGGGATCTGGCTGCCAACCCGGCCCCCCGGGCTGAGACGTCCCTGCGGCGGTATCGGTTGCCCGACCTGCCCGCGCGGGGGCCCTATTCGGCATTGCTCCGGGTGGGGCTTGCCGTGCCGTCCCGGTTACCCGGTCCGCGGTGGGCTCTTACCCCACCGTTTCACCCTTACCCGCGCGAACGCGGGCGGTCTTATCTCTGTGGCGCTTTCCCTCGGGTTGCCCCGGCCGGGGGTTACCCGGCACCCTTGTCTCATGGAGTCCGGACTTTCCTCGACGGCACGCCGCCGCGGTCATCCAGCCATCCGCGCCCGATGCAATTAGTCGCTGCCGCCCCGGCGTTCAACGGGAAACCGCATTGCCAGATCCGCGATGACCGCCATGTCGCCCCCGTCCAGCGCCCCCCCGGCCCAGGGCCGGAACCGGGACCGCACAGCAGCCAGCAGGGTTTCGGCATCCGCCGGCGGATAGCCGAAACACCCGGCAAGCGCCGCGAAACGGTCCGCCTCCACCTCCCCGGTATCCGCCCCGCCCTCGGGCCAGACCGACAGCCCCGCCCGCGCCAGCCGCCGCCAGTCAAACCGCGGCCCCGGATCTGCCTTGCGATGGGGCGCCATGTCGGAATGGGCAATGACACCCTGCGCCGGGATCGCCCAGCGCGCCATCACCCCCGCCAGCAGCTCCTCCAGCGCGGCCATCTGGGCGGCACCGAACGGTTCGGCCCCGGTATTGGCCAGTTCGATCCCGATGGAGCGGGAATTGACATCCCCCGCCCCGCCCCAGGCTCCCGCGCCGGCATGCCAGGCGCGCGAGGCCTCGGGCACCAGCGCCCAGACCGTGCCGTCATAACCGATCAGATAATGCGCCGAGACCTCGGCCGCCGGATCGCACAGCCGGTCCAGCGCCGCCTCGGCGCTTTTCATCGCGGTGTAGTGGATCACCACCAGTTCCGGGCGCAGCCCGTTGCGGCGCGGGCCGTGGTTCGGTGACGGTCGCTCGCGCAGTCTCACATCCGGGCCGGCGCGGACCCGGCACGCACCGCTGCGCGGAATGGCGCCGGGTCCCACCAGCAGGCAAAGCCGTCTCCATCCGGGTCCAGATTGCCCGGGTCGCGCTCCGGCCCGCCGCGGCGCAGGAATTCCTCCTGTGCCTGGTCCTGGGTGGTGAAGCGCGCGCAGGCCCGTTCCCACAACTGCCAGCGCAGCGGGTTGCCGCGCCGGTGGATCGCTTCGCCCCGCCGGTTGGTGGTGCGGATCGCGTATTCCACGATGTTCGGCCCCGAGGCTCCGGTACGCTGCGGCACCGGCTGGGGCGCGATGGCGACATATTGCTGGCGCTGCCGCTGCAGCCGGTCGCGGTCGCTTTCGATCGTCTCGCGCGCGGCGACGGCGTCGAAATCCTGCTCGTCCGACACTCGCGGCGAGGCGATCACCGCCGCCTCCGGCCCGCCGTCCCGCAGATGCGCCGGCCCGGCGCAGGCCGACAGAAACATCACCGCCAAAAGCGCCGTAAACGCCCGCATCGTCCAGCCCCCGTGGTTCCGACAGTCGGCGCGATCTACCACCATTTCGCCGGCTTGGAAACGAAGCCCGCGCGGTCCTCGATCACAGCGGCGAGATCGAGGAGCGGCCCCTCCTCCCACGGCCGGCCGATCAGCTGCAACCCCAGCGGCAGCCCCTGCCGGTCCAGCCCGGCGGGCACGGAAACCCCCGGCAGCCCGGCCAGGTTCACCGTGACGGTGAACACGTCGTTCAGATACATCTGCACCGGATCGGCATCCGCCATCTCGCCTAAGCCGAACGCGGCAGAGGGCGTGGTCGGCGTCAGGATCGCGTCGATACCTTGCGCGAACGCCTGCTCGAAGTCGCGCTTGATCAGCGTCCGCACCTTGCGCGCGCGGTTGTAATAGGCGTCGTAGAACCCTGCCGACAGCACATAGGTGCCGATCATCACCCGCCGCTGCACCTCGGGCCCAAACCCCTCGGCGCGGGTCTTCTCGTACATCTCGGTGATACCGTCGCCCTGCGCCAGCCTGGCCCGGTGGCCATAGCGCACCCCGTCATAGCGCGCGAGGTTCGACGACGCCTCGGCCGGCGCGATCACGTAATAGGCCGGCAGCGCGTATTTCGTGTGCGGCAGGCTGATGTCCACCATCTCGGCACCCGCGTCGCGCAGCATCTCGGCGCCCCTGGCCCACAGCGCCTCGATCTCTCCGGGCATCCCGTCCATCCGGTATTCGCGCGGGATGCCGATCCGCTTGCCGCGCACGTCGCCCTTCAGCATCGCCTCGAAATCCGGCACCGGCAGATCGGCAGAGGTCGAATCCATCGGATCGTGCCCCGCCATCGCCTGCAGCATGATCGCCGCATCGCGCACCGTGCGGGTCATCGGCCCGGCCTGATCGAGGCTCGACGCAAACGCGATGATCCCCCAGCGGCTGACCCGGCCATAGGTCGGCTTGATCCCCACGATCCCCGCGAAAGCCGCCGGCTGGCGGATCGACCCGCCGGTATCGGTCCCCGTCGCGCCCAGGCACAACTCGGCCGCGACGGCCGAGGCCGACCCGCCCGACGACCCGCCCGGCGTCAGCGCCGCGTCGTCATTGCCACGCCGCCACGGGTTCACCACGCTGCCGTAGCAGGCCGTCTCGTTGGAACTGCCCATGGCGAACTCGTCCATGTTCAGCTTGCCCAGCATCACCGCGCCGGCGTCGAACAACTGCCGCGTGACGGTGGATTCGTACTCGGGGCGGAACCCGCGCAGGATGTTCGACGCGGCCTGCGACGGCACGCCCCTGGTGCAGAAAAGATCCTTGATCCCCAGCGGTATACCGCAGAGCGAGGGCGCATCGCCGGCCTGCAACCGCGCATCCGCGGCCTCAGCCTGTTCGCGCGCGATCTCGGGTGTCGGATGGACAAAGGCGTTCAGCGCGCTGGCCTTTTCGACCGCCGCGAGGCAGGCCTCGGTCAGCTCCACCGCCGTCACCTCGCCCTTCCTCAGCGCGTCGCGGGCCGCGGCGATCGTCAGCGAATTCAGGCTCATTCCACCACCTTCGGCACGGCAAAGAAGCCCTCGCGGGCATCGGGCGCGTTCGACAGGATCTGCGCCTGCCGGTCGCCATCCGTCACAACATCCTGCCGTCTTTTCAACCGCATGGGCGTGACCGACACCATCGGTTCCACCCCCTCCACATCCACCTCGTTGAGCTGCTCCATGAAGGTCACGATCCCCGAAAGCTCACCGGCGAGCTTCGGCAGATCGCCCTCCTCGACCCGGATCCGGGCCAGCTTCGCCACCTTGCGGGCGGTGTCGATGTCGATGGACATGGGTGCCTCCAACGTGATCCGGGCGGGTTTATCCGCCCCGTCAGGGGCCTGCAAGCGGGGTGTGCATCCACGTATGATCTGCGTGCATCCGGCGTGCATACCACGTGCATACGTTGCGCGCGGTGGGGTGCCGGGTCTGATCCGATTGCGTCTAGCGCACCCAGTCCCCCTGCGCCCGTAGCGCGCTGGAAGAGATCTCGCGCCTCGGCAGTTCCAGATACGCCCATGCCGGAGGGCGCTGCCCGGCCAGTCCCGCAGAAAGGTGCGCGGGCACGCGAGCGGCGTCGAAGCGCCGCGCCGCGGCCGAGCGCAGCGCGGCGAGTCCTGCGCCTGGCCGCGCCAGCACAGCGACCGGCACGCTGCTCATGATCGATGTCCAGTTGTCCCAGCGATGGAAAGACGCCAGATTGTCCGCACCCATGATCCATACGAAGCGAACGCCCGGATAGCGCGCTTGCAGGCCTGTGAGCGTTTCGGCGGTGTATCGGGTTCCAATCCGTTTCTCGATGTCGGTCACGGTCACCCGCGGATGCCGCATCAATGCTCGTGCCGCTGCCATCCGGCGGTCCAGCGCCGCCGGTCCCTCGCGCTTGAGCGGATTGCCGGGGCTGACCAGCCACCAGACCGCATCGAGCCTGAGCCGCTTCAGCGCCTCGCGGGTGATATGCACATGGCCCGCGTGGGGCGGATCGAAGGAGCCACCCAGCAGGCCCACGCGCATACCTGCCTGCGCCACCGGAAATCCCTGCCGCACCCAAGCCCCCGTCCCGAACCGGCGGGAAGTCAGACCACCGCCGATTGCCCTTGTCCAGCACATTCGCTACACCCGCCGCAGCGCGAAACCCCAAAAGACATCCGAGGCAGCGACATGGCATCCTATCAGTACGTCTATCATATGGATGGCGTCTCCAAGACCTATCCCGGCGGCAAGAAGTGTTTCGAGAACATCCGCCTGAACTTCCTGCCGGGCGTGAAGATCGGTGTCGTTGGCGTGAATGGCGCTGGGAAATCCACGCTGCTGCGCATCATGGCCGGGATGGACAAGGACTTTACCGGTGAGGCGTGGGCCGCCAAGGGCGCCACCGTGGGCTACCTGCCGCAGGAGCCGGAGCTTGACGCCGGGCTGACCGTCCGCGGCAACGTGATGGAGGGGGTGAAGGCCAAACAGGCCAAGCTCGACCGCTACAACGAACTGGCGATGAACTACTCGGACGAGACCGCCGAGGAGATGGCCAAGCTGCAGGACGAGATCGACGCCGAGAACCTGTGGGATCTGGACAGCCAGGTCGATGTCGCGATGGAGGCGCTGCGCTGCCCGCCCGACGACGCGCAGGTCGACAGCCTCTCGGGCGGCGAGAAACGCCGCGTTGCGCTGTGCAAGCTTCTGCTCGAAGCGCCCGACATGCTGCTGTTGGACGAACCGACCAACCACCTCGATGCCGAAACCATCGCCTGGCTGCAGAAGCATCTGATCGAGTACAAGGGCACCATCCTGATCGTCACCCACGACAGGTATTTCCTTGACGACATCACCGGCTGGATCCTCGAGTTGGACCGCGGCCGCGGCATCCCCTACGAGGGCAACTATTCCAGTTGGCTGGAGCAGAAGGCCAAGCGACTGGCGCAAGAGGCGCGCGAGGACAAGGCCCGCCAGAAGACGCTGGAGCGCGAACTGGACTGGATCCGTCAGGGCGCCAAGGCCCGGCAGGCGAAATCCAAGGCCCGTATCCAGGCCTACGAGCAAATGGCGAACCAGTCGGAACGCGAGCGCGTGGGCCGCGCCCAGATCATCATCCCCAATGGCCCCCGGCTGGGCGGCAAGGTGATCGAGGTCGAGGGGCTTTCCAAGCATCTGGGTGACAAGCAGTTGATCGAGGGCTTGAGCTTTGCCCTCCCCCCCGGCGGCATCGTCGGTGTGATCGGCCCGAACGGCGCCGGCAAAACCACGCTGTTCCGCATGCTCACCGGGCAGGAAAAACCCGACACCGGCACCGTCACCTTCGGCGACACGGTCAAACTGTCCTATGTGGACCAGTCGCGCGATGCGCTCGACCCGAGCAAGACGGTGTGGGAGGAGGTCTCCGACGGCCTCGACATCGTTGTTCTGGGCGACGCCGAGGTGAACAGCCGCGCCTATTGCTCGTCGTTCAACTTCAAGGGCGGCGACCAGCAGAAGAAGGTGGGGCTGCTGTCAGGCGGCGAGCGCAACCGCGTCCACATGGCAAAGCTCCTGCGCTCGGGCGGCAACGTGCTGCTGCTGGACGAACCGACCAACGACCTCGACGTGGAAACCCTGAGCGCGCTCGAAGACGCGCTGGAGGATTTCGCCGGCTGCGCCGTGATCATCAGCCACGACCGCTTCTTCCTCGACCGTCTCTGCACGCATATCCTCGCCTTCGAGGGCGAGGCTCATGTGGAATGGTTCGAAGGTAACTTCGAGGCGTATGAGGAAGACAAGAAACGCCGCCTGGGGCCGGATGCGGTGGAGCCGAAACGGATCAAGCACAAGAAGTTCACGCGGTAGACTGATCACGGCAGGTGGCGCCCGCACTCCGAACCGCGGGCGTCGCCGCCAACCTTTCGCTTTTGCCGGACTCGATTGGCATGCAGCCGCTCGTGCGGTATAGTTGGCGTTGCCCAAACCAATTTTCCGGTTTGGGCTCAGTGCACTGACCGATGCGGCGAACGGTGCCGCCATTACGGCTCGCCGTCCCTTTTCCTGCGCCGCGGTCACGTTGCGGCGGCGCGATCCGGAGGATGAGCCATGGATCTTGAGACCGCAAAGCGGATCATCGACAACCCGGTCGTTCAGAAATACCTCGAACAGATGGACGACGACGCCGAGGATGCGCTCGATGAGATGAAGGCCTACCTGAGCGAGATGTCCGACTACCCGTCGCACTACATCTCGGAATACAAGGGAGACGGCGACGCGCTGGACAAGGCCTGGGGCGATTTCAACGCCGAGTGGAACAAGGTCGTCTTTGGCAAGGCAAGGGACGGCAAGGCTGCAATGGCCGCCTACAAGCGGTTCGTGCTTACGCTTTGCATCTTGGAAGAACAGAACGTGCGTTTCGGCGCCTATGTCGAAGCCGATGTTGCGCATTTTGCCGCCGTGTTCCTGCTGTTCATGATCGAGTTCACCAAGCATTTGCGCAATCGCTTCAAGGAGCTCCACGACGACCTGAAAGCGTTGGAGGCGCTGCTCAAGAAAGCGAAACGCGAGGTGAAGGAAGCCGAGGCGCAAAGAGCCATAAACATTGCGATCACGGTCGTCGGCCTTTGCATCCCTGCGGTCGGGCTTGGTGCCGGCATCGGGATCGCGGTCGCCAC
>JBJHCH010000124.1:0-10459 GCA_050485905.1 Paracoccaceae bacterium | reverse complement strand
CTCGTTGCGGCCCGCGCCGTAGGCGTCAGACGTATCGAGCAGCGTGACGCCAAGATCGAGCGCGCGATGAAGCGTCGCGGTTGATTCCGCATCGTCTGGCAGGCCGTAGTCTGATGTCATCCCCGAACAGCCAAGTCCGAGGGCCGACACGGTCAGCCCCTGTGACCCCAAGGCGCGATACTGCATGGTGTCATTTCCTCACAGGTTGACGCGCTTCATCTGGCCCGCCGGATACCGCGTGCCGGCGCCGACGCCCGGCCGGAACGCGCGGTCGAGTTCGGCCAACGTCTCGGCAGATGGCGCAAGATCGAGCGCGGCGGTGTTCTCCTCAAGCCAACGGCGCCGGCGGGTGCCTGGAATCGGCACCACGCCCTCATCCCGCGAAAGAACCCAGGCCAGGGCAAGCTGGGCGGGCGTGCAGCCTTCCGCCACGGCGCGGTCCCGCAAGATCGCAACGAGCGACATGTTCCGGGCAAGGTTTTCGGCTTCGAAGCGGGGATGGTCGCGGCGACGGTCGTTCTCTTCCATGTCGTCGACCGCAGCGATGGTGCCGGTCAGCAGCCCCCGCCCCAAGGGCGAATAGGCGACGAAGCCGACTCCAAGCTCACGGCACAGCGGCAGATGCTCGTCCTCTACATCGCGCGCCCAGAGCGAGTATTCGGTCTGAAGCGCCGTGATCGGATGGGTCGCATGCGCCCGCCGGAGCGTTTCCGGCGACGCTTCCGAAAGCCCGAGGTGACGGATCTTGCCCTCGGCCTTCAGGTCGGCCATCGCCCCAACGGTGTCCTCGATAGGCACCTTGGGGTCGATCCGGTGAACGTAGTAGATGTCGATGACATCCGTTCCGAGGCGCTTCAGGCTCGCCTCGCAGGCCTCGCGAACGTAGTCGGGATGCCCGTTCACGTCTCGCCGGCCATCTGGAAAGCGGATGTTCCCGAACTTTGTAGCAAGGATCGCCTTGTCCCGGCGACCTTCCAGAGCGCGCCCCACGAGGGTTTCGTTCTTGCCATCGTTATAGGCATCGGCCGTGTCGATCATCGTGACGCCCAGATCGATCGCGCGGTGAATGGTCGCCACAGCCTCCTCCGGGTCCGGGGTTCCGTAGATCGGCGTCATGCTCATGCAGCCGAGGCCGACCGCGGGAACTTCAAGGTCACCAAGCTTGCGTGTCTTCATGTCCGGGGCACTCCCTTGCTATCGATGGTGTTGCGCAGGTCGCGGCGGCTGGCCACGACGATGGGCGGGTCGATATCCGTCGCAAAAACGGCTGATCCTGTTCTGCGATAATGTCGAAGCAACGCCTCTACCGCCTCTTCCGCCCTGCGCGCGAGCGCGAGCGTGCAGAGCGATTCATGTTCAGCTTCGACCGAACGCGACGCCCCTTGGGCACGGCGAGCAAAAAAACGATATCGGTTGTTGAGTTCATGCAGCCGTGAGCAGTTGTCGAGCAGGATCTTCGAGCCACAGGCAGACAGAAGTGTCATGTGAAACCGCTTGTGCGCGGCCTCCCAGTCAGGGTTTGGGCGGGGACCATTCGATCCTTCGTGCTCGCGCGGCAGGCTCTTCAGGCGGAAATGCGCGATGAGAACCCTCTCCTCCCAGTCGGCATCTCCGCGCGCAATCGAACGATAGAGGGCCTCGGCCTCCAGAAAGCATCGATTGAGCAAGATATCCTCGAAATCATCTCGTGATATTTCCGACACGAAGAAGCCGCGCCGGTCGATCCGCACGACGAGACCTTCCGACGTCAGTCGGTTCAGCGCCTCACGCACTGGCGAGGCGCCGCATTCGTAGAGTTCTGAGAGCTTCTTTGCCGTCAGCTTGACGCCCGGCGCAAGGCGAGCCGTCAGGATGTCCCCGCGGATCGTCTCGACCAATGCTATGCCCATGGAAGCCGGCGCGTTCGTCATCTACTCTCCCGTGCCTGGTGCCCGGCGACCAGCGGTCGCCGGGCTGGCATGGCTTTGTTGTCAGCTTTCGCGGATACGGTCTGCGTAGGTCCGCGCGAGTTCGACGGTATCTGCCACGATCTGCTGGCAGACCGTCTCGTCCCCGTATTCGACCCCCTCGAACGGATAGTTCACCGCCTCATACTGGGCTCTCAGTTCCGGGCTGTCGAATGCCGCGCGAACCGCACCGACGAACCTCTCCCGAACCTCGGGCATCGTCTCCCAGACCTCAGTGTGGATGGCCCAGCCGTTTGCGAGCTCAAGTTCCGGGATCGAGGTGCCGAACACGTCGTTGACGAGCGGGGCATTGCCCATCTGAGCGTTGAAGTCCTCGACCGAACGGAAGGTGCCGATAACCCGCACCTGCTCACCCAGACTGATGGCGACACCTGCCGTCAGCACCGCGCAATCGGTCTCGCCCGTGATCGCTGCCATGGACGTCGGGTTTCCGCCACCAAACGGCACAAGGTTGAAGTCGGCGCCGACCGCATCGGCCAGCGCGAGCATTCCGATGGTACCCGGATGCGGCAGTCGGCTGGTGGCAACCGTAACCGTCCGGCGCCTTCCCTCTTCGACCAGTTGTTCCATCGACTGGATCGGGCTGTTCGCGCCGACATAGCAGACGATCGGCGTGCCCCCGGTCTTGGCGAAGTGGAGTATGTCGCCCGGCAGGTCGTAGTTGGTATTCTGGGTAGCGAAGGTGATGATCTCGGGGTGCATGTTGCTGTAGAGCAGGTTGTACCCATCCCGGTCACGCCGGTGGGCGTAAAGCTCGTAGCCGACCTGCCCCCCCGCACCAGGATGAAACTCGTATTCGAAGTCGACGCCGAGGTCAGCTCTCATCACGTTGCTGATTGCGCGGGCCGTCGTCTCCGCGCCCCCGCCCTGCCCGGTGGCGATGACCACGTTGATGTTGCGGGTCGGGTATGCGCCTTGAGCGCGCAGAATTGCCGGTGTGAAGAGCGTCGCCGCCCCCGCCGCGGCACCGGTTCCCAAAAGTCTGCGACGGCTGATCTGTCCGAGTATCTTGGCCATGTTGTCCTCCCTTAGCAGATGGCCTTGCGCATCCTGCCTGGCGTCAGCCGGGCCGGAATTCGAGAATGTCGAGACCTTCGAGCCGGTCGAGCAGATAGACCAGCCCCCGGTGATCGACATAGACGTCGTTGCTTTGCGGCGCGGCATGCCCCCCGGTCGGCGCCGGGATGAACAGGCCCGTCTCGGTGGGATCGTGCGGATCCGACATGTCGATCGCACGAAGCCCGCCTGAGAACCACGCGCAGAACACGGTCGTGTCGTAGAGGGTCTCCGCGAACTGATGGGCGCCGAAACGCCCGCCGGTGGGATAGGGCGTGTCGGCCTCGCTCACATGGAAGCTCGACGCGTAGCGAACATCAGACAAGTCGGTCACGTCGAAGACCCAGAGATGGGCGGCCACCTGCCCCTTCTTGTGCGAATGTTCCTCGTCCACCGACAGCGCGTAGCGCCGGCCACCGATCAGATCGGGCAGCGGCTTTACCGTGTGCGTCGGATGCTTGCTGGGCGGGTGGTAGTCGAAGCTGCAGATCGTCTTCATCGCACCGATGTCGGTCGCATCGATCACGCGGAAGCCGGCATGCCAGCAGGAGGCCCATAGCTCATTGCCGACCCGCTGGGTGTGGTGCAGGCGGTTTTGGTAGCCCTTCCATGTCGGCCGCGCGCCGTCAAAATTCTCCTGCTCCGGCATCCACCAGCGCCCGACCTCCGCCGGCTTTTCGGGATCGGAGTAATCGTAGACCACAAGGATGTTGCCAACGAAGCCCGGCATTTCGGTCGATATGTAGAGATAGCGCTCGTCAATGTCGAAGCGGTGGACCCCGAATCCGTGCGTCTTATGATGGCAAAGGAGCCGCGGGTTTGCGCGGTCCCGGATGTCGTAGATCCGGAACCCGCCGTCGTGATAGCCGCGCCGGGCACTTTCGCGCAGCGTCGGGATGTCTGCCACCGTCACCCCGAGGAAGTCGGCCAGTTCGGCATCAGTAGGATCACGCCCTTCGCGGGCGCGCACGGTTTCGGTGTGCTCCAGAAGCCCCTCACCCTTGCGGTGGAAGTGGCGCTTGTTCTGTTCATGGTTGACGATCATCAGATCGCCGGAAACGCGCACCTTGTGGCTGTGGGACCACGGATCTTCGATCATGACGGTCGTCACGACACGCGGCGCGCGGGGGTCCGATACGTCGATGATCGTCGTGCCATGCGGCGCATCCATGTGGCCCACATAGCAGTAGTCGCCTTCCACCCGGACCTGACCGCCACCCGGTATGTCGAGGCGCGACAGCCGCGTGAAGTTCGTTGCCAGCGTTTCGCCCATGTCAGAGCGCCTCCTTCTGTTTCTTCTTTGACAGCCAACTGCGGATGACCGGCAGCAGCAGCGTAATCACCAGGAACACCCACAGCAGGTTGCCGAGGTTGGAACTGAACAGGATACCGACGTCGCCGCGCGATATCCGAAGCGCGCGCATCAGGTATTGCTCCATCAGCGGACCTAGGATGATCCCGATCAGGATCGCTGTAACGTGGTAGCCGGTCTTCCTTGCAAGGTAGCCCAGAAGCCCGAAGGCCACGGCAAGGCCCATGTCGAACATGTAGGTCCGCGGCACGAAGGCCCCGAGCAGCGTGAAGGTCAGTATCATCGGCACAAGGAAGAACGCCGGAACCGTGGTCACGCGCGACATGTACTGCGCCATCGGGAACATCAGCGGGATCATCAGAATGTAGGTGACAAAGGCCGCCATGAAGATGCCATAGGCAAGCTCTGGTCGGTCGATGAAGAGCCGAGGGCCGAGGGTCACACCGTGATACTGAAGCACGACCATCATGATTGCCGCGGTGCTGCCGCCGGGAACGCCAATGGCAATAAGCGGCACGAGCGTACCGGAGGTGACACCGTTGTTCGCGGCCTCGGGCGCGGCGACGCCTTCAGGCACGCCGGTCCCGAACGCTTCGGGAGTCTTGGAGAAGGTCCGCGCCTGCTGATAGGCGACGAAGGCGGCGATGGAGGCGCCTGCGCCGGGAATGATTCCTATCACGACACCGATGAGCGCGGTCCACGCCATCAGGAACCAGCTTCGCAGCGCCTCCTTGACCAGCACCCAGACGTCGTAAAGCTTGGAACTGACCACAACCTCTAGGAACTCGTCCTTCACCACGCGGCCGCGCTCGATCAGGACAAAGACCTCCGATATTGCGAACAGCCCGATCAGCGCCGGAACCAGCGGCACGCCGTCATAAAGCTCAAGCAGGCCAAAGGTCGCGCGTGGCTCGGAATAGATGAAGTCGGTGCCGATTGCGCCGATCAGCAGCCCCAACATCCCCGCCAGCAGGCCCTTTACCATGTCCTTTGCCGCGATCACCGCGATCAGGGTGAGGCCGAAGAGAATGATCACCACCATTTCGACCGAGTGCAGATAGTGGCCTACCTGCGACAGGATAGGCAGGAGCGCGAGGACGAACATCGTGCCGATCAGGCCGCCGAAGATAGAGGCAACGAAGCAGTAGACGAGCGCACGTTGCCCCTGCCCCTTCTGCGCCATCGGGTAACCGTCCAGTGTGGTGGCAGCCGCGCCCCCGGTTCCAGGTATGTTGACGAGGATCGCGGGAATCCCGTTGCCGAGTTGGGACGCACTGTAGAGCGCCATCATGAAGATGAGCGCCACTTCCACATCGACCGACAGCGTCAGCGGCAGCAGAATAATGATCGTATTCGCGGCGCTGAAACCGGGGATCGCCCCAACGATGTTACCAAGCAGGATCGCCGGAATCATCACCCACCAGTAGGAGAGCGAGTAGAGGAAAAGGCCACCCATGTTGGCGAACTGGTCCATGTCAGAGCACCAGATTTCTGAGGGTTTCGTCTACGATCGACGTCGGGAACCGCACCCGTACCAGAAGGATGAAGATCGCAAAGGCGACGACGGTCATGCCGGTCGCCGTGAGCAGCGCCGCGGGGACGCGCCTTGTCCCCCCAATGATCACCACCGTGGAAAAGACGAACAGGAATATCGAGACGGCAAAGCCCAGAACCGGCATCAGAAGTATGAAGCCGAATGTCAGCGCCAGCACTCCCCAGCGCCGCCCCTCCGACACGGGATCGGAGAAGAAGCCGGCGAAGCCGAAGGACCGCTCGCGCCGCACAAGTTGCCGCGCAAAACGGATGAACAGGATGAAGCTCAGGAACGCGATACCCGAGGCGACGTATAGGCCCACGACCTTCGCCTGGAACGGAAGATGCCATACGGTAGAGAGGTAGTAGATCCCGAAGCCAATCGCCCCGACCGGGATGATGAGCTCTGGGATAAGACCGGGGCGCTTGTCCATCGGATCAGGCGATCTTCGCAACGACGCGCCCAACGCGGTCAACCTCGACCACGATCTCGTCGCCGGATTTCATCCATACCGGCGGCTTGCGCGCATGTCCGACCCCCGATGGCGTGCCGGTTGCGATCAGGTCACCGGGGCGCAGCGTCATGAATTCGCTGACCAGGGAAATGGCGCGCGCGACGGGGAAGATCATTATGTCGGTATTGGCGTCCTGCATCGTCTCGCCATTCAGGATCGACCGGATACCAAGACCCGCCGCACCCGCGGGCAGTTCGTCCGGGGTCACAATTTCTTCGCCAACGATGCCTGAGCCATCGAAGTTCTTGCCTGGCGTCCACTGGCCGCCCTTCTGCTGGAAGTCGCGGACCGAAATGTCGTTGAACACACCATATCCGAATACGTGATCCAGCGCGCGCTTCTCGGGGATCATGCGCCCGCCACGACCCACAACGACCAGAAGCTCGGCCTCGTAGTCGATCTTTTCGCTTATCCCATGGGTGGACACCGAAGCGCCGTTGGGAGCCAGAGAAGAGTCCACGCGGAAGAAGAAGGCGGGATAGTCGGGGGGCTCGCGCCCGCCCTCACGAGCATGTTCGGCGTAGTTCAGGCCCAGGCAGATGATGCGCGCATCTGCAACGACCGGTAGCGCCGGCACGACATCCCCCTCGACCACCCGACCGGGCTCCAGAGCGCCGCGCTCAAGCTTCTCGACGAGGCCAGAGAACTCCTCGGACGTCCGGGGAAAGTCCCCCGCATCCCTGATTGACCCGTTCTCGCGAACCCCGAGCCGCGAAGTATTCTGGTCCTGATAGGCGACAAGGCGCATCGATTCCCTCGCAAAAAATCTATCTTTCTCATGATTATCGATAAAAATTGCACTCCGTCAACTCCTTCGATCATTTTTCGGGCAGAGTTTGCACGAGACCGTTTGTGCGGAAGGCTCAAATGAACCCCGCTACGCCCCGAACGAGATAGAAGGTGCCAATGACCATGAGGATCCGCGCGGTATAGACGCGGAAGGACTTGTCGCTCATTCGCTCCAACAAAGGCCGGGCAAGGCTGGTCCCCGTGACCGCCATGACCAAGGCCACCGCGATCACCAGGGCATCCGAACTGACCTGGGATGCACCCCCCACCAGTACGCCGAAATAGATAAGCTTGGCGAAATGCGTCAGCACCTGACAGGCCGACTTGGTAGCGACGATCATGCGACGGTCGAGCTTGGTGCGGACGAAGAAGACGTCGAACATCGGGCCCGACACCCCGGAAAGAAGCTGGAACACCGTGCAAAGGAACCCGCAGATCTCTGCCCCGAAGCGCCGATCCGCCTGCGGCACGATCCGCTCGGGCAGCACCAACCCCAGGAATGAGACGACCCCAAGCATCAGGAAGATCACACGCTCATCCGGCACGATCAGCAGACTCGTGAACAGCGCGCCGGCGACGGCCAGCCCCAGCAAGTAGCGCAGTAGCACACCCCACATGATGTAGCGCCACCACAGCATGCTGCGCCAACCGTTCGAGACGATCTGAGTGATCCCGTGCAACACCATCGCGTCGGCGACGGGCACCATGAACAGCAAGGCACCCATCAGCAGGACGCCACCCGCCATGCCGAACAGCCCCGCAAGGAAACTGGTGCCAAGCACCGTCACCGCAAAAAGCGCAAGAACTGCGCTACTCAACGCGCCGACTTCCGCATGTGTCTGAGGCATCGACCGACATCAAGGCGATGCGGCACAGTTCACCATCCTTCGCCCCAAGCCGGCAGACACGGACAGGGTGCGCCCGAATCTCCTCGCGCGCACAGGAATCGCTGCCGTCAGAGTAGAATTTTTCGGCATCTGCATGATAGTTGGTGCCACCAGAGAGTATTTTCAGGCGCGGAGATCGAATGAATGCGGTTGAGCAACGCCTTGCGGAGGCCACGCGGCATGGTCGGTCTCTCCACCGATGCGCGCGACCGCTGCGCGGCCGGCCATCCAATGACACACCCGCTTCCGATGTGCTTGACGGTTCCACACGGATGATCGCTTTCGGGGCAAGCCGATGCCTGAAGCTTTCAAGCCGATAGCGCATAATGTCGACATTCCAGATGATTATCGATAATATATGAAACCAGATAGCCGGCTGCCTGTCAAATGGCAGCCAGCAGCGAGGTACCGGAATTGGAGAACACGGATATCGTTGCAGACTACGGTGAGACCCTTGCCCAGGCTGCCTATCGCGCGCTGAGGCGAGACATCATCTCAGGCCGCCGCGAACCGGGGGAGCGGCTGCGGATCGGGATGCTGAAGTCGATTTACGGCATCGGCCCCACCCCTCTTCGAGAGGCACTTCAGAAACTGGCTGCGGAGGGGATCGTCGTCGCAGAGGACAACCGGGGGTTCGCAGTAGCGGATCTTGATCCGCTGGACTTTGCGGATCTCAACATCGCGCGGACGTCTATCGAGAAGGAAGCACTACGACTGTCGATAGAAAACGGCGATGACGCCTGGGAGGCACGCATCGTCGCGGCAAGTTACATCATGAAGAAGGAGGATGCGGCCCTGACCACCGCCACCGGCGGGGTTCCACAGTCTTGGGAACGCGCCAACGCGGAGTTTCACGCCGCACTCATTTCCGCCTGCGGCTCCAGCTGGCTTCTACGCGTACGCGCCGGCCTGCATGACCTGTGCGAACGCTATCGCCGTGCCTCGGTCTATCAGAAGATGGGCACGCGAAACGTCGGTGACGAACATACCGCAATCGCCGAAGCAGTGCTTGCGCGCGACGCCGACCGGGCGTGTGAACTCATTGCGTTGCACTTCGCCCGGACCGCAGATGCACTGCTGGAGGAGAAGAGCAAGACCACGCCGACCCGCGGCAGCGTGACTGACACTCGCAGAGGCCGAGACTGATACGAGCGCTCCCGGGCTCTCGGGCGGACACGCATCGCGGATCTGACCGGGCGGAGGATGCGCGGGGTGCCCCGCACAGACAAATTCACTGCCTTCAGGATCCAGCGAAATCCAGTCCGATGTCCAGTATCGGGGCAGAGTGTGTAAGGGCACCGACGCTAATGAAATCGACACCCGTCGCTGCGACCTCGGCAATGCGCGGCAGGCTCATGTTGCCAGATGCTTCGGTCACCAATAGCCCAGCCACCATCTGCACAGCGCGCGACAGCGTGGCAATGTCCATGTTGTCCAGAAGCACACAATCCGCGGTGCCAGCCAACAGAACCTCGTCCAGTTGCTCCAGCGTATCGACCTCAATCTCGATCCGCATCATGTGGGATCGTGCCGCGCCCGCGCGCTCCAGAACCGCCCGCACGCCCCCTGCAGCAGCTATGTGGTTGTCCTTGATCAGGATTGCATCACCCAACCCGTAGCGGTGGTTAGACCCCCCACCATGACGGACGGCCGCCTTCTCCACCAGCCGCAGGCCTGGGGTTGTCTTGCGGGTGCAGGTTATTCGGGCCAGCCCGGCCTCGGCCACGAAGGCTGCCGTCAGCGAGGCAATGCCGCTCATTCGCCCGGCAAAATTGAGGGCGACGCGTTCAGACATCAGGATTGCGCCGATGTCGCCCGAGACCCGCATCAGCACCTGATCAGCCACACAGACCGCGCCGTCTGGCGTCAAGATCTCGACGGTCAGGCTTGCGTCGATCAAACGAAACGCCATCGCAGCAACCTGCATCCCCGAAACCCTGCCGGGGCCGCGCGCGCGCATCACCACCGTGCCACGCGTCCCCGCCGAGATCACCGCACGCGAGGTAGCATCGCCCCAAGGCGCCAGATCCTCAGCCAGCGCCGCCCTGACGATTGGTTCGAGCAGAAAGTCGGGAACGTCGGTCATGCGGTATCCTTCAGTCGGGATGGTCGAGCGCGCGGGATCGCCGTGAACATGAACCGCCGCAGCTGTCCGTCACCGCTTGCCCGAAACGTCGATCATGCGCTGCACCGACGCACGGGCGCCTTCGGCCAGTTCGGCGGGCACCTCGACCGGCGTGGTCATCGTGTGCAGGGACCAGAGGATCTTTTCGAGCGTGATCATCTTCATGTAGGGGCACATGGTGCAGGGTCCGACGAACTCCACCCCCGGATGGGCGTCAGCTATGTTCGAAGCCATCGAACACTCGGTAACCAGAAGCGCCGAAGCCGGCTGTTCGC
>JBJHCH010000123.1:0-10531 GCA_050485905.1 Paracoccaceae bacterium | reverse complement strand
TGAAGCTGTCGGGCAGGCCCAGTTCTCGACCAAGCGCGCGCACTTCGTCCTTGAACAGTTCGCGCAGGGGCTCGACCAGCTTCATGCCCATCTTTTCCGGCAGACCGCCGACATTGTGGTGCGACTTGATCGTGACCGACGGCCCGCCCGAGAAGCTGACGCTTTCGATCACGTCGGGGTAGAGCGTGCCCTGGGCCAGGAACTCCGCCCCGCCCACGGATTTCGCGTGTTTCTCGAAAACCTCGATGAACAGCCGGCCGATGGTCTTGCGCTTCACCTCCGGGTCCGAAACGCCGTCGAGGGCGTCAATGAAAAGATCGGCCTCGTCGGCGTGGATCAGGGGGATGTTGTAGTGATCGCGGAACATGCCGACGACCTGTTCCGCCTCGCCCAGACGTAGCAGGCCGTGATCGACGAAGACGCAGGTGAGCTGGTCGCCGATAGCTTCGTGAATCAGGACGGCGGCAACAGAGGAATCCACGCCACCCGACAGGCCGCAGATCACGCGGGCCTCGCCCACCTGTTCGCGGATCTTCGCGATGGCCTCATCCCGGTAGGCGCCCATCGTCCAGTCGCCGGTGAAGCCCGCCTCTCGCACGAAGTTTGCGTAGAGCCTGGCGCCGTTGGGGGTGTGGTGCACCTCGGGGTGGAACTGGACGGCATAGAAGCGCCGGTCGGGGTCGGCGGTGATGGCAAAGGGCGCGCCAGAGGATGTGCCGAAGACACGGAAGCCGGGGGCGATGGCGGCGACGTGGTCGCCGTGGCTCATCCAGACCTGTTCGCGGCCGCCATTCCGTTCAGGGTCGAACCAGCCGTCCAGCAGGGGCAGGCGGTCATCGCCCGGCGTGACCCAGGCGCGGCCGAACTCTGCGGTGCCGTGACCACTTTCGACCCGGCCGCCAAGCTGCTGCATCATCGTCTGCTGGCCGTAGCAGATTCCCAGAACCGGCACGCCGAGCGACCAGAGGCTTTCCGGTGCGCGGGGGCTGCCGGGGCGGGTAACTGAATCCGGCCCGCCCGAAAGGATCACGGCGCGTGGCGCAAACTCGGCCAGAAAGGCGTCGTCCACCCGCTGATAGGGGTGGATCTCACAGTAGACATTCAACTCGCGCAGGCGGCGGGCGATCAACTGCGTCACCTGGCTGCCGAAATCGATGATCAGAAGGCGCTGATGGGTCATGGCGGTGGCTTAGGGCGGTGGCGGCATGGGCGCAAGCGTGATGTCGGTTTGTGCCGCGAGGCGACGCAATCCTTTCATGCGGCAGCAGCGTGTGCAGGTATCAAGCTGCCAGATTTGCGGTCGGAGGGCATGGTATGAGCGACGCGGCACTTGCAGGACGGCGCGCGCGTGGCGGCGGTGGCGCGGCGCGGCGGGCGGAACGTTCGGCCGTCAGCTTCGAGACGGCGCGGTTCATCGAGCGCAACGTGCCCAATCTGGAGGTTCTGAACGCCGAGGCGCTCGAGATCATCGAGGCCAACGCCGAGACGGTTCTGGAAGAGATTGGCGTAAATTTCCCCGAGAATCCGGGCGCGCTGGACCGCTGGCGCGCAGCCGGCGCCTCGGTCGATGGTGAACGCGTGAGAATCCCGCGCGGGCTGGCGCGGCAGCTTTGCGCCACCGCGCCCGGCACATTCTCCCAGCATGCGCGGAACCCGGCCCGGAATGTCGAAATCGGCGGGCGCAACCTCGTTCTAGCCCCCGTTTACGGCCCGCCCTTCGTGCGCGATGCCGTGGGCGGGCGCCGCTATGCGACGATCGAGGATTTCCGGGACTTCGTGAAGCTCGGCTACATGTCGAAATGGCTTCACCATTCCGGCGGCACGGTTTGCGAGCCGACGGACCTGCCGGTAAACAAGCGCCATCTGGACATGCTGCTGGCGCATATGACGCTGTCGGACAAGCCCTTCATGGGGTCGGTCACCGAACCCAGCCGCGCCGCCGATTCGGTGGAGATGGCGAAGGTGCTGTTCGGCGCCGAGTTCGTGGACCAGAACTGCGTGATGACCTCGCTCATCAACATCAACTCGCCGCTTACCTTCGACGCGGTGATGATGGGCGCGCTGGAGGTCTATGCGGCAGCCGGGCAGGCGAGCATCATCAGCCCGTTCATCGTCGGCGGGGCAATGGCGCCGGTGACGGTTGCGGGAACGCTGACTCAGGTTCTGGCCGAGGTGCTGGCGGGCGTCGCCTACAGCCAGTTGATCCGGCCAGGCGCGCCGGTGATCTTCGGCGCTTTCGTCACCTCGATCGACATGAATTCCGGCGCGCCGACCTTTGGCACGCCCGAGGCCGCGCTGATCACCTATGGCGCGGGGCAACTGGCGCGGCGTCTGGGGTTGCCCTATCGATCCGGCGGGGCCTTCTGCGGGTCGAAGCTGCCGGACGCCCAGGCGGCTTACGAATCAGCCAACAGTCTTAACATGGCGCTGCTGGCCGGCGTTAACTTCATGCTCCATGCCTGCGGCTGGCTGGAGGGTGGGCTGGTCTCCAGCTTCGAGAAATTCGTCATGGATGCCGACCAGCTTGGCGCGCTTCACGGGCTGGCGCGGGGAATCGATCTGACCGAAAACGGCCAGGCGATGGATGCGATTCGCGAGGTTGGGCCGGGGGGGCACTACCTCGGCTGCGCCCACACCCAGGCCAATTTCAAGACCGCCTTCTGGCGGAGCGAGATGCTCGACTACAAGCCCTTCGAGACCTGGGAGGAAGAGGGCGCGCGGGACACCGTGGCACTGGCACGGGCCCGCGTGACGAAGATGCTGGGCGACTATCAGCCGCCCGCCATCGACCCGGGCATCGCCGAGGCGCTGCAGGCGTTCGTTGATCGCCGCAAGGGCGAAATGCCTGACGCCTTCATGTGACGCGCCCCCACGCGCCACTTCAGGCTCGGCCACATCATCTGGTCGTGGTGACTGCATCGGCCACCACGAATAGATGCGGAACCGGGCGTGGCATCTCCTGCAATTCCCCCAGAAGGGCCACCAGCGTCAGGATGTGACGATGCGCATCGTAACCCGCATCATCCGTGCGGCGCAGTTCGTTGATCCGCTCTTCCTCGGCCAGCAGCAGCGGCAGGGCGCGTCGCGGTGCAGGGGGCGCGGCAGTTCCCAGCACCCGGCGCAGGTCACGCTCTCGCCGGTAGTCCGCCAACCCGTGTCGCGCCGCCCGGATCAGCAGTTGGGGTCGGCGCAGCGCGGCAACCTGGACCCAGTAGTCGGTTTCTGAAAGATCGATATTGCGAAGGTTCATCATTGTGGCAGCTCCTTGTCTGAGCGCCTAGAATGACTCAACCTATGCGGGTGTTGCCGACCTGCCTGAATCGGCGCACGCCGCCTTCAAGATAGTTTAGCCATTGGAAACAATGATGGGCATTATCGGCGAATATTAACCGGAATGTAACCATTGCTAAGCCACGTTAACCTTAACGGATCCTGTATCCGTTGCCGGCGGAAACGTCGGCGCGAACCGGGGGCGAAGGGATGTCGACGACGGACAAGGACGGCTGCGCTTTGCCGGCATGGTTGCCGGATTCCGTCCGACTCTATCTGTCGCACGTGGAAGGCGGGATGTCCCTCCGCGAACTGGCACGGTCCGAGGGGTGTCACGCCTCGACCGTGCTGCGGCAGGTGCGCCGGTTCGAGAGTCGCCGTGATGACCCGTTGGTGGATGAGGCGCTGCTGCGGCTTGCCGGAACCACTGCCCGAGATGGAAAGATCAATGCCAGGAAGGACAAGATAAAGATGACTGCTGCCCTGCGTCCTGACCCGATAATCTCTGACGAGGCGACGATCGACCGCGAGGGACGGCGGATCCTCCGCCGCCTGTGTGAGCCCGGTGCGCTGTTGGCCATCGCGCCCGAAATGGAGCGTGCCGTCGTGCTGCGTGATCTGCCGGGCGGCAAACCCGCGCGCATCGCTGTGGTGGAACGCGCCGTCGCTCAGGCATTTGCGCTGAAGGAATGGATCGCCTGCCGCGCCAACGGCCGGGTCGCCACCTATGAGATCACCGCAACTGGCCGTGCCGCGCTGAAGCGGCTGCTGGCGGCCGAGGAGCACGCGCGCGCTGGCTTTGCTGAAGCGGCGACACCCTTCGCCGAGCAGCACCGCATCTGGGGTGAGCGCGACGTCGAGGATGAGGAGGATGGCGGGTCTCGTCGGGTGCGCTACAACATGGCCGAGAGCCCGGTTGCCGCGCTCGGCCGTCGCCGCGACAAGGACGGCAAGCCCTTCCTGTCCCCTGATCTGATCGCCGCGGCCGAACGTTTGCGCGAGGATTTCGAACTGGCGCAGATGGGCACACGCGTCGCGCAGAACTGGGACAGGTTCCTGACGGCAGGCGACCGCGGCGCATTCGGCGCGGCGGGCGGCGGCCCGGCCGAGGGGCCGCGTGGCGCGCGCGAGCGTGTGGCGGCGGCGCTGCGGGATCTGGGTCCCGGGCTGGGTGACATGGTGCTGCGGTGCTGCTGCTATCTGGAAGGGCTGGAGACGGCCGAGCGGCGGATGGGCTGGGCGGCGCGGTCGGGCAAGATCGTGCTGCGCATCGCGCTGCAGCGGCTGAAGCGGCATTACGACGAAAGCTACGGCGGATCGGATTCGCTGATCGGATGAGGCGCTGAAGAAGAATACAGGCGGAGCAGCGCAAAGGGCGCGGGATTGTCCCGCGCCCTTTCGCGTTTCGGGCCCGTCCTTATGCGCGGGATGCAATGCAGCCATCTGGTGAGTGATGGTTTTGGACAATCCTGCGCGAAGGGGGTATTTGAGTGTGAACCAAGGCTGAGGCACCGATGACCCCGCGCGATCTGACCGTTCCGACCGAGCGCCACCCGGAAAAGGCCCACCGGGCCGATCAGGCGCAGCCGAAGAAGCCGGCATGGATCCGGGTGAAGGCGCCGACGTCGGAGGGCTACAAGAAAACCCGCGATATTCTGCGCAGCAACAGGCTGGTGACGGTCTGTGAGGAGGCGGGGTGTCCGAATGTGGGCGAGTGCTGGAGTCAGGGGCACGCGACCATGATGATCATGGGCGAGATCTGCACCCGGGGCTGCACCTTCTGCAACGTGGCGACGGGGCGGCCGCAGGCGCTGGATGTGTTCGAGCCGGGGCGGGTGGCCCATGCGGTGGAGACGCTGGGGCTGAACCATGTAGTCGTCACGTCCGTGGACCGGGACGATCTGGAGGATGGCGGGGCGGAGCATTTCGCGCAGACGATCCGGGCGATCCGGCATCGCAGTCCGGGTACGACGATCGAAGTGCTGACGCCGGATTTCCTGCGCTGCGGGCCGGGGGCGCTGGAGGCGGTGGTCGAGGCGCGGCCCGATGTGTTCAACCACAATCTGGAAACAGTGCCCGGCCTTTACCCCGAGGTGCGGCCGGGGGCGCGGTATTTCCATTCCTTGCGGATCCTGCAGCGGGTGAAGGAGCTGGATCCGTCGATGTTCACCAAGTCGGGCATCATGGTCGGGCTGGGCGAGGATCGGCAATCGGTGCTTCAGGTGATGGATGACATGCGGGCGGCGGATGTGGATTTTCTGACCGTCGGGCAGTATCTGCAGCCGACGCCAAAGCATCACCGGGTGGATCGGTTTGTGACGCCCGAGGAATTCGCGGCCTATGAAAAGGCGGCCTGGGGCAAGGGGTTCCTGATGGTTTCGGCCACGCCGCTGACGCGGTCGTCCTATCATGCGGGGGATGATTTTTCCCGGCTGAAGGCGGCGCGGGAGGCGAAGCTGGGGCGGGTTTGAGGGGTTTGGGCACGCGTGCCCAAAATATCAAGCCACTGATCTGAAACGATATTCGATTTTTTGTTAACCGTGCCGTAACTGTTTGGCACGGATTTCGGGGGCTTGCGTGGACTGCCGAGAGGTCCCCGCTTTCGCGGGGATGACAGTGGGTGCGGCTGTAGCGAGGCGCGCGTGAAACCGGCCCGTGCCGACGCACGGGCCTTCAGGGGATCACATCCCCGGATAGATCGGGAAGCGGGCGCAGAGGGCCTGAACCTCGGCCTTCACGGCGGCCTCGACCTCGGCATTGCCGTCCTCGCCCTTCGCGGCAAGGCCATCGACCACGCGGACGATCCAGTCGGCGACCTGCCGGAACTCGGCCTCGGCAAAGCCGCGGGTCGTGCCGGCGGGGGTGCCGAGGCGGACGCCGGAGGTGATGGTGGGCTTTTCGGGGTCAAACGGGATGCCGTTCTTGTTGCAGGTGATGTGCGCACGCCCCAGCGCCTTTTCGGTGGCATTGCCCTTCACGCCCTTGGGCCGCAGGTCCACCAGCATCACATGGGTGTCGGTGCCGCCGGTGACGATATCAAGGCCACCCTTCTGCAACTGGTCGGCAAGGGCCTGCGCGTTCTTCACCACCTGCGCGGCGTAGGATTTGAACTCTGGCCGCAGCGCCTCTCTGAACGCCACGGCCTTGGCGGCGATGACATGCATCAGCGGCCCGCCCTGGATGCCGGGGAAGATCGCGGAATTGACCTTTTTCGCAATCGCCTCGTCATTCGTCAGGATCATGCCGCCGCGCGGGCCGCGCAGCGTCTTGTGCGTGGTGGTGGTGGCGACATGGGCATGCGGGAAGGGCGAGGGGTGGACGCCGCCCGCGACCAGACCGGCGAAATGGGCCATGTCCACCAGCAGATAGGCGCCCACCGAATCCGCGATCTCGCGGAAGCGGGCAAAGTCGATCACCCGCGGAATGGCGGAGCCGCCGGCGATGATCAGCTTCGGCTGATGCTCTGCCGCCAGTGCGGCGACCTGATCGTAGTCGATCAGGTTGTCCTGCTGGCGCACGCCATACTGGATGGCATTGAACCACTTGCCGGACTGGTTGGGCGCCGCGCCGTGGGTCAGGTGCCCGCCGCTGGCGAGGTTCATGCCGAGGATCGTGTCGCCGGGCTGGATCAGCGCGGTGAAAACACCCTGATTGGCCTGTGAGCCGGAATTGGGCTGCACATTGGCGAATTGCACGCCGAACAGTTCGCACGCGCGGTCGATGGCCAGTTGCTCGGCGATGTCCACATACTGGCAGCCGCCGTAGTAGCGCTTGCCCGGATAGCCCTCGGCATATTTGTTCGTCATCACGCTGCCCTGCGCCTCCATCACCGCGCGGCTGACGATGTTTTCGGAGGCGATCAACTCGATCTCGTCCTGCTGGCGGCCCAGTTCCTTGCGGATCGCGCCGAAGATCTCGGGATCGCGCGAGGACAGGTCTTCGCCAAAGAAACCGCTGTCACGATGGGGGGCGTTCATGGGCAACTCCTGTGCTGCGGGCCGGGCTGAGAATGGCGCTGAATAGCGCAAAGGCAAGGGCGCGGGAAGTTCCGATTCCGACCCCGGCCTGCGGTAAAGCGCCACCGCGGCCGGGGCCGGGCTTGTCATTCCGGCTTGCGCGGGCAAAGACTGCGCGGACCGGGGAGGACAGGATGGCCGGCCGAGAGCGCATCGCATTCACCGCGAGTTCCAACCCGGCGGCGCTGGACGCGCGCGACCGGCTGGTGGCGCGCTATGGCGACGCCCCGCCAGAGGCCGCGGATGTGATCGTGGCGCTGGGTGGCGACGGCTTCATGCTGGACACGCTGCACGGATCTCAGGCGCTGGGCCTGCCGGTCTATGGCATGAACCGGGGCACCATCGGTTTCCTGATGAACGGCTATGCCGAGGACGGGCTGATCGAGCGGCTGGCGGCGGCAGAGGAAACCGTCATCAACCCGCTGGCGATGCATGCGGTCACGATGGACGGGCAGGAACACCGGGCGCTGGCGATCAACGAGGTGAGCCTGCTGCGGCAGGGGCCGCAGGCGGCGAAGCTGAAGATCACCGTGGACGGGCGGACGCGGATGGACGAGCTGGTGTGTGACGGCGCGCTGGTCTGCACGCCCGCCGGGTCCACCGCCTACAACTATTCGGCGCATGGGCCGATCCTGCCCATCGGGTCGGACGTGCTGGCGCTGACCGCGATGGCCGCGTTCCGGCCCCGGCGCTGGCGCGGGGCGATCCTGCACAAATCGGCCGTGGTGCGGCTGGATGTGCTGAGCGCCGAGCGGCGGCCGGTGATGGCCGATGCCGACAGCCGGTCGGTGCGCAACGTGGTCAGCGTGGAGATCCGCAGCGAGCCCAGCGTGTGCCACCGCATCCTGTTCGATCCCGGCCATGGGCTGGAGGAACGGCTGACGCGCGAGCAGTTCACCTGACGGGGGGACTAGGCGTCGTGGCGCCGTTCGCGCTTTCGATACAGCGTCGAGGGCGAGAGGTCGAGTTCGCGCGCGGCGCGGGGGATGGAGCCGTCGTGGCGGGAGATGGCGGCCTCGATCACCAGATCCTCGATCTCGGCCATGGTGCGGCCCGCCAGCAGTTCGGCCAGACCCGTTGCGGCGGCGGGCAGGTCGGCCGGGGCGCGCAGGCCGCCGTGGCCCAGATCGGCGGGCAGCATCGGCAGGGTGACGAGCGGCCCCTCGTTCAGCAGCACCACATTCCACAGCACGTTGCGCAACTGGCGCACGTTGCCGGGCCAGGGCAGGCGCTGGAACAGCGATTCCACCGGCGCGTCCATGCTGCTGAACTGCCGCCCCTCTTCGCGCGAGAAGCGTTCGAGCAGGGATTGGGCGATGTCGATCACATCGGTGCCGCGGTCGCGGAGCGCGGGCATGTGGATCGGCACGACATGGAGGCGGTAGTAAAGATCCTCGCGGAACCGGCCCTGGCGCACGGCCTCCAGCGGGTCGCGGTTCGTGGCACACAGGATGCGGACATCGACCTTGCGCGGGCGGGCCGCACCGACCGGCTGGATGGTGGAGGTCTGCAAGAAGCGCAGGAGCTTCGTTTGCAGCGCCATGTCCATCTCGCAGATCTCGTCCAGGAACAGCGTGCCGCCGTCGGCCGCCGCCGCGGCGCCGATCTTGTCGGTCACGGCGCCGGTGAAGCTGCCCTTCAGGTGCCCGAACACCTCTGACTCCAGCAGGTCGGCGGGGATGGCGCCGCAGTTGAGCGCGATGAACGGGCCGGTGGCGCGGGCCGATCCGGCGTGGATCGCCTGGGCGCAGAGCTCCTTGCCGGTGCCGGATTCGCCGGTGATGAAGACCGTGGCCATCGACCGCGCGACCGACCGGATGCGGCCATAGACCTCCTGCATCGGGGGCGAGGTGCCGATGAAGCTTTCGCTGCCCGCGCCGTCGCGGCTGCGCAGGCTGGGCGGCAGGTCCGGCCCCGCGACCGGCAGCGCGCCGCCGCTGGCCGCCTGGGCATTGGCGACGGCGCGCAGGAACCGCTGGTCGTCGAAGGGTTTGACCAGAAAGTCATGTGCCCCGGTGCGCATCGCCTCCACCGCCTTGGAGATCGAGCCGTTGGAGGTGATGACGATGACCCGTGTTTCCGGCTGCTGGGCCAGCATGTCGCCCATCAGCGCGATGCCGTCGCGGTCCGGCAGCATCAGGTCAAGAAGGACGACGCGGGGGGTCAGGCGGACGAACTTCTCCAGCCCCTCGGCCGCCGTTTCGGCAGACTGCACCTGATGGCCGCCGCCGCGCAGGATCGTCTCGTAGACCATGCGCAGCGAGGGCGTGTCCTCGATCAGGAGAAGCGTGTCGGTGTTCCGCTCCGGCTTCATTGTCGCACGCCTTCGGCTTCGCGCTTGCGGCCCAGGAAGACGATCATGCGGTCCAGCTCTTCCAGCAGGTCCTCTCCCAGCACGGTCATGTCGGGGGCGTCGCGGTCATGGGCCAGCGTGTTCAGATCCTGCGCCAGCCCCTGCAGCCGCACCGCGCCCACCGCGCCCGACACGGCGATCAGGACATGGGTCTGGGCACGCACTTCTGCCCGGTCGCCTTCGCCGAGCGCCTGCACCGTCTCGCGCTCTACCCGGTGCAGATCCTCGATCACCCGGTCCAGCAGCTCGCGCGCGCCCTCGGGGCCGGCCACCGCCATCAGCCCCTGGAAGCGGGCATGGTCGAAGCCATCGGCGGCCTCTGGCGCGTCGGCGGGCGGTTCGGTCGTCGTGCCCGACTTTCGCTGCACCTCGGCAATGGCCGCGCCGAATGGCTCGATCCCCGTCACCGGCTTGGCGAGGATGCCATCGGCCCCGGCGGCAAAGATCGCCTCTCGGTTGGCGCGGAGCACATAGGCGGTGACTGCCAGAACAGGAATCCGGCCCTGATCGTCGGTGCGCGAACGCAGCGCCCGGATCACCTCGATCCCCGACAGGAACGGCATCTCGATATCCACCAGCGCGAGATCGAAGCGTTCGCGGTCCAGCAGATGCACCGCCTCGGCGCCGTCGCTGGCGATTTCGAACTCTGCGCCCAGACGGGTCAGCATCTGGCCCAGGATGGCCTGATTCGTCGGGTTGTCCTCTGCCACCAGCACCCGCTGAAGGGTCAGGTCGGGCAGGGCGGTCGGCCCGCGGTCGGGCGCGTCGGTCGCGGCGATCGCGGCCGGTGGCAGCGTCAGGGTCACCATCGCCCCCTTGCCGCCATCGGCGTTGCGCACCTCCAACTGGCCGCCCAGTTGCCGCGTCATGTCGTGCGAAATGTGCATTCCCA
>JBJHCH010000122.1:0-10837 GCA_050485905.1 Paracoccaceae bacterium | reverse complement strand
GGCTGGAACATCGCGCCCGAGGGGCCGCGGATCCTGTCGTGGCAGACGCGCTCTCCCGTGGGCGACATCATCATCCAGCGCATCCCGCAGACCCTGTGGGTCGTGGGGCTGGGCTATCTGTTCGGCATCCTGATCGCGCTGCCGATCGGCGTGATCTCGGCCTACCGGCAGTATTCGTGGTTCGACCAGGCCGGCACCTTCGTCTCGATGGTCGGGTTCTCGGTCCCAACCTTCTTCACCGGGGTCGTTTTCATCCTGATCTTCTCGGTCTGGCTGGGCTGGTTCCCGTCGATGTACGACACCACCCTGCGCGTGACCGACTGGGACAGCTTCATGCGCCAGGTGCGGCAGATCATCATGCCGGTCGCGGTGCTCGCGCTCTACAACGCCAGCCAGATCAGCCGCTTCATGCGCGCCTCGATGCTGGACAACCTTAACCAGGACTACGTGCGCACCGCGCGGGCCAAGGGGTTGCGCGAGCAGACGGTGGTGCTGATCCATGTGCTGCGCAACTCGATGATCCCGGTCGTGACGGTGATCGCCATCGGCATTCCCACCGTCTTTACCGGCGCGATCATCACCGAGCAGATCTTTCGCGTGAACGGGTTGGGCGATGCGCTGATCCGCGCCATCTACGTCAGCGACTGGCCGATGGTGCAGACGATCACCTTCATCTTCGCCATTCTGATCGTGCTGTTCAACCTGATCGCCGACGTGCTCTACGGCATCCTCGATCCCCGGATCCGCTATGACTGAGACAGCCGCCCACAAGCCGTTCACGCCGGAACAGGCGTTCCGCCCCCCCCGCAACCAGTGGTGGGACGTCTGGGACCAGTTCAAGACCCACAAGGGCGCCTTGGGCGGCATGATCGTGTTCATCTCGATCATCCTGTTCGTGACCGCCGGGCCGTGGATCTGGCAGGTCGATCCTGGGCTTATCGACATCCGCGCGCGCAACCAGGGGTCAAGCTGGACGCATCCGATGGGGACCGACCAGTTGGGCCGCGACCTGCTGGCGCGGATGATGCACGGCGGTCGCATATCCGTGCTGGTGGGGCTGACGGCGATGTTCCTCGGCCTCGTCCTCGGCACGCTGATCGGGGTGCTGGCGGGCTACTTCCGCCTGCTGGACAGCCCGCTGATGCGACTGACCGACCTGTTCCTTGCGCTGCCGCTGCTGCCGCTGCTGCTGATCCTGGTGGCGCTGTTCCGCGATGTGCTGGAGGGGTTGTTCGGACAGGCGTCTGGTGTCTTCATCCTGATCGTCGTGGCCATCGCGGTCACAAGCTGGATGCAGACAGCGCGGATCGTACGGGGCGACGTGCTGGCCCTGAAGGAGCGCGAATTCGTGCTGGCCGCGCGGTCCATCGGCACGCCGGCACGGCGCATCACGACGCGGCACATCCTCCCGAACGTGCTGTCGCCGATCATGGTGTCAGCCACGCTTGGTATCGCCTCGGCAATCATCACCGAATCCGCGCTGTCGTTCCTCGGCCTCGGCTTCCCGCCGGATTTCCCCACCTGGGGGCGGATCCTCTATGACGGGCGCGACTGGATCGAGCAGTATCCGGCCCGCGTGGTCTGGCCGGGGGTTCTGATCTCGCTCACCGTGCTGTCGGTGAACTTCATCGGCGACGGGCTGCGCGACGCGCTCGACCCGCGCATCCGGGGGCGCTGAGCCTGCAGCGGAAATAAGAAGCCCGTCGCGGCGGGCTTCCACCCTTCGCGCCGCCTGTTCTGCGACAGGCGCCCTACTGGAACATCTATCCTCAAGACATCCGCTTTCCCGAACGTTGTTCCCGATGCACCGCCGCCTTCGCGCGCGCGCGACCTTGCCGTTCTGGCTGGTCCGGTCCAGATGGCCGATCAATCGCAAGCATTCAGGTGCACCATGTTCGAAAGCCTCGGGTTCGAAACCCTTGACCCGCGCGCGGCCAGCGCGTGGTTCGGCCTGTTTATCGGGCTTGCCTTCGGTGCGCTGGCGAATGCCTCTCGTTTCTGTTTTCGCCGCGCCGTCGCCGGCCCCGTGGAGGAGCGGCGCCCGGCGCTGGGGGTCTGGCTGATGGCGCTGGCGGTCGCGGTGACCGGCACGCAGGCGGCCAGCCTGGCGGGGATGATCGACCTTGCCGGTCACCGCTTCCTCGATGCGAACCTGCCGGTGGTGGCGATCGTGCTGGGCGGGCTGATGTTCGGGGCGGGCATGGTTCTGGCGCGGGGCTGCGTGTCACGGCTGACGGTGCTTTCGGGCACTGGCAACCTGCGCGCGGTTCTGGTGCTATTGACGCTTGCCATCGTTGCCCATGCGACCATGCGCGGCGTGTTCGCCCCGCTGCGCACAGCGGCGGGCGACCTGCGCCTGCCGCTTGGTGACTTCGCCAGCCTTTCTGCCCTGCCCGGTGGGGCGGTCCTGTGGGCCGCCGCGCTGGCCTTTGTCGCGCTCGCGGTCGCCCTTCGGTCGGGCGCCGGGCCGCGCGGGCTGGTGCTTGGCGCGCTGATCGGCCTTCTGGTGCCGATTGCCTGGGTCGGCACGGGCCTTGTTCTGCAGGACGATTTCGACCCGATCCCGGTCGAGGCGATCTCCTACACCGCGCCTTGGGCGGATACGCTGTTCTACGGCATCGCCGCCACCTCGATCACGCCGAACTTCGGCGTCGGGCTGGTCGCGGGTACGCTGCTCGGCAGCCTGTTGCTGACGCTCGCCCTGCGCCAGTTCGCCTGGCAGAGCTTTTCCAGCCCGCGCGAGACCGGGCGCTACCTGTCCGGCGCGGCGCTGATGGGGTTTGGCGGGGTGCTGGCGGGTGGCTGCACGCTGGGTGCGGGGCTGTCGGGCATTCCGACGCTGTCGGTCGCGGCCCTGCTGGCGCTGGCGGCCATCGCCCTGGGCGGACGCCTGACCGATATGCTGCTCACTCGATCTTCCGCCGGATCCGGCGCACCATCGACCAGACAAGCAGCACTACCGGCAGAGTGAGCGCGGCCGTCACCACGGTCTTGGACAGACCCAGCGGCTCTGCCGCTGGCAGCGCCAGATAGCTGGCAAGATTGACCGCGTAGTAGCTGATTGCCACCACCGACAGCCCCTCGACCGTCCGCTGCAGGCGCAATTGCATGTCGGCGCGGTGATCCATGCTTTCCAGCAGCTTCTGGTTCTGGGCCGAGCGTTCCACATCGACGCGCGTGCGCAGCAAATCCCCCGCACGCGCCGCACGCTCGGCCAGCGACTGCAGCCGCCCCTCGGCCGACTTCGTGGTCCGCATGGCGGGATCGTAGCGCCGCATCATGAACTCGCCAAATGTCTGTCGCCCTTCGAACCGTTCTTCGCGCAGCACGCGAATACGCTGGTTCACCAGCGCCTCATAGGCCCCGGTCGCGCCGAAGCGGAAGGATGATTGCACCAGCAGTTGCTCAAGCTCCGCCGAGATCGCGAGCAGTTCCTGCAAGGTTCGATCCGCGCTGCCGTCGCTGCCGGACAGGTCGCCCACCAGCTGCGACAGCTGCACGTCCAACTCTCCCATCCGAGGCGAAAGCTGCCGGGTGCGCGACAGCCCCAGCATCGACATCGTCTTGTAGGTCTCGATCTCGCACAGGCGCTGCACGATCCGCCCGACCCGGCGCGCGCCCGCGTCGGGCCGCACGAACACTGCCATGCGGATATGGCCTGCGCCGTCGATTCGGAAATCGCTGGCGATGATTGCGGTGCCATCCAGAACCCGGCTGCAGGCCAGGCTTTCGGGCACGAACCAGTCCGCCAGTTTCACGCCGATCGTCGCCTCATCCTCTGGCATCGGTTCCACCCGGATCAGGACCGAGGTCATGCGAACACCCGGCGCCTGCGCCAGCCAGTCGTCGGGAAAGGCATCGTAGCGGGTGGGGTCAAAGGGTCGGTCGGCCACGCCGGCGGCAAAGGCGCTGTAGGTCACGAATTCGGTGTGGTTCTCCCACTTCAGCTTGTGCTTGCCGATGTCGCCGAAATAATGCGTGGCACCGGGCGAAGGGTGGCTGGCGCCGAACCGATCCAGCAGCGCCAGCAGATGGGCGCGGTCCAGCCCCCGGTCGCGGCCCGCGGCATCCTCGGATTGCTTGATCGCAACGAAGATCGCGTGGCACGGCGCTTCAAGCGAGGGGAAGGGCCGCGCGTGCAACTCGTTCGCCAGCGCATAGCGCAGCGGGTGGTCCTCGATCGGCGTCATGGCGCGCCCCCTTCGATGCTGCACCGCAGGATAATCGGAAACCTTCCGAAGTCCACGGCACCCGCGGCGAAGCACGTCGCCGTGGCCCCCGCGCCGCACCCGAGTGGGCGCGGCACAAGGTCAGTCGTCGATCAGCGGTAGCAGCGCATCGAGCGATTTCTTCGCATCGCCATAGAACATCCGCGTGTTCTCCTTGTAGAACAGCGGGTTCTCGATGCCCGAATAGCCGGTGCCCTGACCGCGTTTGGACACGAAGACCTGCTTTGCCTTCCAGACCTCCAGCACCGGCATCCCGGCGATGGGGCTGTTCGGGTCTTCCTGCGCGGCCGGATTGACGATGTCGTTCGAGCCGATGACGATGGCCACGTCGGTCTGCGGGAAATCGTCGTTGATCTCGTCCATCTCCAGCACGATGTCATAGGGCACCTTGGCCTCGGCCAGCAGCACGTTCATGTGCCCCGGCAGGCGGCCGGCAACGGGGTGGATGCCGAAGCGGACGGTCTTGCCCTTGGCGCGCAGCTTGCGGGTCAGTTCGCTGACCGATTGCTGCGCCTGGGCCACCGCCATACCATAGCCGGGCACGATGATGACCGAGTCGGCATCGTTCAGCGCCGCGGCCACGCCGCTGGCGTCGATGGCGATCTGCTCGCCCTCCACCTCCATCTGCGGGCCAGAGGTGCCGCCAAAGCCGCCCAGAATCACGCTGACGAAGCTACGGTTCATCGCCTTGCACATGATGTAGGAGAGGATCGCCCCCGACGAACCCACAAGCGCGCCGACCACGATCAGCAATTCGTTGCCAAGGCTGAAGCCGATGGCCGCCGCCGCCCAGCCGGAATAGCTGTTCAGCATCGACACGACGACCGGCATGTCGGCCCCGCCGATGCCCATGATCAGGTGATAGCCGATGAAAAGCGCAAGCGCCGTCAGCACGATCAGCGCCAGAAGCGATGCCGCCGGGCTGCCGGCCCAGACGAGGTAGAGCGCCGCAAAGACCACCGAAAGCCCCGCCGCGGCCGCGTTCAGCAGATGCCCGCCGGGCAGTTGCACCGGCGCGCTGCCGATCCGGCCCGCCAGCTTGCCATAGGCCACGACCGAGCCGGTGAAAGTGACCGCGCCGATCCAGATGCCCAGCATCAGTTCAATGCGCAGAATCGTGACCTCTACCGCGGTCTTCTTGCCGATGATCATGGCAAAGTCGGTCATGCCCAGCCAGAGCTGATAGGCAGCGGTCGACATTGGCCCCGCCGGTTGCGGAAAAGGCAGCGTGGCCGCGGCGAAATCCGACGCGACGCGGCCGATCTCCAGATGCGCGTTCAGACCGACGAAGACCGCAGCAAGGCCCACGAGGCTGTGCATGATCGCCACAAGTTCTGGCATCTGGGTCATCTGCACCCGCGTGGCCAGTTGCCAGCCCACGACCCCGCCCAGCGCGATCAGGATCAGAGACAGCGCCCAAAGCCCGCTGCCCGGGCCGATCATCGTGGCGACAATCGCCACCGCCATGCCGACGATGCCGTACCAGACCGCGCGCTTGGCCTTCTCCTGGTTCGACAAGCCCCCGAGCGAGAGCACGAACAGGACCGTTGCGACCGCGTAGGCCGCCATGGTGAAACCGAAATCCATTACCCCGTCTCCCGCCCGCTCAGGATTTCTGGAACATGGCGAGCATGCGCCGTGTCACCATGAAACCGCCGAAGATGTTGACCGCCGCCATCAGGATGCCCAGCGCCGCCAGCAGCGTGATCAGGATCGAGGTCGATCCGATCTGCATCAGCGCGCCAAGGATGATGATCGACGAAATCGCATTCGTGACCGCCATCAGGGGCGTATGCAGCGAGTGGCTGACATTCCAGATCACCTGAAAGCCCACGAAGACGGCCAGCACGAAGATGATGAAGTTGCGCATGAAGCTTTCGGGCGCGACAAGCCCGACCGCCATGATCGCGGCGCCGCCAATGGCCAGCAGCGCAACCTGCCGCCGCGTCTCGGCGCGGAAGGCGGTGACTTCCTGCTCGCGCCTTTCGGCCGGGGTAAGTTCCTTCTTCTTTTCCTTCGGCTTCGCGGCCGCGATCGCCTGCACCTTGGGCGGCGGCGGCGGGAAGGTGATCTCTCCTGCATGCGTCACCGTCGCGCCGCGGATCACGTCGTCTTCCATGTTGTGGTTGATGATGCCGTCCTTGCCGGGCGTCAGGTCGGTCAGCATATGCCGGATGTTGGTGGCGTAGAGCGTCGAGGACTGGGTCGCCATCCGGCTGGGGAAATCGGTGTAGCCGACGATGGTGACGCCGTTGTCGGTCACGATCTTCTCGTCCGGGATGGTCAGATCGCAGTTGCCGCCGCGTTCTGCCGCAAGGTCCACGATGACGGACCCGTTGCGCATCATCCGGACCATATCCTCGGTCCACAGCTTCGGCGCGGGCCGTCCAGGGATCAGGGCGGTGGTGATGACGATGTCCATGTCGGGGGCGAGTTCGCGGAACTTGGCCAGCTGCTTTTCACGGAACTCCGGACTCGACGGGGCGGCGTAGCCCCCGGTCGCTGCGCCGTCCTGGGCTTCCTCGAACTCCAGGAACACGAACTCGGCGCCCATCGATTCGATCTGCTCGGCCACTTCGGGGCGAACGTCGAAGGCATAGGTGATGGCACCCAGGCTGGTCGCTGTTCCGATGGCGGCCAGACCCGCGACACCCGCGCCGACGACCAGCACCTTGGCCGGCGGCACCTTGCCCGCGGCCGTCACCTGGCCGGTGAAGAACCGGCCGAAGTTGTTGCCGGCCTCGATGACTGCGCGGTAGCCGGCGATGTTGGCCATCGACGACAGGGCGTCCATCTTCTGCGCGCGGGAGATCCGCGGCACCATGTCCATCGCGACGACCGTGGCGCCGCGGGCGCGGCAGGCCTCCATCAGCGCCTCGTTCTGGGCGGGCCAGAAGAAGGAGATCAGCGTCTGGCCCGACCGCAGATGCGCGGCTTCCTCATCCGACGGGCCGCGGACCTTGATGACCACGTCGGCACCCTGCCACAGCGCTTCAGCGCTCGGGACCACCTCCACCCCGGCTGCGGCGTAGTCGGCGTCGGAAAATCCGGCCAGCTGCCCGGCGCCGGACTGGATGATACATTCATGGCCCAGTTTCTGAAGCTGGATGGCCGAATCCGGCGTCATGGCGACGCGCGCCTCGCCCTCGAAAATCTCTTTCGGTGCCCCGATCTTCACCCGTGATCCCCCATATCCCGCCGAGGGGCCGCGACAGGCCCCGGATTGACCGGACCACATAGCATTGCGCAAGAAAGTTTCACAAGGCCATGCGTGGGCCATGCGCAATCAACATGCGCCGGGGCAACAATGTCAGGATCTGCTTTGGCGTCCGGGACGCGTCAGGCCATGCCGAGGGCGGCCTTGTACATCTCCAGCACCGCCTCTTCCTCGGCGATGTCGTCCTTGTCGCGCTTCCGCAGCGCGATGACCTTGCGCAGCACCTTGGTGTCGTAGCCGCGGCCCTTGGCTTCGGCCATGACCTCTTTCTGCTGGTCCACGATGTCCTTCTTCTCGGCCTCCAGATGCTCGTAGCGTTCGATGAACTGGCGCAGCTCCTCGGCGGTCACGTTGTAGGCGGCGTCGGATGCGTCGGACATGGGGGGCTCCTGTTCTGGGTCGGGCCGTTCCTAGCCCCCGGCCGGGGGCTCGGCAAGGGGCGGGGTGTGTGGGCGGGTTGCGTGGGCGGGCGGGCTGGACTAGGGGCGGGCAAGGGGCAATCGGAGGCGGGCATGGACTGGCTGATCTGGACGGGGGCGGCGGTTTCTCTGGCGGGGATCGGGGGGCTGATCTGGGTGATCGTCTACACGATCCGGGCGCGGCGGGCGGGGCTGGACGATGCGGCCTTGAGGGCGCGGCTGCAGTGGGCGGTGGCGATGAATCTGGGGGCGCTGGCGGTGTCGGCCATCGGGTTGATGATGGTGGTGATGGGGGTGATCCTGGCGTGAGCGGGGGGTCTGCTCACGCGTGAGCAGAATCTCAAGCCCTTGCAATCAAACGATTTCGCATTTTTTGTTAACCTGATCGAAAGGATTGCTCACGCCTTTTCGGCGCCGCCTGCCCCGTTCAGGTCATCGAACCCCCTGCCCTGCGCGACAAGGTCCGCGATCAGCGGCGCAGGCGTCCAGAACGTGCCCTCGGCCCCGGCCCAGCGCGTCAGGTCGTCCAGCAGCCCCGGCAGGCCCGCCATGTCGGCAGCCTTCATCGGCCCGCCGCGCCAGCGCGGAAAGCCGTAGCCCGCCAGCAGCACCACGTCGATGTCGGAGGGCCGCAGCGCGATGCCGCCGGCGAGCAGCCTTGCGCCCTCGTTCGCCATCGCGGCCAGCGCGCGGCGCTGGATCTCGCTCGCGCCGATGTCGCGCGGGGCGATGCCCTTGCGCGCCCGTTCGGCGGCGATCAGGTCCAGCACCTCCGTATCCTCCACCGGCTTGCCGCCGTCGTGCCGGTAGTAGCCGCGCCCGGTCTTCTGGCCGAAGCGCCGGGCCTCGCACAGCAGGTCGCCGATGCGCACATACCGCTCGGCGGGGTTGCGGGTGGCGGCGAGGCGCTTCCGCCGCGCCCAGGAGATTTCCAGCCCCGCCATGTCCAGCACCTCATACGGCCCCATCGCCATGCCGAAATCGCGCATCGCGGCGTCGATCTGCGCGGGGGTCGCGCCATCCTCCAGCAGGAAATCGGTGGCGGTGCGATAGGCGGCGAGGATACGGTTGCCGATGAAGCCGTCGGCATTGCCCGCGCGCACGGCGATCTTTCCCAGACGTTTCGCCAGCGCAAAGCCGGTCGCCACAACGCCCGGATCGGTCCGCGCGCCAGGCACCACCTCCAGCAGCCTCATCACATGGGCGGGCGAGAAGAAATGCAGCCCGATCACGTCGCCGGGGCGCGCGGTGGTGGCGGCCAGCGCGTCGATGTCGAGGTAGGAGGTGTTTGTCGCCAGCACCGCGCCGGGGCGCAGCACGGCGTCGAGATCGGCAAAGACCGCCGCCTTGGCGTCGAAATCCTCGAACACCGCCTCGATGGCCAGATCGACGGGGGCGAGGCCGTCCGCCCCCACCACGGCGGCAAAGCGCGCCAGCCGGTCGGCGGCCTGCGCCTCGGTCGCGCGGCCGCGCGTGACGGCGCGGCGGATCAGGTCGGCCACGCGGGCCGCCGCCTTGTCTGCCGCGCCCGCGTCACGTTCAGCCAGTGTGACGCGCTGCCCGGCGGTCAGGCAAGCGACGGCGATGCCCGCCCCCATCAGCCCGCCGCCGACGATGCCGACGTGATCCACCGCGCGCGGCGCGGCGTCGGATTCGGGCACATGCGCTGCGCGGCGTTCGGCCAGAAAGGCGTGGCGCAGCCCGGCCGAGGCGGCGGAGTCGCGGCAGGCGAGGAAGGCCGCGCGTTCCAGCCCCAGACCGGCGGTGAAGGGCAGGCGCGGCACGGCTGCGACGCAATCGACGATATGGCTCGGCGCGGGCAGGTCGGGGTTGTTGCCGATGCGGTCCCGCGCGGCGGCGACGGCGGCGGCAAAGGCATCTGGGTCTGCCATCCCGTCCGCCCGGTCGCAGGTCGGGCGCGGCGGCGCGCCGGTGTCGGCCAGTTCCTGCGCGTAGGCCAGCGCATCGGTGGCCAGATCGCCGGTTGCCAGCCGGTCCAGCAGCGCCCCGGCCTGCGCCGCCGGGATGGGTTTGCCGGTCAGCATCATCTGCAGCGCCGCTTCCGCCCCGATCAGCCGTGGCGCGCGCTGGGTGCCGCCGGCGCCGGGCAGCAGGCCGAGGGTGATCTCGGGGAAACCCAGCCGGGCGGCGGGGTCGGCGATGCGGTAATGGGCGGCCAGCGCCAGTTCCAGCCCGCCGCCCAGAACGGTGCCATGCAGCGCCGCGACCACGGGTTTCGCGCAGCCCTCGATCCGGTTGCAGAGATCGGGCAGCAGCGGATCGGCGGGCGGCTGGCCGAATTCGCGGATGTCGGCCCCGGCGGGAAAGGTGCGCCCGGCGGCGGCGATCAGGATGATGCGCACCTGCGGATCGGCCTCTGCCTGATCCACCGCCTGCCAGAGGCCGGCGCGGACGGCATGGCCCAGCGCGTTGACCGGCGGGCTGTCGATCACGATGCGCGCCACGCCGCCGGCAAGGCGGTCCAGCGTGACGGGCGGGTTAGTGGCCGGGTTGGCGGGCGGTGCGGTCATGGCGCCGTTCTGGCCCGCGCCGCCGCGTGATGCAATGGCGCGGGGGTCAGCCCCCGATCAGGCCCGAGCGTCAGACGGGGCAGTTGTCGAACAGATCCTCGGCATCGGAGAAATCCGCCTCTGCTCGCGCGGCCTGCGGTTTCGGCGGCGCCTGGCGGGCGGGCAGGATATGGCCCAGCCCCGTCATTTCCTGATGCAGTCGGCGCAGAGCCGGGTCTTCGGGGCTGGCATGGACCAGCCTTGGGCTGGCGGCTGTGGTTCTGGTCATCGGTTCCCCCCTTGGCAGTCTTTTGTCGGGCTTTATCGGGCGCAATTGGCGCAGAACGGCGTGAAGGGCAGCAGGTCCAGCCGTTCCTCGGCGATGGCCTCGCCGCAGCGCACGCAATGGCCATACTCGCCCGCCTCGATCCGGTCGAGCGCGGCCTCGATCATCCGCATCTC
>JBJHCH010000121.1:0-11171 GCA_050485905.1 Paracoccaceae bacterium | reverse complement strand
CGCCGGGGCGGCTGACCCCGTCCCTGCATCTGTGGCGGGCGCTGGTTGGCTGGCTGGGCGGGTTCTTCATTCTACTGACCGGGTTGGCGATCCTCGCGCCGCTCAACCTGGGAGGCTTCGAGGTGTCAGGCCAGTCAGGTGGGCGTGCGAACGTGCCCGGGACGGCACAGGTTGCGCGCATCCCAGATCCGTCGGAGCGGCTCTGGCGCTATGCGCGGGTGCTGTTTCCAGCCTATGCCGGGCTGACGCTGGTGCTTTGGATCGCACTGCTGGCGGCAGGCGATACGCCCCTGATCGCCGCCTGCCACGCAATGTCCACCTTGGCAACGAGCGGCATCTCTCCCGTCCAGGGGGTACAGCGGGCACCTTCCGGCCTGCCGGGCGAGGCGCTGATCCTTCTGTTTCTGGTCTTTTCTGTGTCACGGCAGGTCTGGCCGACCGCGGCCATGACCGGGCCGCGCGGACGCCTGCGGTCGGATCCGGAGTTTCGCATCGGGCTAGCCTGTCTGATTGCGATTCCGTCGATCCTTTTCCTGCGCCAGTTCGTAGCTGCGCTAGAAGATCCGGCGCAGGGTGTCAGCATCGCTGACGGATTGCGTGCGGCTTGGGCCAACGTCTTTACCGTCCTGTCTTTTCTTACCACCACCGGATTCGTCTCTGGCGAATGGGCCGAGGCACGGGTCTGGTCCGGGGTGCGTACGCCGGGTCTGATCTTGCTGGCACTGGCACTGGTCGGCGGCGGCGTGGCGACGACGGCGGGGGGGGTCAAGCTGTTGCGCGTCTACGCCCTGGCGAAGCATGGACAGCGCGAGATCGAGCGGCTCGTCCATCCGTCGTCGATCGGCGGGGCAGGGGTTATCGAGCGGCGGTTGCGGCAGGAGGGCGCGTTCGCAGCCTGGATCTTCTTCATGCTGTTCGCAGTCTCGATTGCCGTCATCATGGCCGCCTTTGGATTGGCCGGCCTCGGGTTCGAGCAGGCGCTGGTCTACACCATCGCCACCCTGTCCACGACCGGACCACTTCCCGCGGTTGCGCTTGATGCGCCTCTGGGCTGGACTGGTCTCAGCAGCGCCGGAAAGGTGATTGCTGCCTTGTCGATGGTGCTGGGCCGGTTGGAGACACTCGCGATCATCGCACTGGTCGCGCCAACCGCGTGGCGCTCCTGAGCCACACCTGCGCAACCGGCCTTTTTGGGGGCTGGAATCTGCCAGGAAGGCGCTCCATACTCGCGTCATGGCCATCAGGGGTGGTCTTTGGGTTGTGCTCTGGCTTGGGGCGGCCCGATCAGGCGGAAACTTGGGGAACGTTCGACCCAAAGCGAAAAACAAAAGGCAAGACAATGGCCTCTGACAAACAGAATTTGCAGGATGCGTTCCTTAACCACGTCCGGAAAGCCAAGGTTCCGGTGACCATTTTCCTCATAAACGGGGTAAAGCTGCAGGGTGTCATAACCTGGTTCGACAACTTCTGCGTGTTGCTGCGCCGCGATGGCCAGAGCCAGCTTGTCTACAAGCATGCGATCTCTACCATCATGCCCGGCCAGCCCATCAGCCTTTACGAGGGTGACGACTGAGCCCGTCAGAACCAACCGCAGCGCGGGCGATGCGCGCCATAGTGCTGCATCCCGATATTCGCACGGCAGCGCGTTCCGGCCCGATCCGGCTCCCCGAACATCGTCTGGCCGAGGCGGTCGCCTTGGCGCGCGCTCTGCCGGGGATCGAGATTTCGGGCGCCGAAATCGTTCGACTGCCGCGCGTGCAGCCCGGAAAGCTGTTCGGTTCCGGAAAACTCGAAGAGATCAAGTCGCGGCTGGACGCGGATGAGATAGATCTCGTGCTTATCGACGGCCCAGTGACACCCGTGCAGCAGCGTAACCTGGAACGCGACTGGTCGGTCAAGGTTCTGGATCGTACCGGGCTGATCCTTGAAATCTTTGCCGACCGTGCGCGTACGCGCGAGGGGGTGATGCAGGTCGAACTGGCCGCGTTGTCCTATCAGCGCACTCGCCTCGTTCGTGCATGGACGCACTTGGAGCGTCAGCGCGGTGGCCTTGGTTTTGTCGGTGGCCCCGGTGAGACTCAGATCGAGGCCGACCGTCGCGCCATCGACGAGGCCGTGACCCGGTTGCGGAGGCAGTTATCGAAGGTCGTGAAGACCCGCGAGCTGCACCGCGCGGCCCGTGCGCGGGTGCCGTTTCCCGTGGTTGCTTTGGTCGGCTACACGAACGCAGGAAAATCGACACTGTTCAACCGGATGACCGGGGCAGAGGTGATGGCGAAGGACATGCTCTTTGCCACGCTTGACCCAACGATGCGCGGGGTCGTCCTGCCTTCGGGCAAGAGGGTGATTCTGTCAGATACCGTGGGTTTCATCTCCGACCTGCCGACGCAACTGGTCGCGGCCTTCCGGGCCACGCTGGAAGAGGTGCTGGAGGCTGATCTTATCGTCCACGTCCGCGATATCTCGCATCCCGAGACAGAGTCGCAGGCAGCCGACGTTGCGACAATTCTCGCCGAGCTTGGCGTGTCCGACAGCACGCCGCAGATTGAAGTCTGGAACAAGCTTGATCTCGTTGAACCGACCGTGCGGGATGCGCTGGTGGCGCAGGCCAGCCGCCGGGCAGACGTTCGACTGGTCTCGGCCCTGACAGGTGAAGGGTTTGACTCGCTGCTTGCTGCAATCGGCGCAGAACTGGACGAAGAGCGCGAAGAGGCTCAGTTCACTGTTGGTTTCGCCGAAGGCCGACTTCGCGCGTGGCTCTACGAACAGGGGATCGTCGAGGGAGAGCGGGAGACAGAGGGCGGCTCTGTCCTCTCCGTGCGATGGACGGCGCGCCAGGCGAGGCGATTCCGTGACATCGCGGAAGGTGACTGACACCGCGCTTCGAGATGCCCCTGCAACGATCGCGCCTCAGACCGCTTAGGCCGTTCTCAGAGCGGGCAGTATACGGACGACGGCGCCACGGCGCCGTTGCTGTCGCAACGCGTGGCCAAGTTGGGGGTGCGCCCAAAATCAGGCTACCAACACAGGCGCCAAAATAAAGAAAGCCGCCACAGGCGGCTTTCCAAGGTTCTGCTGCCGAAGCTCAGCCGCGCTGGGTCTCGGTCGATTTGGCTGCGACCGCCTGGCTAATCGCTGACGATGCGGCCGGGCTGGCGCCTGAGGCTGCCGGCTGCGCTGTGGCGGTGCGGGCGCTGCCGTTGCTCAGCGGGTCTTCCTGACGCTGGACCGAGCCTTCGAAATGGGCGCCGGATTCGATCGCGATGGTCTTGTGAATGATGTCACCCTCAACCCGGGCGGTCGCGGTCAGGCGCACCTTGAGGCCACGCACGCGACCGATTACCCGGCCGTTGATTACCACATCGTCGGCAACGATCTCGCCGCGGATGGTCGCGCTCTCGCCCACCGTGAGCAGATGGGCGCGGATGTCGCCCTCGACCGTGCCCTCGACCTGGATGTCTCCGGAGGTCTTCAGGTTGCCGGTGACCGTCATGTCCGACGACAGAGTCGATGCGGGCGGCTTTGCCTTGGAACTGGAAGAGGATGCGAAATCCGTCGCAGGTCTGCTCATGGAACTCTCACTTGTCTGGGGTGCGTCGGCCTCGGCCGACTTCTTCGGACCTGGCTCGTTGATCCTGCTTTTAGAAAACATTTCTCGCCGCCTTGATGTAGGTCATCGGGTTGACTGCTGTCCCGCCGATCCGGACCTCGTAGTGCAGATGGGTCCCGGTCGAACGTCCAGTGCTTCCCATATCACCGATCCTGTCGCCGCGCGATACCCTTTGCCCTTCATTCACCCGGATGTGCGACATGTGCGCGTAAAGCGTTTCGATGCCGAACTCGTGCTGAATGATCACCGTCCGACCGTAACCGCCATGAGAGCGCGCGAGCTTGATCACGCCGTCGGCCGTCGCATGGATCGGCGTTCCGTGCGGCCCGGCGAAATCGAGACCCGAATGCATCCTGCGCCCGCCAGTCTTGGGATCGCGGCGCGTACCGAAGCCGGATGTGAAGCGGACTGCGGCGCGTGTCGGATTGGCGAATGGTGCTTTCTGCGCCGCCATTCGGTACAGGTTCATGCGCTCCAGCCCCTCAAGGATCGCATTGGCGCGCACCTCTTCGGGACTTTCGAGATCGCCCTTGGTCGAAAAAGAGATCGGCGTCAGCGCGTCCGAGCTTCCCGAATATCCGCGCCGCACCTGATCCAGCAGGCGGTCAGGCTGCAGACCTGCCGCGCGGAACATCTTGTCAAGCGGCTCCATTGAGACGGTGACTGCTTCTTCGAGCTGCTCGAAAATCGCGTCGTTCCTCTCGTCGAGAAGCCGACGCTCAAGCATTGCCATCTCGAATTCCGACTGGCTCTGGTGAGCAGCGTGAGCCATCGCGTCGCGCTCGCCGGCCGTTGCGCTGAGCGCCTCTGTCAGGTACGCCAGCGTTGCCTCTACATCCCTGCCACGCGAGCTTTCGGTCCGGGCAGAGCCGGTCTCGGCCGCCAGTGCCAGTGTCAGTTCCGTGGCTTCACCGCGCGCGTCGTCACGTTCGCGCATGGTGCGGCGCAGGGTCTTCTGGACGACGTCGAGCCCGGTTTCCAGTTCCTTCCGCCGATCCTCCGAGGCAAGCAGCATCGACTGCATCTCGGAAATCTGCGTCATTGCGAAGGCGAAACGCTCCTGTGCCTTCACCGCTTCCTCGGCGCGGCTGTCGCGTTCGGCGGCGAGCGCGTTGAGGCGATCTTCGTAAACCGCCAGATCGCGGCGGGCCTGATCGCGGAAGTTCCCCGCACCGACCGAATCCATCAAAAGGATCGCGGTGGCGACGATCGTCCAACCCAAGACCACGGCGCTTCCCGTCAGTGCCACAGCTTGCGTCAGCGGGCGCAAACGGATGAAGCGCGTCTCGCGGTCAGATTTGAGGAAAAGCCGTTGTTCCGGAAGATATCGATCGATCTTGGCGTCGATCCTGCTGATCAGTCGCGCTGGCAATGATCCTGCTCCGCTGCCCCGTCCCACGGGTTCGCGAACTTTCGCGCGATACCCGAAGGTTGCTTAACGGCGGCAGTCGCGCGCTGCAACCTCCGGGTGGGGTAGGGTGTGCCCGGTGGGCAAAATGCCCCCGCTTTGGGCGAGATCTTGCCGAAAACAGGGGCAGATCCGGGGCGCGCGCGCAGACGCGCGTCAGAAAAGGTCGGGGCGCGTGGGCCGGTCCGCCCAATAGGCCTTGGCCGCAAGCATCAACCGATCGCTCCGCGTGTCGCCAGTCGGCGGCAGTCCGACCCGCTCGCGCACCCGGTCGAGCGCGGCCAGCGTAGCGGGACCGACGGCGCCATCGACAGTGATCCGCTCGCCGAGTTCGACCAGCAGCGATTGAAGCGCAGTGTCCAGTGCACGCGCGTCGAGAAGCATCAGGATCCTGTGCGCTTCGGCCGCGGCATCTTCGGCCGGCAGGTGCACGGCCTTGGCCGCGCGCACCGCGGCGTCGGCCGGCGTCAGGCCCGGGGCGGCCCCGGCAAGGATGATGTTGGCCGCATTCGCGCCGCCCCAGCCATCGCCACGCGCCAAGCCCTCGTCGAACCAGCGAACTGCCTCGGGATAATCCGGCTCGCCAAGCTGCCCGCGCATCAGCATGCGTCCGATCGATGACGGTGAATGCGGGTGCCCACCAAGTGCGGCGCGCTCGAACCATTCCCGTGCGCGTTGGTAATCTGGTGCGTTCCCGTCGAGCCCGAGGAGTGCGACAAAGCCGAGGTTGTGATGGCCATAGATGTCGTCGCGTGCGGAAGACGCGTTGAGGAAGTTAAGTCCACGCTCCGGCTGGTAGTGCTCGCCCTCGGGGTTCAGGAAATACACTCCAAGCTCGTTCATCGAATAAGTATGGCCGAGTTCCGCCGAGCGCGACAGCAACTCCCAGCCGCGATTGCGGTCTTCCGAGGTTTCGCCATGGCGCAGCAGTCGCAGCCCTAGCGAATGGATCGCAAAGGCATCACCTTCGGCAATCCCGCGCTCCATCAGTTCACGGGCGCGAGCCTCGTCGCGGGAGATCGGGACGAGGTCGCGATTGATCCGGTCGGTGAACAGCAAATAGGCTTCGGCGTTGAGTGCCCGGACGTGGCCCGCGCCGGCCGCGGCCTGGAAACTCTCGAACGCCTCAACAAAATCGCCGTTGGCCTGTTGCGCACGACCGAGCTGATAGCGGAAGCGCGCGACGTCGGGCGCGGACTCGACTGCGGCGGTGCAGGCAGACAGGGCGCGGTCGATCTCGATTTCGTTCGGAAGCCGGTAGAGCCCGACACCTTGCAGGTCGAGCGCATCGCCGGCCTGCAGATCGCACTCGGTCGCCTCCAGCGAAAGATCGACCGAGACAGTCTGGCGAGCGTCGAATGGGCCGGTTTCGATTCGGAAACTGTCGGAGCGGGTGAAGGTGTCAAGGTCGGTGGCGCGCACCTCGGCGATAGTCGGACGATAGGAAATGGTCGCCCCCGTCGGATCCACCGTGATCTGACCCGAGCGGGGCGCATCCAGAACTGCGGCATTCATCAGCGGTGCGCCTGCGGCGCGTTCGATCCGCCCGGTCAGGTCGATGCGTCGATCCAGCGGCAAGGTGATTTCCGTCGATATCGCCGGCGGCGGTGGTGTCGCCGCGGTCCGTGCGCCCTGATCCGAGGGTTGGGTCTGCGCCAATTGCAGCGAACGCGGTGCGGGCTGATCCATCAGCCGGAAGGGGCGCACCAGCGTCGAGCTTTCCCACGGTACCTGCCGGCCGGCGGTGGCCTGATAGACGCGCTCGCGCACTTGGCTGAACAGCACCAGCACGCTTTCATCGGGCGCGTCGCGGGCGGTTTCCAGCACCGCGGCAGTGTACGGGCTGTTCTCTCCCTCCACCCCATCAAGTGCCACCTCGCCAGGCGACGTCGAAAAGGCGATCAGCGAGTTCAGCGGTGTGCGGAAAACCTCGAACCCGCTTTGTGTTTCGAAAAGGTTGGCATCAAGATCGGCCGCCAGGCGCAAGTTTGGAAAGGGATTTTCCCGGCAGGCGTCGATGATGGCCAGATGCGTTGCGCCGCGTGCCGACAGAGCCTCCACCACGCGGTCGAGCGTCATGGAATAGGTCGGCAGGTCATAGACGCTGTCGAATTCCACATCGACCGGAAGCAGGTAGTTTCGCCGCCCGATCTGAATCCCGTGGCCGGCATAGAAGAAGACCACGTCGCCGCCCTCGGGCACGTTCAGCATCGCGGTTCGCAGAAGCTCCTCGAACTCGCGCCGGGTCAGGTTGTAGCCGTCATGCACCGCGAAGCCGTAATCGCGCAGCATCGCCGCCATGTCCGTCGCGTCGCGGACCGCATTTGCGAGGTCGGGCGCGACAGCGTAGCTCTCGTTGCCGATCACGATGGCGATGCGATCAGAGCTTTCCTGCGCCGCGCCCGCGGATGCCAACGTGAACGCCAGGGCAACACCAGAAAGGAGCTGATGACCCGGCCGCGCCATCAGCCCCCCCAGCCGCCACCGCGATCACCGCCGCCTTCCGGAATGATCACCACCGGACGGGGCGCTTGCGCGGGCGTCGTCGTCTGCTGCGTCGTCGGCGTGCTTCTGGGCGCCCTCGGTGCCGGAGCTGCCGTTGCCGGGGCCGCTGCTGGCTGCGCGCTTCGCTGCTGCAACGGAGTGCAGGCGGCGGTTGCGGCAAGGCCGGCGAGGGCAACGAACATCGCAATACGCATCAGGGATCACCTCCAGTTCCAATGACCGGAGTATGTCAGTCGGCTGACGCAACGGCAACAGATTCCCGTTAACGTCTCCTTGTTCGGACCGCGCGACTAAAGTGCCCTGACCGCCTGCAGCACCTCCTCGACATGGCCCGGCACCTTCACCTTGAGCCAGGCGCGGGCGACCTTTCCGATTCCGTCGATCAGAAAGGTGGAGCGTTCGATGCCCATGTACTTGCGGCCATACATGCTCTTCTCACCCCAGACACCGTACCGTTCGCAGACGTCAGAGCCTTCGTCGGACACCAGTGCGACTCCAAGCTCGTGTTTCTTCACGAACTTGTCATGGGCAGCGACACTATCCTTCGACACGCCGACCACCATCGCGCCCGCGGCCTCGAACGCTGCCAGGTGCTCCGTGAAGGCGATGGCCTCCTTTGTGCAGCCGGAGGTGTCGTCCTTGGGATAGAAATAGAGAACCACGGACTTTGGCCGCAACTCGGACAGGGTAAGCGTGCCACCACCGTCGCGCGGTAGTGTGAAATCGGGTGCAGTGTCGCCTTCGCTGATCATCGTGCTGTGATCCCCTGTTGGTTAAATCTCCGTCTACGTTCTAGACTGGCGTTCGGAAAGTCAAAGGCGGGTCGGGCAATGTATCCGACCCCATGGATGGATGGGCAGCGAATGGGGCAAACGAGTCATCCCGGCACGGGATCTCGGACCCGTCGGCGACGGCGGTCGGGTGTCGTATTGACCCTCGTCGCGCTCGGCGCTTCGATGTTCCTTGTCAGCCTGTCGGGCAGGTCGCTTCAGGCGCCGGACTGGCTGCTGCACCGGGTCGAGGCGCGGGTGAACGCTGCGCTGGCAGAACAGGGCAGGGTGCAGATCGGCGGGCTTGACCTGCAACTCGCTTTCGGCTCCGCGCCGCGGCTCGGCTTGCGAGAGGTGAGCGTCTTTGCCGCAGGGTTGGAGGGACGGCGCTGGTGGGGGGCGATGCCCGACGGTCTCGCGCCCCCGCAACCGCTGCTGCATCTGCCGCAGGTTCGCGCGACGCTGGACCCAACGGCCCTGCTCGCGCGTCGGCTCCAACCCGAAAGCCTGCGCCTGGACGGGGCCACGGTGACCCTGCGCAGGCTGGAGGATGGCCGGCTTGATCTGGCGCTTGGCGGCGCCCTGGGCGCGACAGGCACGCTGGCCGATGTGCTCGACGCTATCGATGCTGCGCTGTCCGGCCCGCTGACCGCTGGCGTGGCACGGGTAGAGGCGCGCGAGCTCGTCGTGGTGTGGGAAGATGCGCGCGCCGGGCAGGTCTGGCAGGGCACCGGGACGCTCAGCCTGATGCAGACCGAGCATCAGGCCGAAGGGACGCTCACGCTCGACCTGCCGGGCGCAAATGGCGGGCTCGGCACCGCCACGCTTGCCGTCATCTCGGCCAAATCCTCATCCGAAGCGTCGGTTGACGCGCACTTTTCCGGTCTACAGCCAGCAGATCTGGCCGCGCAGTCGCCCGCTCTCGCATGGCTCGCGTCGGTTGAGGCCGATGTCGGCGGTCATCTTTCGGCCCGGATCGATACCCGCGGCAGGCTCTCCTCGGTCGAGGGCGGGCTTGATCTCCGGGGCGGCGCCCTGAGACCGGCTGCGGGCGGGCCGCCTGTGGCCTTCAACACGATGGCTCTGGCGTTCACATTCGATCCCGCCACCGATCGCGTCTCGATCAGCGACCTGACAATCGACAGCCCCGAACTGGAGCTTAAGGCAAGCGGAGAGGTCAGCCTTGCTGCCGCAGACAGCGCAGAGCCACAGAACCTCCAAGGTCAGTTTCGCGTGGCCGACCTGCTGCTTCATCCGGCGGGTCAGTTCGATGCTCCGGCTCGGTTCGACGGCGGGTTGGTGGATCTGCGCCTGAACATGGCGCCTTTTGGTGTCGATTTCGGGCAGATCATTCTGCGGCAGGGCGCACAGTCGGTGGTCGCGCAGGGCCGGATCCGCGCCGGTGCTGCCGGCTGGCACGCGGCGTTCGATGCGCGCGCAGCAGAAATTGGACACCGGCAGTTGCTCGATCTCTGGCCCGCCGGTCTGGCGCCTCGCGTGCGCGAATGGCTGTCGCAGAATCTGATCGCAGGCCGGTTGTCCAATGTTGCCGCGGCGCTGCGGGTTGAACCCGGATCACCGCCGCGAGTCTCGCTCAGCTACGACTTTGCCGAGACCGAGCTGCGGGCGATGCCCACGTTGCCACCTGTGGTAGGCGCCCGCGGCCATGCGACCATACATGACCGTGCCTTTTCCCTGACGCTGGATATGGGCCGTGTCGAGCCATCGGTGGGTGGCCCGGTCGATGTTGCTGGGTCGGTCTTTCGGATCGCGGACACGACGCAACGGCCGCCACAGGCGCAACTGACCTTGCGGGCCTATGGCTCCGTTTCGGCAGCACTCTGGCTTCTCGATCAACCGCCGTTCGAATTCATGACCAAGGCGGGGCTGGATGTCGAACTGGCGGACGGACAGGTTCAGATCCTCGCCGATGTGACCATGCCGCTGGTGCGGCCGCTGCGCCCCGAGCAGGTGCAGGTCGTCGCTACGGGCACCTTGCATGACATCATATCCGACCAACTGGTTCGCGGGCGGACGCTACGGGCCGATACGCTTTCGATCTCGCTCGCCGACCATGTGCTGCAGATCGGCGGCGCCGGAATGCTCGACGACCTGCCGTTCGATGCAACATGGAGCCGCGGCACGCGGCCCGAGGACGCGGGTCAGAGCCGCGTGACAGGAGCGATACAGATTTCCGAAGCTGCGATGCGGGGCCTTGGTATCACGGCGCAACCCGGCATGATCTCTGGCCGGACAACCGGCCATATCACGCTGGATCTGGAACGTGATCGGGCGCCGCTATTCTCGCTGCGGTCGGACCTGGTCGGTCTCGGATTGCGGCTGGACTCGCTCGGTTGGTCGAAGCCTGCCGCGTCCAGCGGCGAGTTGGAACTGACCGGCAGGCTGGGCGATACGCCCACGGTCGACCGCCTCAACCTGCAGGCGCCCGGCCTGTCGCTGGGCGGGACCGTTCGCATGTCGCCCGCAGGCGGGCTGGACCGGGCCAGCCTGTCGCAGGTTCGGATCGGCGGCTGGTTGAACGCAGGAGTCGAGTTGACCGGCCGAGGCCGCGGCCTGCCCCCGACGGTTGCGGTTCTTGGCGGGACGGCAGATCTGCGCCGCGCCAGCTTTGGGGCACGGTCGGGTGGGACGGACGGTGCCAGCGGCGGGCCGGCGCAGGACTTGACCGTCGCGCTCGACCGTCTGGTGATCTCGGAAGGGATCGCCCTGACTGGATTCCGCGGCCGCTTTGCACTGCAAGGCGGCATGACGGGCAGCTTCGACGGGCGGGTCAACGGCGAGGCGCCGGTATCCGGTATGATTGCTCCTGCCGCCGGTGGTCGCAGCGCGCTGCGCCTGCGCAGCAACGATGCAGGGG
>JBJHCH010000120.1:0-11179 GCA_050485905.1 Paracoccaceae bacterium | reverse complement strand
ATGGGGCCTCCGCGGATTGTCGCGGCCTTATAGGCGGCGCGGGCGGGCAGGGGAAGTGTTCCTACTTGCGAATGGTTCGCATTTGCAGTATCGCCCATCTCGGAAGAAGGGGATGACATGAGACGGGAATCACTTGCGGCAGCTATCTGGGTGGCACTGGCCGGCGGGGCTGCGGCGCAACCCTCGGTCCTGACGACAGTGGGGATGATCGGCAGCGTTGCGGCCACGGTCGCGGGTGACTGTGTGGATGTGAATGTGATGATGGGGCCGGGCACCGACCCACATCTCTATCAGCCGACCGCGTCTGACGTGCAGCGGCTGGCCGGCGCCGACGCCGTGCTGCACATGGGCTTCGGGTTGGAGGGGCAGTTGGGCGCGGTGCTGGAGCGGCTGGGTGCGCGCACCCCGGTGCTGGCGGTCGGCCCGGCCGCGGTGCCGGCGGCGGATCTGATCGAGGTCGGCGGCAGCTACGGCGTTGACCCGCACCTGTGGATGGATGCCGGGCTCTGGTCGCGCACGGTGCCGGTGATTGCCGGCTTCCTGTCCGACCTCGCCCCCGATTGCGACGGCATCGACGCGCGGGCAGAGGCGCATCGGGCCGAGATCCTTGCGCTGCACGGCTGGGTGGCGGAAGCAATCGCCACGATCCCCGAGGATCGCCGCGCGTTGGTCACCGCGCACGACGCCTTCGGCTACTTCGCCCGCGCCTACGGGATAGACGAGGTGGCGATTCAGGGCCTGTCGACCGAGGCAGAGGCCGCCATCGCCGACATCATCGAAGTGGCCGAGACGGTGGTCGCGCGCAACGTCCCGGCGGTCTTTGTCGAAAGCACTATCAGCCCCCGCACGATCGAGGCGCTGGTCGCCGCCACCCGCGATCGCGGCCATGAGGTGACGATCGGCGGCGAGCTTTATGCCGATGCGATGGGCGACGCGGGCACGGCCGAGGGCACCTATATCGGCATGATGCACGCCAACACGCTCGCCATTGTCACCGCGCTCGGCGGCACCGTCCCGCCGCTGCCCGAGGCGCTGGCGGGCTGGGCCGAAACATGGGATATCGCCCGCTAGGGGGCCAGCATGACACCAGAGACGCTGCACGAGCCGGATCTTGCGCTGCATGTGGAGGATCTGACCGTCAGCTACCACCGCGCCCCGGTGCTGTGGGACATCGACCTCGACATCCCGCCCGGCGTGATGGCGGCGGTGGTCGGGCCGAACGGCGCGGGCAAATCCACGCTGGTGAAGGCAGTCCTCGGCCTCGTGCGCCCGGTCGCGGGGCATGTGCGGCTCTTCGGTCAGCCCTACGATGCCATGCGCCGGCGCGTCGGCTATGTGCCGCAACGCTCCAGCGTCGACTGGGATTTCCCGACCACCATCCTCGATGTCGTGACCATGGGCCTTTACGGCCAGCTCGGCTGGTTCCGCCGTCCGGGGCGGGCGGAACGCGACCGGGCGATGGCGGCACTCGACCGCGTCGCCATGACCGACTACGCCGCCCGCCAGATCAGCCAGCTTTCCGGCGGCCAGCAGCAGCGCGTCTTCATCGCCCGCGCGCTGGTGCAGGAGGCCGACATCTACTTCCTCGACGAACCCATGGCCGGCGTCGACGCCACGACCGAGGCCGCCATCGTCGCCGTGCTGAAGACCCTTCGCGACGAGGGCCGCACCGTCATCGTTGTCCACCACGACCTGACCACCGTGCGCCGCTATTTCGACTGGCTGGTGATGCTGAACGTCCGCGTCGTCGCCCAGGGGCCGGTGGCAGAGGTCTATACACCCGACAACCTGCGCGCGACCTACGGCGGGCAGGTGGCGCTGCTGGCAGAGGCGGGCGCGATCTGATGCTGCTCGCCGACTACACGGTGCAGACGGTTCTGATGGGCGCGGTGCTTCTGGGCACCGTCTCGGGCGTGCTGGGCACCTTCGCGGTGCTGCGCCAGCAAAGCCTGATGGGCGACGTGCTCAGCCACGCCGCCCTGCCGGGCATCTGTCTGGGCTTTCTGGTCGCCGGCACGCGCGACTATGGCAGCCTGATGGCCGGCGCCTTCCTCGCCGGCGCGGCGGCGGCGGGCTGCGTGACGGTGCTGGCGCGGATGGGCCGGCTGAAGATGGACGCGGCCCTCGGCATCGTGCTCGGCGTCTTCTTCGCCGTGGGCATCGTCCTGCTGACCCGCATCCAGTCCGGCGCCGGGGCGGGGCAGGCGGGGCTCTCGGCGTTTCTATTCGGGCAGGCGGCGGCGGTGCTGCGCGCTGACCTCTGGGTCATGGCCGGCGTCGCCGCCGTGGCCCTTACCCTGATCGGGCTGTTCTGGAAGGAATTCAAGCTCGTCACCTTCGACCCCGCCTTTGCGCGGGCAGAAGGGCTGCCGGTCATCGTTCTGGAAACCGCGCTGACGGTGATGATCGCGCTCGCCATCGTCGTCGGGCTGCAGATGGTGGGCGTCGTGCTGATGACCGCCATGGTGATTGCCCCCGCCGCCGCCGCCCGGCAATGGGTGGACCGGCTGGGCGCGATGGTCTGCCTGTCGGCGGCCTTTGGCACCGTTGCGGGCGTTGCGGGCGCGCTGATCAGCGCACAGGCACGGGGCCTGGCCACGGGGCCGCTGATCGTGCTGGTCGCCTCCGCCATCACCCTCGTCTCGCTGCTGGCCGCGCCGGGGCGCGGCGTCGTCTGGCAGGCGCTCCGTACCCGGCGGGCCGCCCGCGGCCTGCGCGCGCGGCAGGTGCTGGTGACGATGTATCGCCTGGCGCAGGGCCACGGCGACCCGGCCTTTCGCAGCGCCGAGGGGCTGGTTGATGCCTACCACGGCACGCCCGCCGCGCGGGTGATGGCGCAGTTGCGTGACCGCGGCCTGATCCGCGAGACGGAACAGACCGCCGACCCCGCCCGCCACTGGGAACTGACCGACGCCGGCCGCAGCGCCGCGCGCGACGAACTGGACCGCCGCGATGCTTGAGGCGCTGACCTCCTCGATCCCCGCCCAGATCATCGCCACCGGCGCGCTGGTCGGCGTGGCGGCGGCGACGCTCGGCCTGTTTCTGGTCCTGCGCGGCGCGGCGATGCTGACCCATGCGATCAGCCATTCCATCGTGCTGGGCATCGTGCTGACATGGCTGCTGACGGGGCAGACCTCCGGGCCGCTGCTGGTGATCGGCGCGGCGCTGGGCGGGCTGCTGTCGGTGGTGCTGACCGACCTTCTGAACCGCACCGGGCTGGTGCGGATGGACGCGGCCATCGGCCTCGTGTTCCCCGCGCTCTTTGCCGCCGGCGTCCTGCTGATCGGGATCTACGGCCGGCAGGTGCATATCGACGAACACGCCGTCCTGCTGGGTGAGATCGGGTTCGTCTGGCTCGATACCGTGCCGCTCTTCGGCCAGCAGATCCCCCGCGCGCTGGTCGCCGTGGGCGTGCTGGCCGCGATCAACGGCGCCTTCGTCGCGCTGTTCTGGAAAGAGCTGAAGCTTGCCACCTTCGACCCCGCGCTGGCCCGTGCGCTGGGATTCGCCCCCGGCGCACTTGGCCTCGCACTGCTGGGGCTGACCAGCGCCACGGCGGTCGCGTCCTTTGACGCGGTGGGCGCGGTGCTGTTCATCGCCTTCGTGATCGTGCCCCCGGCGGCGGCGCTGCTGATGACCGACAGGCTGGGCCGGGCGCTGGCGCTGGCGCTGGCCATCGCGGTCGCCTCGGCCGCACTCGGCTATCCGCTCGCGGTGCTGTGGGATGCCTCCATCGGCGGGATGATGGCGGTGGTGACGGGCGGCTTCCTGCTGGCCGCCGGCATCGCCGGGCCGCGCTACGGGCTGATCGCCGCCGCCCTGCGCCGGCGCGGGCAGGTGCAGGATGCCGATTGCCGCTCGCTGGCCGCGCATCTCTACAACCACGAATCCGGCCCCGACGCGGCCATCGAAAACACCGCCCGCGCGCTGACCGCCCATCTGGGCTGGTCCGATGTGCAGACCCGCCGCGTCATCCTGCAAAGCCTTGATCGCGGCTTCGTTGACCGGCAGGGCGACCGGCTGCACCTGACCCCAAAGGGCCGCGCCGTGGCCCAGGCGATATTCGAGCCGTGGCGCGGCAGCGCCGCCGTCTGAGGGGCGGATTTTCGCGGCCCGCGCCGGCGGATGTCCTTGACGCGGGCTGGCCCGATGCCTATTACACCCTTCACCGGCGGTCCCAGGGGCCGTGCGGCGATGCGCGGTTGTAGCTCAGTCGGTTAGAGTACCGGCCTGTCACGCCGGGGGTCGCGGGTTCGAGCCCCGTCAACCGCGCCACTTTCCAAAGCCCCCTCACGGGGGCTTTTGTTTTCCGGTCGCTTCCGGTGTCCACCGTGCCGGGGCCACCCGTCGCGGGTCCGCACGCCATGATGATCACGGAGATCGAGGACTATTTCACCAAGGGCTGCGGCCGCTGCGACCGCTTCGCCACGCCCGATTGCTCCACCCGCCGCTGGATCGACGGGCTGACCGAATTGCGCCGGATCTGCCGCGATGCCGGGCTGGTCGAGACGGTGAAATGGGCGCACCCCTGCTACATGCACGCAGGCCGCAACATCGTGATGATCGGCGCCTTTCGCGGCGATTTCCGCCTCAACTTCTTCAATGCCGCGCTGATGAAAGACCCCGAGGGGATACTTGAAAAACGCGGCGCAAACACCCGTCACAACGACATGATCCGGTTTGAAGATACGGCGCGCGTGGCCGAGATGGCACCCGTGATCGCCCGCTACCTGGCCGAGGCGATGGGCTATGCCGAGGCCGGCATCAAGCCGCCAAAGGAGGAGTCGGAGATCGACCTGCCCGACGAACTGGTGGCCGCGCTGGACGCCGATTCCGAACTGGCAGAGGCATTCCACGGCCTGACGCCGGGGCGGCAGCGCAGCTATGTCATCGCCCTTGCCTCTGCCAAGACCTCGGCGACGCGGGTGGCGCGCATAGAACGGTTCCGCGACAAGATCCTCGCCGGAAAAGGTGCCAACGAACGCTGACGGCGCGCGACGCGCCCGCCCGCCCGCATGCGGCGTTTCCGCATTGACGCCACCGGCCCTGTCGCCTAGGGACGGGATACGCGCGGTTGTAGCTCAGTCGGTTAGAGTACCGGCCTGTCACGCCGGGGGTCGCGGGTTCGAGCCCCGTCAACCGCGCCACTTCCCCCCCTTATCCGTGGCGCCGCGACGCCGGGAACCCTGCGTTTCACGGCCCGAAACGGTTAAGTCCAGGTAAACAAAAAATGTGATTTCGTTTGAAATCAAAGGGATGACTTTTTGTCCACGCGTGGACAAGCCCCCGATCAGCCCCCCGATCAACCCCGTGGCAGCCGCGCCGCCTCGGCCGCCAGTTCGGTGATCCCCGCCCAGTCCCCGGCCTCCATCAGCCTCTTCGGCGCTACCCAACTGCCCCCCACGCAGAGCACGTTCGGCAGGCCCAGATAATCCGGCGCATTCTTCAGCCAAATCCCCCCGGTGGGGCAGAACCGGACCTGCGGAATCGGCGCCCCCAGAGATTTCAGGGCAGGCGCCCCGCCAGAGGTTTCGGCCGGAAAGAACTTCTGAACCGTATAGCCCCGCTCAAAAAGCGCCATCACCTCGGTCGCCGTCACCGCGCCCGGCAGGGTGGGCAGGTCGGCCTCCTGGCAGGCGTCCAGCAACCGGGGGGTGGAGCCGGGCGAGACCCCGAACCGCGCCCCCGCCGCCTTCGCCGCCTTCACATCCGCAGGCGTCAGCAGCGTGCCCGCCCCGACCGTCCCGCCCGGCACCTCTGCCATCACCCGGATCGCCTCCAGCGCCACCGGCGTGCGCAACGTCACCTCCAGCGCCGGCAACCCGCCCGCCACCAGCGCCTCGGCCAGGGGGCGGGCATGGGCGATGTCGTCGATCACCAGCACCGGAATGACCGGGGCGAGGCGGCAGATCTCCAGCGCGCGGGCCGAGGCTTCCTGGGGGGTCATGGCGGTTCCTTTCAGACGACGACGCCGGCCCCGGCGGTGGCCGGTCCGACAGAATTGCGGAACGCCTCGAACATCTCGCGTCCGATGCCGTGGCGGTTCGCGGCAAGATCGGGGGTGACGGGGTCGCGGTCAAGCGCGCCTTCGGTCAGCACTTCCAGCCGCCCGGCAGCGGCATCCAGCCGCACCACATCGCCGTCGCGCAGCCGTGCCAGCGGCCCGCCCTCCGCCGCCTCGGGGCTGACATGGATCGCGGCCGGCACCTTGCCGCTGGCCCCTGACATCCGCCCGTCGGTTACCAGCGCCACCTTCAGCCCGCGATCCTGCAGCACCGACAGCGTGGGAGTGAGGGAATGAAGCTCCGGCATGCCGTTCGATTTCGGCCCCTGGAAGCGAACGACGACGATGGTGTCCGATGTGAACTCGCCCCGCTGGAACGCGGCCCTGACGTCTGCCTGATCGTGGAAGATCCGCACCGGCGCCTCGATAAGATGACGCTCCGGGGCAACTGCCGAGACCTTGATGACCCCCTGGCCCAGATTGCCGCTCAGATGCTTGAGCCCGCCGATCGGCTGGAACGGGTCGCGCGCGGGGCGCAGAATCTTCTCATTCTGGCTCTCGCCGGCGCCGGGCTGCCAGGTCAGTTCGCCATCGATCAGCTTCGGCTCCTGGGTATAGCGCGCCAGCCCATCCCCGGCGATGGTCTTGGTATCCGGGTGCAGAAGCCCGGCATCGAGCAACTCGCCGATCATGTAGCCAAGCCCGCCTGCGGCGTGGAAATGGTTCACATCGGCCAGGCCGTTCGGATAGACCTTTGCCATCAGCGGCACGGCGTCGGAGATCTCGGCGAAGTCCTCAAGCTCCAGCAGCACGCCGGCAGCGCGGGCCATCGCCGGCAGGTGCAGGACGAGGTTGGTGGACCCGCCCGTCGCCATCAGCCCGACGATGCCGTTGACGAACGCCCGTTCGTCAAGGATTTCCGACACCGGGCGATAGTCGTTCCCCAGCGCCGTGATCTCCAGCGCCCGCTGTGTGCCCGCGACCGTCAGCGCATCACGCAGCGGCGTGTTCGGGTTCACAAAGCTGGCGCCGGGCAGGTGCAGCCCCATGAACTCCATCAGCATCTGGTTGGTGTTAGCCGTTCCGTAGAAGGTGCAGGTGCCGGGGCCGTGGTAGCTGGCCATCTCGGCCGCCATCAGCGCGTCGCGGCCCACCTCTCCGGTGGCGAACTGTTGGCGGACCTTAGATTTCTCGTCGTTCGGCAGGCCAGAGGTCATTGGCCCGGCAGGGATGAAGACCGAGGGGATGTGGCCAAAGGTGGCGGCGGCGATGATCAGCCCCGGCACGATCTTGTCGCAGACACCCAGATAGACGGCAGCATCGAAGCAGTTGTGCGACATCGCCACCCCGGCGGCCAGCGCGATCACGTCGCGAGAGAATAGCGACAGTTCCATCCCCGGCTGGCCCTGGGTGACGCCGTCACACATGGCCGGCACCCCACCCGCGACCTGCGCGGTAGCGCCGACCTTGCGCGCAGCCTCGCGGATCAGTGTCGGATAGGTTTCGAACGGCTGGTGGGCCGAGAGCATGTCGTTGTAGGCGGTGATAATGCCCAGATTCGGCGCGCGGGCGGCGGAAAGCGCATCCTTGTCCGGCCCCATCGCCGCATAGGCATGGGCCTGGTTCCCGCAGGACAGATGCGCGCGGACTGGCCCGGCCTCGGCCGCCCGGCCCATCCGGTCCAGATAGGTGCGGCGGCTGTCCGCTGATCGGTCGCGGATACGGTCGGTCACATGGGCGATGGTGCTGTCGAGCGGCATGGCGCGGCCCTTTCTTCGTGTGATGCAGGCGTTACCGGCAGCATAACCCGTTAGCGCTAACGGATCAATCGCTGTCGCAGCCCGACAGCTCGTCCACGGGTTGCGCCGCGTGCATGGCGGGATTGCCAAGCTGTCGGTGGTGCGGATGCAAAGGACGCCATAGCTATTGCGCCGAAGGGGAAGCCCCCGAGTACCAAGGAAGACGGAAATGACTGACCATACCAACAACAATCCGGCCAGCCTGTTTGGCGCGGAGTTTGATCGCCTCGACGTGGTGTCGATTGAACGGCAGGCGCGCGAGATGCGTGCGAAACTTATAGGCGACGCCCTGCGCAGCGTGGCCCGCTGGATCGCCGGCCGCGTTCGCTCCCTGCGCGGCGTCGGTTCAGTGACGGCCCGCGCGGCCTGAGCCCTTTCTGCGGGACGGCTCCCGGGGTAGGGGGGGGCATGAGAAATGCTCCCGACTCGGCCCCTTCCCGTCCCGTCGTGCGTCTGCGCCCCAAGGCGCGGGCGCAGGCGATCCGCCACGGATTTCCCTGGATTTATGCCGACGAACTGGTCACCGACCGGCGCACCCGGACACTGACCCCGGGCGCGTTGGCGGTGCTGGAGGATGACGCACGGCAGCCACTGGGCCTTGTCACCGTCAATCCCAACTCCAAAATCATCGCACGAATGCTGGATCGCGACCCGGCTGCGGTGGTCGATGCGGGCTGGTTCGCCAGCCGCATCGCGACCGCGCTGGCGCTGCGCGAACGCCTGTTCGATACACCTTTCTATAGGCTGATTCATGCCGAGGTCGACGGGCTGCCGGGCGTGGTCGTGGACCGTTTCGGCGATCTGGCCGTGGTGCAGCCGAATGCGGCATGGGCCGAGATACTGATCGATCCGCTGGTGCAGGCGCTTACGGATGTTACGGGCGTGGCCCGGGTGGTAAAGAACGGGCAGGGCCGGTCGCGGGCGTTGGAGGGACTGGCCGAGGAAACCGTGGTGCTGCGCGGCGCGGTCGATGGCCCGGTGCCGGTGCCAATGAACGGCGCGACCTACTTGGCCGATGTTCTGGGCGGGCAGAAGACCGGGCTCTTCTACGACCAACGCCCCAACCAAGCCTTTGCCGCGCGGTTGGCGCGTGGCGGATCGGTGCTGGATGTCTTTTCGCATGTGGGCGGTTTCGCGCTCGCGGCGCTGGCTGCCGGGGCGACGCGCGCGCTCGCCGTCGATGGCTCCGCCCCGGCGCTGGCTCTGGCCGAGGGCGGGGCGGCGGCTTCGGGTTTTGCGGATTTCTTCGCCGCACGCCAAGGAGATGCCTTCGCGGTGATGGAGGCGCTGGCGGCCGACGGGGCGCGGTTCGACACGGTGATCTGCGACCCGCCCGCCTTTGCGCCATCGAAGCCCGCGCTTCAGGCGGGTCTGAGGGCCTATGAACGCGTGGCGCGGCTGGCCGCGCCGCTGGTGGCGCCGGGCGGCTATCTGGTGCTCTGTTCCTGTTCGCACGCGGCGGATCTGGCTGCGTTCCGCACCGCCTGCGGGCGCGGGATCGGTCGGGCGGGGCGGGCGGCGCAGATCCTGCACACCGGCTTTGCCGGCCCCGACCATCCCAGCCTGCCGCAACTGGGCGAGACGGCCTATCTGAAGGCACTGTTTTTCCGGCTGGACGAGTGAGGTCGCTTCTGGACGCCTGCGTGCTGGTGCCGCCGGTACTGCGCGAAGTGCTGTTCGCGGTCGCGGGGCAGGGACTATTCGCCCCGCTGTGGTCGCCGCGCATCGTCGAGGAGTGGGCGCGTGCGGCTGGACGGTCCGAAGGGCCGGCTGCCGAGGCCATCGCGCGGGGCGAGGCGGCGCGGTTGGCCGCGCGCTGGCCCGGCAGCGTGGTTATGCATCAGCTGGAGGAAGAGGCTGCGCTTTGGTTGCCCGACGCTGACGATACCCATGTTCTGGCGGCCGCCATCGCCGGGCGGGCCGATGTGATCGTGACCTTCAACCTGCGCGATTTTCCCCGCAAGGCGCTGGAGGGACACGGGCTGCATGCGCAGCATCCCGATGCCTTTCTGATGAGCCTGTGGCTGGCTGAGCCGGACAAGGTGCTGGCCGCTGCGGACGCTGTAAGGCAAGAGGCCGAGCGACTGTCCGCCCGGCCCCAGGATTTCCGTCCGCTACTGAAACGTGCGGGCCTTCCCCGGCTGGGAAAGGCCCTTGACGGCTGACTACTGCAGCAGTTCCGTCCAGATTTGCGTGTAGATATCGGTCACTTCCGCCGGGCAGGCCATGCTGAAGGCGCCCGCGCCGACCAGGTCAGACGGCACGACGATTTCCGGTGCGGTGCGCATCTCTTCGTCCAGAAAATCCTCGTATCCGACAACGCCGCTGGCATAGCGCGAGAAGTTCGTGATCATCGCGGCGTGTTCCGGTTCCAGCAGGAAGTTGACAAATCGCATCGCAGCCTCGGGGTTCTGCGCATCGGCTAGCACCATCACGTTGTCCATCCAGACCGAGAAACCCTCTTGCGGGTAGCCGTAGACCAGATCGTCGTTCTGCAGCCGCGCCCGCATCGCGCCGCCGTTCCAGTAGACGCCGGCCGAGATGTCGTTGGCGACGTAGGCGTCGATATTGCCATAGTCCATCGCGATCCAGTGCTGGCGCGCGTCCATCAGCGTGTCGCGCACCTGGCGTAGCAGGTCCATGTCGCCACTGCACTGCTCGCCACCGTGGTAGCGGATCGCCATGGTCATGATGTCGTTCATCTCTGGCACGACGTTGATCTTGCCGCGCAGTTCCTCTGGCGGATCGAAGATCACGGCGGCCGTGTGCGGATCGCCGTCATAGACAGATGTGTTCACGATCAGCCCGGTCGTGCCCCAGAAATAGGGGATCGAATAGTCACGGCCCGGGTCGAAATCGACATCCAGCCACTGTGGGTCGATGTTTGAGATGTTGGTGACGACAGTGCGGTCGAGCGGCTGCACAAGACCTTCGTCGATCCAGACCTGCACATAGTTGTTCGACGGCACCACCAGATCGAAGCCGTGGCCGCCCTGACGGATGCGGGCAAGCGCGGTGTCGTTGCTGTCGTAGTCGGTCACGGTGACGCGGATGCCGGTCTCGGCCTCGAACTTCTCGATCAGTTCGGGGGGCGTGACGTTGCCCCAGTTGTAGAAGTTCAGCACCTCTTGCGCCTGGGCACCCGCCCCGGCTGTCAGCGCCAGGACGGCGGCGGTGCCGAGTGTTCTGGTCAGATGGATCATGTCGTCTCTCCCGGTTGTTTTCGTTCGGTCGTTCTATCCCCGCTTGCGCGTCAGAATGAAGAAGGCGGTCACCACCAGCAGGGATAACATCAGGAAAAGCGTGGCGATCGCGTTCATCTCGGGCGTCACGTTTCGGCGCAACTGCCCCAGCATGTAGGTGGGCAGCGTATCCT
>JBJHCH010000119.1:0-11313 GCA_050485905.1 Paracoccaceae bacterium | reverse complement strand
CAGCGGCATGTCCGGGTCCATCCCAAGCGTTTCGGCCGCATCGGCCACCGATACGAGATGGCGCATCCCCGCTGCTTCCTGTTTCGCCATGAAGTGCCAGAAGTTGATCACCCCATCGAGTTCACCGCCCAGCCCGGCACGAAAGATCAGTGGCGGGGCGCCGTAGACCTGCTCGGTCTGGCCCTCGAGATCGATCCCTTCGCGCGCCGCAAGGGCGCGCAGGATGATCCAGTTCTTGTCGAGCGGACCGCCGGCAATGCCGATCTTTCCGCCAACAAGGTCGGCGAGCGTTTCGGCCGCACTGTCGGCCGGAACCATCACACCGCCCACTGCGCGACTGTAGGGAATGAAGACGAGATCCTGCCCCGCCCCGCGCTGACGTGCCACCCAGATCCAATCATCAACGATCACGTCAGCCGCCCCGCCCTGAAAGGCAATCTGGCCAGCCGACTTGCCAGCGACCTCGGACAGCACCAGTTCAAACCCGTTGGCACGGTCCAACCCCAGGTGGCGGATCGTCTCCAGTTCCCACGTCACCGTCCCGCCGGCCTGGTTCGCCACCGTAAGGCGCGGCAAGTCCCCCGCCCAGGACGCCACCACCGTGGCGCCGAACATCAGTGCAGTGCATGCTGCACGCAGGAAAGTTCCGACCAAGACACTCCTCCCCATCCTGCGGCGGGAACACGCCTAGGCCGGCCATCACCGCAGGCATGCCAAGCCACTTCGTTGCATGGCGAAGAATGATTGCAGGGCGCAACCTGCCCGCGCAAGGTGAACCTGCGCCATATGCTACGAATGGACGATGTCAACCAACCGTATCACTGCCTAGGTTCACCAACATCGTTGCGCGAAAACCATCGCTGATCTACCCTGCCAATAGTGTCGTGAGCCGGGGGGAGACGGTGACGACGCGAGCAAGCGCGCCCGAAGCGGCACGCATCCATAATGGGGGGAAATCATGAGACACTCGTCGTCACTGGCGTACGAGTTGGCGATGAAGGCCAAGGGCAGGAATGCCCTCGTTCAGGATCTGCTGATCGTCGAGGATCACCCGCTCATGGGCGAGGTGCTCTCGATCATTCTGAAGATCGAACTGGGACTTCGCAGCGTGCGCACCGAGGCCGGTCTTGAGTTGGCCTGCGATGCATTGCGCAGCGGCCTGTCCCCGGATCTGATCCTGCTCGATCTGCGCCTGCCGGACTGCAGCGGTGTCGAGGGTATCGTGACCTTGCGAAAGCAGGCGCCCGAAACACCGATCGTCGTCATCTCCGCCGACACGAACCGCGGCATGGTCGCGGCCGCTCTGGCCGCAGGTGCACGCGGCTACATCAGCAAGCAGTTGAGCCGGGATGAACTCTGCTCGGAAATGCGGCGCGTGCTGAAGGGCGAACTGGTCACGCCCGAGGGCTTCGATCCAGATGGCCTGAACCCGACAGAGCATCAGATGCGGGCCGAAATTGCGGATCGGTTCGCGTCCCTCACGCCGCAGCAGATGCGTATCTTGCGCCTCATCTGCATGGGAATGGCAAACAAGGAAATTTCATATGAACTTTCAATCGCAGAGGCGACGGTCAAGACCCATGTGAACGCGATCATGAGCAAGATCAACGTTCGACGCCGTACGCAGGCTGTCAGACTCGCGAATGAAGCAGGGCTATTCGATCTCGGCGGTCTCAGTAATTAAGGAGCCCGTGATACATGGCCGATTCGTATGCTGCAGTGTCCCCCGTCGGGGGGCACCTAGAGCAAGATCGACGTGTCGGTCTTGCCGATGGGCAGGGACCGGTCGCTGCCGCTTCGGTCGTGGCGGACCCGGCCATAGCGGCTGGCGAGCTGCTCTCCGCGATCGAGTCGACAAACCCTGCGTTGGTCCTGCTGTTCGCATCCCCTAGTCGCGACCTTGCACGGATCGCCGCACACCTGCGCAAGGCTCTGGCGCCCGATTGCACCGTGGTCGGCTGTTCGACAGCCGGCGAGCTTTCAGCCCATGGCTACCGGCACGACACTGTCGTTGCGGTAAGCTTTCCACGCAGCGCCTTTCGTGCATCCGCCGTTTTGCTGACCAGCCTGTCGCGTCTGGACGTCACCGAATGGATGGCGCGTATCCGAGATTTGCAAGACGGATTCCGACCCGACCGAAACCGGCATGTGATGGGTCTGGTGCTGACCGACGGGCTGAGCAATCAGGAAGACGTGCTGATCGCCGCGCTGGATGCCGCGCTGGCGCGTTTCCCCGTCTTTGGCGGTTCGGCAGGAACCGGGCTGGACTTTCGCCATGCCGACGTTCTGCTCGACGACGGCGTCGCCAGCGATGCGGCCGTGTTCTGCCTGATCGAATCCGACCTGGTCGTGCAACACATCGTCATAGATCATTTCCGCTCGACCGGGCCGGACATGGTCGTGACATCGGCACGCCCCGAACAGCGACTCGTGCGCGAGATCAACGCGGAACCGGCGGCAGAAGAATATGCACGTCTTGTCGGCGTCGCGCCAGAAGACCTTTCACCCTTCATCTTTGCCGAGCATCCCCTCATCGTGAAGGTCAACGGCCGGAACTACGTTCGCGCGATCCGGTCCACGACCGAGGAGGGTGGGTTGCAGTTGATGTCGGCTGTCGAAACCGGAACGGTGCTCCAGATCGGCCATGCCGACGATCTGGTCGAAGCGTTCGAAAAGGCGCTCTCGGCGTTGCCGTCACCACCGCTGCTGACGCTTTCGTTCGACTGTATCCTGCGCCGACTGGCAGCCGAGCGCGCCGGACTGACTGCTGAAATCGGAAGCATCTTCAGCCGCTACAACGTGACCGGATTCAGCACATATGGCGAACAGCACGGCGGCATGCATGTAAACCAGACCTTCGTCGGGCTCGCCTTCATGCCGGAGAAGACGAACGATGATCCGCGAGGATGAAGGCCCCGAGCGCCGGATCGAGAAACTTGAGCGCATAAACCGTGTGCTGATCGACCGAATCAAGCGGCTTGACGACCGCAAGGGCTCGGCCCATTCGATGTTTCAGGCAGCGATGGCGCTGGAGCGCGAGGTGACGGCGCGCAAGCTTGAGCTAGAGCAGGCACTGACCGACCTGCGGCAGAAGAACGAGGAACTGGCCACCGCACGCACCGCCGCCGAGGCGGCGAACCGCTCGAAGACGCGGTTCCTCAGCGCCGCGAGCCACGACTTGCTGCAGCCGATCAGTGCCGCACGGCTGTTCCTGAGCACGCTCAATGACACCGATCTTGATCCATTGCAGGTCGAACTGGTCGACCGAATCTCTGCTGCGTTTCATGCCGTCGAGGATCTGATGCGGGCGGTGCTCGACATCTCGCGGCTCGATCCACAGAGCATGAACATCCGCTTCAACGTCGGTCCGGTTGCACTGGGTCCGACGCTGAGTCGCCTTGCGCGCGAGTTCCAGCCTTCTGCCGCGGCAAAGGGGCTGACCCTGCGCCATGTCCCGACAACTGCCATCGTGGACAGTGATCCGGTCTATCTGCGACGTATTGTGCAGAACCTTCTGTCCAACGCGATCCGCTACACCGACCGCGGCAAGGTCCTGCTGGGCGTGCGCCGTCGGGCGCGGGACGTTGTTGTCGAGGTTCTGGACACCGGCGTCGGCATCGCCAGCCATGATCTTGACCGGGTGTTCGAAGAGTTCAATCGCGGCACTTCTGCCCCATCGCAACCGGGCATGGGCCTGGGGCTGAGCATCGTGAGACGCGCCTGCACCATGCTGGGGCACGGTGTCGAACTCGACAGCATTCGGGGCGGCGGAACCGTGGTGCGCATCACTCTGCCGCTCAGCACCTCATCCCGCGCCGCGCCGGCAGTGCCGCAGTTCTCGTTTGTGCGTGGCGCGGGGTTGGCTGGGCGGGCCGTGATCGTGATCGAAAACGATGTTCCCCTGCGACGCGCCTATGAAATCCTCCTCGGCAAGCAATGGAACATGCTGGCCTATGTGGTCGGCACGACGGCAGAAGCTCTCGCCTTGGACTGCCGACCCGAAGTGATCGTCGCCGACTTTCATCTGGACGAGCACGATACCGGGCTACGATCGATCCGGCGTTTGAGGGCGCAGCACGGCCGACGCCTGCCAGCACTGTTGGTGACCGCCCATGCGGACGAGGTGCTTGCGCAGACCTGTGCGCGCGAGAATGTGCAGATACTGGCAAAGCCGGTGCGGAAGCGTGACCTGCGGCACCTACTCATGGGTATCCTGTCGCGGTCGGAATGTGACAGCGCATGAAAGGGCTGCGGCTGCGGCTGTCTGCGGGGGCGGTCGCGCTGGCGGCGCTTGCGATTCTCGGCGCGTTTCTAGCTGCGTTCGGCATCCAGCAGTCCCTGCGTCTCAGCGAAGAGACTGCCTTTGCCCAGCGGTTCATCGACGCCTATGGCAATCTGTCGGGCCGCATCTCGGATCTGGTTCTCGCGTCGCCTGATCGCCGCGACAGCGCCGAAATAGTGGTGCGCGCGGCCATTTCCGTGCTACATGACCTTACGGCGACGGATATCGAGCGCGCGGAGACCACCCAGCAGGCCGAGACGCGCGCGTTGCGCGGACAGACGCTCGCGCGGATGCAGGGCAGTGTCGAACTGCTTCTGCGTGACCTGCCAACCGCAGCCGATCCGGCAGAGCGGGAAGCGATCATCAACAGTTTTGCGGCCCAGTTTGCCCCGCTGCTCGCGCGTGAAATCGAGCTTCAGCGCCTACGTCGCAATGCGGCGACAGAGGAGCTGCGTGCACTTCACCGCCGTCTGCTTATCCTGGCGGTCGCTATTGCGCTCGTCTCACCGCTTGTTCTGGGTTGGCTTTATCTCTGGCTGATCCGGCCGCTGGTCGAGCGGCTGAACGCCGCTGCGAGCCTGGCGCGCCAACATAGTGCGGGAACTGCTGAGGCACGCAGACTACCAGTCGGCGCACATGATGAACTCGGCCATCTTTTCGCCCGTATCAATCTGATGACGGCCCGGCTTGAACGAGACCGGCGGCGGGTCGAAGCAGACCGGAATCGTCTTGAGACGGTTGTTGCGGAGCGCACCAAGGCGTTGAGTCTCGCCAACATGCGGCTCGAACGGATCGACCGAGATCGCCGCCGCTTCTTTGCAGATGTGGGACATGAACTGCGCACACCGATGACCGTCATACTCGCCGAATCCGAACTCGGACTTGCCCAGGCGCCCCTGTCCGAGACCGAGGCGCGCAATGCCTTTGGCATCATCGCCGCGCGGGCGCGCCGGTTAAGTCGGCGGATCGACGACCTGCTGCGTATCGCGCGGTCCGAGAGCGGGCAGATCGAGTTTGCCAATCGTGACTTCGATCCGGCGGAAGCAGCGCGCGGAGCGATCGAGGACCTCGCTCCTTTGGCGCGTCGGGCAGGCGTGGAGTTGGTTGCGCGGCTCACAGATAGCCTGCGCATCCACGGTGACGAAGACTGGACGCGCCAGCTTGTCGCCGGTCTGATCGACAACGCAATCCGGCACTCCCCGACCGGCACCACGGTAGAGGTCAGCGTCGAGCGACAGACCGGCGGGATCACGCTTGCCGTCTGCGATGAAGGCGAAGGCGTGCCGGAAAGCGATCAGGCACGGGTTTTCGAACGCCATATCCGTGGTAAGGATAGAGAGGGAGGCGGCAGTCGGGCCACGGGGTTCGGCGTCGGGTTGGCGCTCGCTCGCTGGGTTATGATGCGCCAAGGAGGACGGATCGTGCTGGAAAGTCCTGTTGCACGTCCGGGCGCGCGCGGGCCCGGAACGCAGGTGTCGCTGCATTTCGCCGAGGCGGCACCATGAGCCGGCCGGTGTCCGCATCCACAAGCATGCCTCGGCCCGCCAGCGGATTTGGTCCGCGCGACAGACTGGCGCTTCCGAAACGGACGCCGTTCGCAATCCGGTGCATGACCCGATGACGCTTGCCGCAGATCCCGAACGGCACATCCTGGTGCTGGAGGATGATGAGGACATCGCCTCGGCGCTTGCGCGCGGCTTGAAGCGCGAAGGCTACGCGCCGCTTGTCGCCCACGACCTGACCAGCGCCAAGGCAGCGGTGGCGCATGTTCCCGTCCATGCGGCGGTGATCGACGTCATGCTGGGTGACGAAGATGGCATCCAGATGGTCAGGCACCTGCGCGAGATGGGCGTGCAGGCCCCGATCGTCATGCTGAGCGCCTTGTCGAGCGTCGGCGACCGCTCTGCCGGACTGGAAGCCGGTGCCGACGATTATGTGGCAAAGCCGTTCGATTTCGCAGAACTCGTCGCGCGCATCCAGGTGCAGGAACTGCGCCGCGCCGAGCAGCCCGAGGGGTTGCTGGCATTCGAAGACCTGACGCTTTGCCTCGAAACGCGGCAAGTCACAGGGCCGGATCATAACGTCAGGCTGACCGAGCGCGAGGCGCTTCTGCTGGCGGAACTCTTGCGTAGGCCCGGCCGGGTGGTGTCGCGGAGAAAGCTGTTCGAAGGCGTCTGGCGGGACGATTGCTGCAGCGAGAACGTGGTCGACGTCTACATCGGTTATCTGCGCAGAAAGCTCGCCCCCTCTACCGCCTTCGGGGTGCAGATCGATACCGTCCGCGGCCGCGGCTTCATGATAAAGGCATTGCCGAGGGGAGAGGACGATGGCTGAACTTGGCTTCCGGACCGTGGTGGCTGCGGCCGCTCTTGCGCTTGGTCTGGCCGGCGGGGGCGCCTTCGCTGGTGCCGCGCAGGACCGTATCTTTGCACTCGCCGTGCTGGACGACATCCCCATCGGCGACCAGATCGTCTTCGATCACGCGCGCGAGGTAGGCGTCGCCACCGACCGCTTGCAGGAGATTGCGGACGGGCGGGTCGAGATTTCGCTGTTCGAGAGCGAGGATGGCAGGCGGCAAGCGCAGGTAACTTTCTTTGACGATCCGCGCGAGCGACGGTTGAACCCGTTCCCGGCAGATGGCGGCAACCCGCTGCTGATGGTCTTCATGGAAACAGCGGTCCAGGGGATGGCGGCGCTGACGGGCGGCAGCCCCATCTACATCCGCAACCGGATGCGGGACGCGGTGCGCAATCAGGATGACGGGGGTCCGGTCGGGCTGGTCTATCAGGGACGTCCGGTCGAGGGCGAGCGGTTCACCTTCCGCCCATTCCTGACCGATCCCAATCGTGATCGCATGGGGCCGTTCGCGGAACTGGAAATCAGCTTCGTCGTCAGCGAAGATGTGCCGGGGACTTATGCCGCGCTTTCGGCACGTACCGCGCCCAGCGAAGGCGGGCGCCATCTGCTGGCAGAGACCATGGTTCTGCGCGGCGTGGAGATATCGGAGTAAGGGAGGAGCATGATGAAATCCGTACTGACCGGCGTTCTGGCCCTGGCGTTGTCGGCCGCGCCTGCCATCGCGCAGCAGATGCCGCTTGCCGAAAACGACTATCCGACCGAGGCGCGGGCCGACTACATCTTTGCTTGCATGATCGTGAACGGGCAGACCCGTGACGCCCTGACCCGCTGCTCCTGCTCGATCGACGTGATCGCCTCGATCCTGCCGTATGAACGGTACACCGAGGCCGAGACCGTGATGTCGCTGCGGCTGATCGGCGGCGAACGCGTCGGCGTCATGCGCACGGCGGCGAGCGCGAACCAGGCAGTCGACAACCTGCGCCGCGCGCAGGCCGAGGCCGAGGTGCGCTGTTTCTGAAAACGCGCCGGATGCCGTGGCAGGTTCTGGGGGTCAGAGCCCGGCCCTGAAATCACCGCCAAAGGTATTTCCACGCGTATCGGTCGCATGCACCGACAGACCGCCCGCTCCGGTCTCGACGTAGCGGAAACGGAAACTCGGATCCTCGCTGAGAGAGATGCCGCCGGTCATCGAGAACAACAGATCGTCGCCCTGCCGCACCTCGACCGTGTCGATGAACCATGCCGGGATGAACAGATGCGTCAACTGATCCCGCTGCAGGCCCGAATTGTTCGGATGGCGCATCATGACCTGCGCCTCGCGCGGCCCTTCCGCCGCTGATGTAGCCTCGCCGTACCAGCGCACCTGCATCCGGCCCAACGCCGCCATCGCGCTGGCCACGTCGCGCGCCGCCGGCGCCGCGCAGCCGCCCGAGGCGCGCACGAACCGTCCGACCATGTAGAGCGTGCCGTCCTCGGTCTCGGCAATGGCCCGGACGTTGGAATAGGCATTGACCCGCACCCGGGTTTCCAGATCAATCTCTCCCATCCCGTCACCAAAGATGAACTCGGCCGCCAATGGCGCGGGATTCTCGTCCACCACCAGCGTCAGGCGCCGGATCGCGGGGCTTCCGGGTACCTGCGTGAAGCGCAGCGGAACCGTGGCCGCGTCATTGGCGCGGAACGGCGCCTGAAGGGCAAACAGCCCCTCGCCATCCCGGATCTCGCTGTCGCCCACAATGTTGGCGCGCAGGATCTCCCAACTCTCGCCATCTTGCAGCGGGCTGGCCCTTTCTTCCGACGCATGGACGGCAGCCCCGAGCGCGAGAACAAGCCCTGCGGCAAGGGTCAAGACGCGGATCTTCATCTTCCGGATCCTCTGCACTGGTAGCCGAATGAATACACCGTTTTCGCCCTCTCGGAAATCAATCATAAGTTTGGCACGCCCCGTGATGGAGATGCCCGGTGCTGGCCCTGTTCCTCGTCGCTTGCCTTGCCGACCAGCCCGACATCTGTGCCGAACGGATGGTTCCCGGCCCCTGCGACCAGATGCGGGCACAGGACTGGATCGCCGCGCGGGATGACCTTGTGCTCGCCGAATGGACCTGCGACCGGATCGCAGCCCGTGTGACGCCGCTGCCGGTTATCGAACTCGCGCCCGGCGTCTTCATCCACAAGGGTCGTCACGAACTCGCCAATCCCGACAATGCAGGGGACCACGCGAACATCGGCTTCGTGGTCGGCAGCGACAGCGTGGCCGTCATTGATGCAGGGGGCACGCGACAGATTGGCGAACGGCTCTATGCCGCGATCCGCGCGCAAACCGACCTTCCTATCGACTGGCTTGTTCTTACGCACATGCATCCCGATCACATCTTCGGCGCCTCTGTCTTCCACGAGGCTGGCGCACGGGTGATCGCGCATGATCGATTTCCGGCCGCGCTCGCCGCGCGGGCCGAGACCTATGTCGCCAGCCTGCGCCGAGAGGCTGGGGCGGCGCTTGCCATCGGGAGCGATATTGTCTTTCCCGATGAGACTATCGGCGGCACGCGCATGATCGACCTCGGCAATCGCGAATTGTCGCTTGAGGCGCATCCGGTCGCCCATACCGACAACGACCTGACTGTGCTGGACTCGACCACCGGCATCTGGTGGCTGTCCGACCTGCTGTTCCACGAACATCTGCCGTCCATCGACGGCTCGGTTCTCGGCTGGCTTGCGCTGCTTGACGATCTGGCGTCGCGGCCCGTCGCCGGGGTCGTGCCGGGACATGGTGGCCCGCTCCTGCCCTGGCCCGAGGGAGCAGATCCGATGCGCGCCTATCTCGAAGCCCTTGTCGCGCAGACGCGGGCGGCGCTGGCGCGGGGTGAAAGCCTGTCGGAGGCGCAGCGGCATCTCGGGCAGGATCTGCGCGGCGACTGGGCGCTGTTCGACGACTTCAACGCCCGCAACGCGACAGTCGTCTATCTGGAACTCGAATGGGAGTAGCCGGCGCTCAGATCAGCCCGGCGAGGAGCCGCGCGATGGCAAAGGCGCGCTGTTCCAGCAGCACCGGCGCCTCGCAGACATAGGTCAGCGACTGAGCACGTTCGCGGAAGATGCGCGTATCCCAGTCCAGCGCCTCCTCGATCTCGTCGATCCGATCAAAGTCCTTGTCTTCCGCATCCATCAGCGCGGCGATCTCGGCACGCCGCTGATCCACCCGCTCGGCCAACGCAGTCTGCCGACCCGCATACCGCCCGATCCCCGAGATCAGTTGCGATCGCTGCGCGTTGATCTGATCCAGCACCGCCGTGAACAGCAGCGCCAGATGCTCGGCGCGGTCCTCCTCGGGCAGGGTCGCGGCGTAATCGGCGGCGCGCTCTTCCACCTCTTCCAGCGATACGCGGCGCTGCGCCAGCGCCGGCCCCAGCGTGCGCAGCGCCTCGACCGAACGCCAGTCAGTTTCCGGGTAAGGGCCGGGCCACATCTGGCCGACAGACAGACTTTCCACCTTGCGCTGGATGCACGGCCATTCCGGGTCGTCAAAGCTTGCTGCAGTAACAGGGATAGCGAAGGTGCCCAGCAAAGCGGCGGCAAACACCAACTTGTGACCAATCTTCATGCCTTTGCCCTCATTCATAGCTTTCCTGCGCCCTTCAGCCCCACATCTTCTTCTCATCGACCCGGTGAGCGGTGCAAATCAACGCCTAGATAACGGACCACTAACGGGGAGGGGGTAAGGTTCGGTATCTGACCACGTAACCATTAAGTCCATCGCGTTCCCAGGAGCCCCCCATGATCCACCTTGTTTTCGTTGCCTGTCTGATCTCATCTCCCGAGCTTTGTGACGAGCGAACGCTGAGCTACGTCGAACCCATGTCACCCATGGCATGCGCGATGCAGGCACAGCCCGAACTCGCGAAATGGAACAACAGCCATCCGAACTATGTCATCCGGAAGTGGCGCTGCGAGGTTGACCGCAACTTCCGCGCCTGATCGAGACCATCCCTATCGCCAAGGCTAGCCCCTGCGGCTGGGTCAGTCGAGTGGTATCCGGCCCGCCGAATACAAACTTTGGTTGTACGCGCCATAGGCATAGTGCGACCAATTTATGAACGCCGGCGTATGTATTCGCCATCCACCCTCCGCTAGGATCGCTCCGGGGTCAGGGTCGTACCTGCCCGGAATCTGGGAGGAGTGCGAATGGGAGTGGTAAGGAGTTTCTGCCTTGCTATAGCGGTCGCTGGCGCGGCGACGGCGGCCGGCGGCGAGGTTGCGGAACGGTTTGCGGCCGAATACGACGAGGACGGCAAGTTCTTCACCGCCGATGACACGCCCACCTTCATGGTGGCTGAGGACGGGGCGGTGGACTGGTATACCTTCTCGGGTTTCCGGCGCTACCATGCCGAATGTCACGTCTGCCACGGCCCCGACGGTCAGGGCTCGTCGATTGCCCCCGCCCTCGCCCGGTCGGTCATGCAGATGGACTATTACGACTTTCTCGGCATCGTCGCCGGGGGACGAGAGCGCGGCAATTCCGTCATGCCGGCGCTCGGCACAAACCGCAACGTGATGTGCTACATCGACGACATCTATGTATATCTGGCCGCAGTCGGCAACGGCGCAATCCCGCGCGGACGGCCGGCAAATCGCATGGACAAGCCCGACTCAGCAACAGAGTACGAGAATGACTG
>JBJHCH010000118.1:0-11531 GCA_050485905.1 Paracoccaceae bacterium | reverse complement strand
GTGGTGAGTAGACCCCCGAGCGTTCCCGCTGCCAGCGGAGACAGCCCACCAGCGTCGCGCAACGCGCCCATGAAGCCCACGAACTGCGTCACCATGATCAGCGGCCCAGGCGTGGTTTCCGCCATGCCCAGCCCGTCCAGCATCTCGCCCGGAGCGAGCCAGCCGAAGTTCTGCACCGCCTCCTGTGCGACATAGGCCAGCACAGCGTAGGCGCCGCCGAAGGTGACGACGGCCATGATGCTAAAGAAGCCGGCAATCTGGGCAAAGACATTGGCAGGGCCGAGTGCGGCGAAAAGAAGCGCAACGGGGGTGAGCCACAAGAACAGGAACGCCGCCGAGATGCGCAGCGCATGGGCACGATTGACGGCGGTATGGTCCGGCGATTCCTCCCCCAGCAGCGTATCGGCATCCGCGACCTGCACCTTGCCGACCGAACCATGCCCACCACCGCCACGAAAGGCGGCCAGCCCCGCCCGCGCGCCGGAGAAGCCGATCAGCCCGGCCGCAAGGATGATCAGCGGAAACGGCACGCCGAAACCAAAGATCGCCACGAACGAGGCGGCCGCAATGGCGATCATCGCGCCATTTCTCAGCGCACGCGTGCCGATGCGATAGACCGCTTGGGCGACGATCGCCAGAACCGCGGCCTTGAGTCCGAAAAAAAGCGCCTCGACCGCGCCCACATTGCCGTAGAGCGCGTAGATCCAGCTCAGCGCCATGATCGACACGACGCCGGGCAGAACGAACAAGACGCCAGCGATAATGCCGCCCGCCGTCCGGTGCATCAGCCATCCGATATAGACGGCAAGCTGCATCGCCTCGGGGCCGGGCAGGAGCATGCAGTAGTTGAGCGCGTGCAGAAACCGCTTCTCGCCCAGCCAGCGGTTCTCCTCGACCAGGATGCGGTGCATCAGCGCGATCTGCCCCGCCGGCCCGCCGAAGCTCAGCAATCCGATGCGCGCCCAGATGCGGGTGGCTTCCATCAGCGTCGGATAGGGGCGGTCCTGCATGGCGGCGTCCGGTTCGTCGTCGATCCGGAGGCAACCCCTTCCGGCGTGATCGGTTCGTGTTCTCCTACATCCGTTCGCACGGAAAGCGAAGAGCCCGCCGGGTCGGGAAACGGATCAGCCTGCCTTCCGGCTTTCGAGCACGGCCTTCACCACCAGCGCGACGATGGCGATAAGCGTGAGCGTCGAGGCTGCGGCGAAGGCACCGACTGCGTTCAGATCGTTGAACAGCAGTTCGACATGCAGCGGCAGGGTGTTTGTCTGGCCGCGGATGTTGCCCGAGACGACCGAAACGCCGCCGAACTCGCCTACCGCCCGTGCGGTGCAGAGGACCGCGCCATATAGCAGCGCCCATTTGATGTTGGGGAGCGTCACCCGCCGGAACACCTGCCAGCCGCTCGCACCCAGCGTCACCGCCGCCTGTTCCTGCTCGGTCCCCTGCGCCTGCATCAGCGGCAGCACCTCGCGCGCGACGAAGGGGGCGGTGACGAACATCGTCACCAACACGATGCCGGGCAGTGCGAACATCACCTGCAGGTCATTGGCCTGCAGCCATGGTCCCAGCAGCCCCTGCCGCCCGTAAAGCAGCAGGTAGCAGATGCCGGCGATGATGGGCGAGATCGAGAACGGGATCTCGATGATGGTTACAAGGATCCCCCGCCCCGGAAAGCGGTGCTTGGCGACGGCCCAGGCGGCGGCGATGCCGAAGGCGACGTTGAGCGGCACGACAATAACTGCCGTGATCGTGGTCAGCCAGATCGCGTGCAGGGTCATCGGGTGCAGGATGTTGGCGGCATAGACCTCCCACCCGCGGGAGAAGGCGCGGGCGAAAATGAAGGCCAGCGGTGCGGCGATGAACAGGAGTGTCAGGCCGACTGCAAGGCCGATGAGCAGGCGCTCACCCCTCCGCGACTGGCCAGGCAGATGGGTCATGGTGGCCGTGCTCATCGGCTGGTCTCGCGGTAGCGTGAGGCCCAGAATTGCAGCAGGTTCGAGATAAGCAGCAGAACCAGCGCGAAGGCCAGTAGAACCAGCGCGATGGCGGCGGCGCCGTTGTAGTCAAACTCCTCAAGACGGATATAGGCGAGCAGGGCCGCGATCTCGGTCTGAAAGGGCAGGTTGCCGGCGATGAAGACGATGGCCCCGAACTCTCCCAGGCTGCGGGCAAAGGCGGTGGTGCAACCGGCGAGCCAGGCGGGCAGGATGGCGGGAAAGACTACGCGGGCGGAGATCGTCCAGGGTCGCGCGCCGAGCGTTACGGCCGCCTGTTCCAGCGCGGGGTCAATATCCTCCAGCACCGGCTGAACAGTACGCACCACGAAGGGGACCGAGGTGAAGGCCATGGCCAGCGCAATGCCCCAGATGGTATAGACGACCGGGATTCCTGCCGGATGCAGCATCGCGCCGAACCAGCCATTCGCGGAAAAGAGTGCGGTCAGGGACAGGCCTGCGACTGCGGTGGGCAGGGCGAAAGGCACATCCATAAGCGCATCAAGGATACGCTTGCCGGGAAATTCGTATCGCACCAGCACCCAGGCCATCAGCAGGCCGTAGATTGCGTTGAAGATCGTCGCGATCACCGCCGCCGTCAGGGTGATCTGAAAGGCAGCGACCGCACGTGGACTGCTGACAATGCGCCAGAACCGCTCCGGCCCCATCTCGGCGCCCTTCAGCACCAGCGCGATGACCGGGATCAAGACGATCAGCGTCAGATACAGCAGCGTCGTGCCGAGGCTCAGTGTGAACCCCGGCAAGACGCGCCTGGCGCGGATCGGCGGATCGGCGACGGCGGTCATGGCTTACTGGTTCACGAAAACCTGGTCGAGGATGGCGCCATCGGCCAGATGCTCGGCCCGGATCGCGTCCCAACCGCCGAACACATCATCGACTGTCACCAGTTCGACAGCAGGCAGACTGTCGGCGAACTCCGCTGCCACTGTCTCGTCCGTCACGCGATAGAAATGCTCGGCCAGAATGCGCTGCGCCTCGGGGCCGTACAGCCATTCCAGATACGCGTTCGCTACTTCGGTCGAGCCGTTGCGCTCGGCATTTTCGGCAACGACTGCAACGGGGAAGGCTGCAAACAGGCTTTGTGACGGTGTCACCCGCTCGAATCCTAGGGCAGCGTATTCGGCGGCGATCCCCCCGGTTTCGGCCTCGAACGTCACCAGCACGTCGCCCATGTTGCGCTCTGCAAAGGTCTGGGTCGCTGCCCGCCCGCCGGTATCGAAGACCGGCACGCTGTCAAAGATCGCGCGCACAAAGGCTTGCGCACCCTCTTGATCGCCACCGTTGCGGGAGAGTTCATAGGCATAGGCCGCCAGATAGGTGTAACGCGCGTTGCCGCTGGTCTTGGGATTGGGGAAAACCGGGGCCACGTCGTCACGCGCTAGGTCGTCCCAGTCCTGGATGTTCTTGGGGTTACCCGCGCGCACCAGAAAGGCAGGCAGCGAGTGGTAGGGCGAGGCGCCGTTTGGCAGCAGGTCACGCCAGTCGGCGGGCACGAGGCCGCCTTCGGCCAGCATGTCGATGTCGGTTTCCTGGTTGAAGGTCACCACATCGGCATTCAACCCTTCGAGGATTGCGCGCGCCTGCCGTGAGGTGCCACCGTGGCTTTGGTCGATGGTAACCGTGCGGCCCGTCGTTTCCTGCCAGTACGCTGCAAATGCCGGGTTGAGCGCCTCGAAAAGTTCGCGGGCGATGTCGTAGCTGACGTTCAGCAGGTTATCCTGCGCGGCGGCGGGGGTCGCAGTTCCAAGGACGGGGGCCAGCGCCAGCACGGCGGCTAGAAGGGGGCGTTTCATCGAGAGGACTCCAGTTTGAGAGATTTGCGTTCGGGTGCTGTCGAGAGCGCGGCGGCGCGGCGCTCGCCCGGGAAGATTGTTCCTGCCTCGATCCGAAGGTGCACTGGCGCACTTTCGGTCAGGGCTTCGGCCTGGACAGCGCGGCGTGGCACGTCGGCCTCGGCTTCGCCGAGGTCAGGATGGCGCAGAACCAGCCGCAGATGCGCGCCGTTGCTGGTGCGCGAGGTGATCCGCCATGGTGCATCAGCATCGGGCACCGGCGTCACATCCTCGGGCCGCACAAACAGCCGCGCAGGCCCATCGGGCAGCGCCCGGCGGGCAAGCCCGGTCAGGTCCAGCCCCGGACCCTCGGCCCGACCGGCCTGAAGCGTAACCGGCACTTCCACCGTTGCGCCCATGAAGCGCGCGACGAAAGGGGTGGCCGGATGGTCATGGATCGCATCGGCATGGCCGATCTGCTCGATCCGTCCCTCGCCCATAACCACCACGCGGTCGGCAAGCTCAAAGGCTTCCTCTTGATCATGGGTGACGAAGATCGTGGTGGACCCGGTTGCGTCGTGCACGCCCCTGAGCCAGCGCCGAAGATCGCGCCGGATTGCAGCGTCGAGCGCACCGAAGGGTTCATCCAGCAGCAGCACCTTCGGTTCGATGGCCAGCGCCCGACCAAGGGCTACGCGCTGTCGCTGTCCGCCAGATAGCTGCGTCGGATAACGGTCGGCCAGATGGGCGATCTGCAGGAACGCCAGCAGCTCCTCAACCCGTGCCGCGATCACCGATTTGCCTGGCCGTTCGGCGCTCGGGCGCACGGTCAGACCGAAGGCAATGTTGTCGCGCACCGTCATATGTGGAAACAGTGCGTAATGCTGGAAGACGAAACCTGTGCGACGTTCCTGCGCGGCAAGGTGCAGCCAATCCTGCCCGTCCACGAGGAGCCGCCCGGCATCAGGCCAGTCTAGCCCGGCGATGATCTTCAGAAGCGTGGTCTTGCCCGAGCCAGAGGGACCGAGCAGGGCGACAAGCTCGCCCTTCTGCACATCCAGATCGATTCCACGCAGCACTTCGGTCTGCCCGAAACGTCTGGTCATCTGCGAAATTGCGATCGACATGGTCTGGCTCTCTCCGTTCGAACGGTCACCTAGAAAACGTTCTTCCTGCCGGCAAGGGCGTGCCTTGTCCGCTTGGCCGCCGCCACACGACCGATATCCCGTCCTACACAGGCGCGAGATAACAGCGGCATCGTCGGAGTGCTGGGTTGCAGTGATCTGTTCGGAGATTGCGGAAAGCGCAGAACAGTTTTCTTATCTGATAGGTTTAGCCAATCGGCAAAGGACGAATATTCCGGTCGCCGGGTCGCCGGGTCGCCGGGGTCCATGACGTCCCGAGTGGCTTGTCGCTGTCGTCGCGCGTGCGCGATCGTCGGTGCGCACCATCCGCGTCTACGGAACGCAGTCATCATATGGGCGGATGGGGTGTTTCGAATGACGGGGCGTCGCGCCTACAGCCAGTCGTCGTGCCCGGTGCCGACCGCTTCGGCCACGGAGGCGAAGCCATCCTGTGCCAACAGTTGGTCGAGCCCGGTGCAGATGTCAGAAACCAGTGACAGACCGCCATAGATCAACCCGGTGTAGATCTGCACCGCCGACGCACCGGCGCGGATCTTCTGATAGGCGTGTTCGGCGCTGGAAATGCCTCCCACACCGATCAGTGGCAGCGCGCCATCGGTCAACTGAGACAGCCTTGCCAACACGCGCGTGGAGCGCTCGAACAGCGGCGCGCCGGACAGGCCGCCGGCCTCTGCCGCCTGTGGACTGGTCAGCCCCGCTCGGGACAGGGTGGTATTTGTGGCGATGATCGCGTCCACCTCCTGCTCGCGGGCAACGCCGGCAAGTGCCTCAAGCTCGCCATCGGTCAGGTCGGGCGAGACCTTCAGAAAGATCGGGGTCGACCGGGGCAGGGTGCTTCGGGTGTGCATCACCCCCTCCAGCAGCGCCGACAGCGCCGCTGCGCCCTGCAGGTCGCGCAATCTCTCGGTGTTGGGCGACGAGACGTTCACGGTGGCGAAATCCACATGCGGCCCACATTGTGCCAGTACCTGCGCGAAATCTGCGGCCCGGTCGGCGCTGTCCTTGTTCGCTCCGAGGTTCAGGCCCATGATCGCGCCCCGAGGGCGTGCTGAAAGCCGGGCCACAATCGCCTCGACCCCGTCGTTGTTGAAGCCGAAACGATTGATCGCCGCGCGATCTTCGGCCAGTCGGAACAGCCGCGGGCGCGGATTGCCCGGCTGCGGCCGCGGCGTGGCCGCGCCGACCTCGATGAAGCCGAAGCCCGCGCGGGACAGCGGGCCAAGCGCGGTGGCGTTCTTGTCGAACCCGGCCGCCAAGCCGACCGGATTGGGCAGGTCCAGCCCAGCCAGCCGCACCCGCAGCCGGTCCGATGTGACCGGTGCGCGGCCTCCCGTCACACCCATACGCAGCGCCCTCAGCGCCAGCCCGTGGGCGGTTTCGGGATCAAGGCGGTGCAGCAGCGACAGGCCCAGCCGTTCGAGCACAGTCACCAGACCCCCTCCGGGAAGATGTGGCCCGATGCGCCGAGCGGCAGCGACTTGTCCCAGACCACATCGGCCATCCGCAGGGGGCGGTAGAGATGGGGGAAAAGCTGGCCGCCGCGCGACGGCTCCCATCTCAGCGCCCCGCCAAGGGCTTCGGTCTCGATGGCCAGAAGCACCAGATCGCTTTCTTCGGAGAAATGCTTTGCCGCGGTTTCGGCGACCTGTGCGGCGGTCGAAAGGTGGATGAAGCCATCGGACAGATCGACCGGGGCGCCGGCGGTTTCGCCCGCGCTGCGGAAGCCATCCCATTCGGGCCGGCGAAGGATCTTGTAGACCAGCATGCCGCTTCCATGCCGCGCGCGCCGCATGCGGTCAATGGGCCTGTTTGTGTTCCGGGCCGAGACGCCCTAACAAGGGGGCATCATGTCAGTTTGGGGGCACAAGCGCCGATTGCAGCATGCAATCCGCCGCAGAACGACCTGCAGCGGTCGTTCAGAGACGAAGACGAGTGTCCTGCCGTGTCAGACTGACGCTACGGAAAAAAACAAGGGGGACAACGATGACTGACGCATCGCAGGAGGAAACCGGGGTTGAGCCGATCCCGGAACCGGAGGGCGAAACCGAACTCATCCAGACCGACTATGAGATCGGTCAGGACAATATAAACAAGCGGTGGGTGCTGGAATTCGACGTCCACCAGCCGGTCTTTGCCGTATCGGCGCTGGCGATCGTCGCCTTCACCGTCCTGACGCTGATGTTCCAGAACGAGGCGGAGCCGCTGTTCACGGGGCTGCGCGACTGGCTGACCGGAAACCTTGACTGGTTCTTCCTGCTGGCGGGCAACATCTTCGTCATCCTGTGTCTGGCGCTGATCGTCTCGCCGCTGGGCAAGGTCCGGTTGGGCGGGCCCGAGGCGACGCCGGATTTCGGCTATGTCGGCTGGTTCGCGATGCTGTTTGCCGCCGGCATGGGTATCGGGCTGATGTTCTTTGGCGTGTCGGAGCCGATGTCGCATTTCGATGCGGCCTTCGCCGGCACATCGGTGGGCGAGAATGGCGCGCGCACCGACTGGGCGCCGCTGGGCGGGGCCGAGGGCAACGCGGCCGAGGCCGTACGTCTGGGAATGGCGGCAACGATCTTTCACTGGGGTCTGCACCCTTGGGCGATCTATGCGGTGGTGGCGCTGGCGCTGGCGCTGTTTTCCTACAACAAGGGCCTGCCGCTGACCCTGCGTTCGGCCTTCTACCCGATCTTCGGCGAGCGGGTGTGGGGCTGGCCCGGGCACATCATCGACATCCTGGCGGTGCTCGCCACGGTCTTTGGTCTTGCGACCTCGCTTGGCATCGGGGCGCAGCAGGCCAGCGCGGGGCTTGGCTTCCTGTTCGGGCTTGGCACCGGCAACGCGATGCTGATCTTCCTGATCTTCTTCATCACCATGATCGCCATCGTGTCGATCATCCGGGGGCTGGAAGGCGGGGTGAAGCGGCTGTCGGAATTCAACATGCTGCTGGCGGCGCTGCTGCTGCTGTTCATCATCCTTGTGGGGCCGACGCTGGACATCCTGGGCGGATTCTTCAGCAACCTTGGCGCCTATGCACAGTACCTGCCCGCGCTGTCGATGCCGTTTGGCCGCGAGGATGCGAACTTTTCGCAAGGCTGGACGGCATTCTACTGGGCGTGGTGGATCAGCTGGTCGCCGTTCGTCGGCATGTTCATCGCCCGCGTCAGCCGGGGCCGGACGGTGCGCGAGTTCCTGATCGCGGTGCTGATCGTGCCGACGCTGCTGTCGGTGCTATGGATGACGGCGATGGGCGGCACCGCCATCGGGCAGGTGCTGAACGACGGCTTCACAGGGGTACAGGACGCGGCGCTGGAGCTGAAGCTGTTCCAGATGCTGACCCAACTGCCGCTGACGGCGATCACCTCGATCATCGGGATCACGCTGGTGGTGGTGTTCTTCGTCACCTCGTCGGACTCCGGCTCCCTCGTGATCGACACCATCGCGGCAGGGGGCAAGGTCAACGCCCCGGTGATCCAGCGGATCTTCTGGGCCTCTTTCGAGGGGCTGGTGGCGATTGCGCTGCTGCTGGGCGGCGGGCTTGCCGCCTTGCAGGCGATGGCCGTGTCCACGGGCCTGCCGTTCACGCTGGTGCTGCTGGCTGCCTGCTATGCCATCGTGAAAGGGCTGATGGCAGAGCCGCGTTGATAGGCTTGACTGCAAAAGCGAAAGGGCGCCCCGCGGGGCGCCCTTTTCGGTTTCCGGATGGAGCGGGCGATGAGATTCGAACTCACGACCCTAACCTTGGCAAGGTTATGCTCTACCCCTGAGCTACGCCCGCGCTGCCGTCCGGTCCGCGATGATCTATAAAATCCCGCCCATGGCCGCAAGGGGGAATCTGGAACCGCCCGGAAAATTTCCGCCGGTCAGAAACCAACCGTCACGCCGGGCAGGCGCAGGGTGGCGACCAACTCGCGCAACTCCTGCCGCGCCGCGACATGGGACAGCGCCATCTGCTCGACGCCGATGTCCTTCAGGTCCAGAAGCGTCAATCCGCGCGGGAAGAGCTCGCGAAAGATCACCCGTTCGGAAAATCCGGGGGCGACGCGAAAGCCGATCCGGCGCGACAGGTCGGACAGCGCCGCACCGACCTTGCGCTTGTTGTGCATCTGCTGCACGCCCAGCCGGTTGCGCAGCACGATCCAGTCGATGGGCCTGAGCCCGGCCTCGGCGCGCAACTTCCGCGCGTGCCAGACCATTTCGGCATAGATCGACGGACCCAGTACCTTGCCGCTCTCGGGATCGATCCGCGCCAGCAGGTCGAAATCGACGAAACTGTCATTCATCGGCGTGATCAGCGTATCGGCCAAGGCATGGGCCACCTGCGCGAGCCGGGTGTGTGAGCCTGGGCAGTCGATGATGACGAAATCGGACTGCTCCTGCGCTAACGCCAGAGCGGCCGAAAGGCGGCGGTCATGGGGGTTGTCGGCGGGCGACAGCGTCGCGGGGTCGATCTCGGGCAGATCAATATTCGCCGGGCCGGGCAGGGCCAGTCCCTCGCGGGTGCAGTGGGCCTGACGGTTCTCGATGTAGCGGCCAAAGCTGCGTTGGCGCAGGTCGAGGTCGATGCCCGCCACGCGGTGCCCCATCCGCGCCAGCGCGGTCGCCACATGCATGCAGGTGGTCGATTTGCCCGATCCACCCTTCTCGTTGCCGACGACGATGATATGCGCCACGCCGCACCCCTGCCCGCAATGCAAAGGGCGCCCGGCTTGACCCGCGCGCCCACCACATCTTGTGTATCCCCTTGCGGGGAACTGCAAGCCTCAGAAGCCGAGGCCGGCGTACTTGTTCTTGAATTTCGACACGCGGCCGCCGGTGTCCATCAGACGCGAGCTGCCACCGGTCCAGGCCGGGTGCACCATCGGGTCGATCTCCAGCGCAAGCTGTTCGCCTTCCTTGCCCCAGGTCGATTTCATCTGCACCACGGTGCCGTCCGTCATCTTGACGTCGATCAGGTGGTAGTCGGGATGGGTGTCTTTTTTCATCGTCCCGCTCCTCAGGCTTCGGCTTTGGGCTTGTAGTTGGTGACTTCGGCGATCCGGGCAGATTTGCCGCGACGGTCGCGCAGGTAGTAGAGCTTCGCCCGGCGCACCTTGCCGCGGCGCACCACCTCGATCGAGTCGATGTTGGTGGAATAAAGCGGGAAGACGCGCTCCACACCCTCGCCGAACGAGATCTTGCGGACCGTGAAGCTGGCGCCGATGGTGCTGCCGCCCTTGCGCGCGATGCAGACGCCTTCGTAGTTCTGCACGCGGCTGCGGGTGCCCTCGGTCACCTTGTAGCCGACGCGGACGGTATCGCCGGCCTTGAAATCCGGGATGGTCTTTCCGAGGTCGGCAATCTGTTCCGCCTCTATCTGCGCGATCAGGTTCATCGCACTATCCTTTCCTAAACGCGGGTTTGCCCGCTGGTCTGCGCGTCCTCAGAGCTCTTGGTCGTCCATCGGGTCCATGTTGCGGCTTTCGCAATATGCCCGCCAGAGATCAGGTCGACGTTCCTTTGTCAGCCTTTCGGCCATCTCCCGCCGCCAGTCGGTGATCCGTGCGTGGTTCCCGGAAAGGAGAATCTCCGGTATCTCACGCCCCTCCCACACGGCGGGTTTGGTATAGTTCGGGTATTCCAGCAGCCCGGCAGAAAATGACTCTTCGGCCAGGGAATCGGCATTCCCGAGCACGCGGGGTATAAGTCGGACCGTCGCATCGATCAAGGCCTGTGCCGCGATCTCTCCGCCGGTCAGGACGAAATCGCCCAGACTGACCTCTTCGACCGGAAAGGCATCAAGCACGCGCTGGTCCACGCCCTCGAACCGGCCGCACAGAAGCGTCAGGCCGTCAGCGGACGCAAAGCGCCGCGCCATCGCCTGATCGAAGCGCCGTCCGCGCGGCGACAGATAGACGACCGGCCAGCGAGCCGGATCGCCCACGCCGGTCGCGGCCTGGCGAAGCGCATCGGCGACCACGTCAGGGCGCAGAACCATCCCCGCGCCGCCGCCCGCGGGGGTGTCGTCCACGTTGCGGTGCTTGCCCACGCCGTGGCTGCGCAGGTCAATGGTTTCCAGTGCCCAAAGGCCGTGTTCGAGCGCTTTTCCCGTCAGAGACAGGTCCAGCGTACCCGGAAAGGCCTCGGGGAACAGGGTGATGATGCGTGCGCACCAGGCGCCCTTCAGCCGGGGCGGTCCGGCCATCAGATCCCGCGGCGTCAGGCTGGCACTGATCGACAGCCGCCCGTGCGAACGCGGCTTCTCGGTCATTCGAAAAGCCCCTCGGGCGGGTCGGCGATGATGCGGCCGGCGGCGACATCCACGGTAGGAACCGCGGCGCGGGTGAAGGGCAGAAGCACGGTCGCCTTCAGCCCCGAGCAATGCACCTCCAAGAGGTCGCCCGCGCCATGGTTCAGCACGGCGCGGACCCGGCCGATGGGGGTGCCGCCGGTGTCGAGCACATCAAGGCCGATCAGGTCGGCGTGGTAGTATTCATCCTCGGGCAGGGCAGGCAGGCGGGTGCGATCGGCAAAGAGCTGGACGCCGCGCAGGGCGTCGGCATCCTCCTTTGTCGCCACGCCCGAGAGCCGCGCGGCAAGGCCGTTGGGGATGACCCGCGTTATCTCTACCG
>JBJHCH010000117.1:0-11720 GCA_050485905.1 Paracoccaceae bacterium | reverse complement strand
CAGCAGGTCATGGCGCAGCCGCGCATCGCGCTCGGGATCGTCGTCGCGCGGGCTTGTTCCCTTCATGGGGCAGGTCTCGATGTTGCCCGCTACATCCGTTCGAAAGAACAACTCGGGCGAGCGGGACAGGATCTGCGGTCCCGTCTTCAGGTCGACAAAGGCGCCGTGGCCGACCGGCTGACCCCGACAGAGCATGGCATAGAGGTCGCGACCGTCACCCTGCGTTTGGGCCGAAAGCGGGAATGTCAGATTCACCTGATAGATGTCGCCTGCCGCGATCCAAGCTGCGGCACGATCGAACGCTTTGGCATAACGTTCTGCGGACCATTCGGGGCGTGGTGCTGTCAGCCGGGTCGGCGCCTCCTTATTGAGCGGGGGCGGGATTGGGGCATCGAAAGTGCCGAATAGAAGCAGCGGGTGGCGCCGCCCTTCCGGCAGCAGTGGCATCAGGCGCGGCTCCAGCACATAGCCCAGTTCGTAGCTTGCGTATCCGGCCAGCCACAGACCCTCCGCCTGCGCCTGCCGCAGTGCGTGCATCGCAGCTGGAACCTCGTCGGGTTCGTCTGCAACGATCAGGCGCTGTGGGGCGCAAAACGCAGTCGGCACACCATCCGGGCCGCGGTCGAACAGGATGAGTGGTGCGTCGGTCATCACTGCAGGTCCGCGCGCGCGGCGTCAGAAAGGGTTCTGCGGCAAGGGCGGGGGAGCATCTGGGTGGGGAACCGATCGCCTGACTACAGCGGATCTAGCGCGCCGGGTTGCTGGTCGCCAGCACTGTGGCGACTGGGTATGATCGGCAACCGACCAAGCGCGTCAACCGATCAGCACCGTCATACCCATCATTGCTGCAAAGGCCAGCACGACAACGCCCGCTGTCAGTCCCGGATCGCCACCCTCGGCGGCTTCCGGCATTAGCTCCGCAAAGATCATCCACAGCATCGCACCCGCTGCAAGGCCAAGGCCGACCGGCAGCACCGGGGCGAAGGTCAGCACGAACAGGAAGGCCGGCACCGCCAGCAGCGGTTGCGGCAGGCTGGAAAAGATGGCCCAAGCCGCCGCCTTTGGCACGCTTACCCCACGGGGGACCATCACCAGCGCGATGGCCAACCCCTCTGGTACATTGTGCAGCGCGATGGCGAGAGTGATGAAATCACCTAGCTCGCGCCCACCGCCGTAGGAGACTCCGACGCCGATACCCTCTGCGGCGGAATGGGCAGTCATGATCCCGACAATCAGCAGCACCTTGCGGGCATCTTGGCCCGTAACATCGGAGATCGTCAGGTCCGGTCCGCCGTGCAGCAGCCGCTTGGCAGCCATGATCGCGGCTAGGCCGAGGATCAGGCCGAGTAGCGTGCTGGCTGTGCTGATTTCCATGCCCTCAGTGATCAGGCTGACCGAGGCAGCGAGCATCAGCCCTGCCGCCGCCGAGTTGCCGAGGCCCAGCCAGACACCGGCCCGCGCACGCGCCGCCAGCAGAGGCAACGCGCCGAGCCCGGTGGCCAGTGCAGTCATAAGCGCGGCAGCAAAGACAAGAAGGACGGTTGGTTCGGTCATCTGCGCCTTGCATGGGGCTGGGCGGCATTGGCGTTCTCAGCTTGACCGCAGGCGCGTCGGGGTCAAGGATTTCGGGGGTTCGCACCTCGCCATATCCAGCCACCGCCCAGCACCCGCGTGCCTTCGGTCGCGTAAAACACGCAGGCCTGGCCTGGGCTTACGCCCTCCTCCGGGTTCAATAGCTCGATCTCTGCCTCGGTTTCCGAAAGTGGTCGAATGATCGCCTCGGCCGGCGGGCGGGTGGATCGGACGCGCACCGCGACCGGCCATTCGTCCTGCGCGGTCAGTGGGATGTTGCCCAGCCAGTTGATCTCGCGCACCGCGATCCGGCGCGTGGCGAGCGCGGCTTTCGGCCCGACGACGACTTGCCGCCTATCGGGGTTCAGTCGCACGACGTAGAGCGGTTCGTCCAGCCCGCCGATGCCAAGCCCGCGGCGCTGGCCGATCGTGTAGTGGATCACCCCGCCGTGCCTGCCCAGCGCATTGCCGTCCATGTCCACGATCTCTCCCGGATCGGCGGCGCCGGGGCGCAGCTTCTCGATCACGGCCGCATAGTTGCCGTTCGGCACGAAGCAGATATCCTGGCTGTCGGGCTTGTCGGCCACCGGCAGGCCGTAGCGCGCCGCAAGCGCCCGCGTTTCGGCCTTGGTTGCCAGACGGCCGAGCGGAAAGCGCAGATATCCAAGCTGTTCGGCGGTCGTGGAAAACAGGAAATAGGACTGGTCCCGCGAATCATCCGCTGCCCGGTGCAGTTCCGGGCCGGCAGGCCCCATCATTCGGCGGATGTAATGCCCCGTCGCCATGCAGTCGGCATCCAGATCGCGCGCTGTTTCGAGCAGATCGCGGAACTTTACCCGCTCGTTGCAGCGGATGCAGGGCACCGGTGTCGCCCCGGCCAGATAGGCATCGGCAAACTCGTCGATCACCGCTTCGCGGAACGTGTTCTCGTAATCGAGTACATAGTGCGGAAAGCCCATCGTCTCGGCCACGCGACGGGCGTCGTGGATGTCGCGCCCGGCGCAGCACGCGCCCTTCTTGGCCAGCGCGGCCCCGTGGTCGTAAAGCTGCAGGGTGACGCCAACGACGTCATAACCCTCATCCGCGAGCATCGCTGCAACGACTGATGAGTCCACGCCGCCCGACATTGCAACGACCACCCGCGTCTCGGCGGGCGGGCGGGCAAAGCCCAGCGAATTCAGAGGCGTTCGATCAAGTGGCAAGTTGGTCTCCGCTATCGCGCGGAATATAGGAAAATCCGAAACAGACTCAATGCCGTGTTTCATTTCTCCTTAAACGTGATCTTCCAGCATGGCCGCCGGGATCGAGAGAGGGGTGAGACATGTATCTGAAGAAAGTGGACGGGCCGCGATCCGTGACCCTGCCTGATGGGGGTGTCCTGACCCGCGCCGATCTTCCCCCGACCGATACGCGCCGCTGGGTGGCGAGCCGGAAGTCGAAGGTTGTCGCTGCTGTTCAGCATGGCCTTGTCAGCCGAAAGTGGGCGCTGGAACAATACGGATTGTCGGAAGAGGAGTTCGATCTTTGGGTCTCTGCTGCCCTGGCGCATGGGGAGAATGGGCTTAAGGTAACTCGAATCCAGGAGTGGAGACAACTTTAGGTTGTTTTTTTCTGTCGCTCTGCCAAAGTAACCCGCAGTTAACCATTGTTCGACAGTGTCTCGCTGTTAATGGCCCGAAGCGGAGTTGATAGATGCGCGTCCTATTGGTGGAAGACGACCCGACCACGTCCCGCAGCATTGAGCTGATGCTCACGCATGCGAATCTAAACGTGTATTGCACGGATCTGGGCGAGGAAGGCATCGATCTGGCCAAGCTCTACGACTACGATCTGATCCTGCTCGACCTGAACCTGCCTGACATGAACGGGCATGAGGTTCTGCGCCAGTTGCGGCTGGCCAAGGTCGACACGCCGATTCTGATCCTCTCTGGGGCCGACGATACGGAGAACAAGATCAAGGGCTTCGGTTTCGGGGCTGATGACTATCTGACCAAGCCCTTCCACCGTGAGGAACTGGTGGCGCGAATCCATGCAATCATCCGCCGGTCCAAGGGGCATGCGCAGTCCGTGATCAAGACAGGCAAGGTGAACGTCAATTTGGATGCCAAGACGGTGGATGTGGCGGGCAAGACCGTGCATCTGACCGGCAAGGAATACCAGATGCTGGAACTGCTGAGCCTGCGCAAGGGCACGACTCTCACGAAGGAGATGTTCCTCAACCATCTCTACGGAGGCATGGACGAGCCTGAGCTGAAGATCATCGACGTCTTCATCTGCAAGTTGCGCAAGAAGCTGGCGGAAGCCACTGGTGGTGATAACTACATCGAGACGGTTTGGGGCCGGGGCTATGTGCTGCGAGACCCAGCGCCGAACACGACCGAGAAGCGCGTGGCGATGGGCGCCTGAGCGCCCCGCGCCGCACACCCTCACTCTGCTTCCCGCGCCTCGATGATCTGACCCTTGCCGCGCTTGGCGGCCGCAGCCGCAAGAACCAGCGCCCGAAACAGCGCGCGCTGGCGTCGGGCATAGAACAGATGCTCGGGATGCCACTGCACCCCAAGCGCAAAGGGATCCGAGGTGCGCTCGATCGCCTGGATCATGCCGCCACTGTCGCGGGCCGCGACGCGCAGCCCCTCGCCCAGACGATCCACCGCCTGTGTGTGCAGGGCGTTGACCCGCATTGGCGCGGTATCCGCCACGGCTGAAAGCAGCGTTCCGTCCAGCACCTCGACAGTCTTGCCCGGCAGCACGGTGCGCAGGTAGCGGCTGTCGGCGTAGTGGCCATAGGCGTCCCGCAGCAGGGTGCCGCCAAGCGCCACGTTGAGCATCTGCGCACCACGGCAAATTCCGAGCACCGGCTTTCCAGCTGTCAGCGCGGCGATAACCAGCCGCCGCTCCAGCGCATCGCGTTCCGGGTCGAGCCGGGCCGACGCGACCAGTTCCCCCTTGTAGAGATCGGGCGAAATATCGTCGCCGCCACCGACGATCAGCCCGTCGACGGCATCGATATCCGCATCCCGCGACGTGTCCCACCGCAGGCCACGGCCGCCCGCCAGCCACAGGTTCAGCGCGATGAGCGGGAAGATGCGCCAGCCCGACCGGCGCGAGGTCGTTACTCCGATTCTGGGGGTCATGCCTGCCAGATCTCCGTCTCCAGCAGCATCGCCTCTACCCGCGGTGCCCAATCGCCGCGCAGGGTGGTCAGCGCCGCCCGGTGCTCCCGCCAGCCGCGGGCGAGCGCCTCCAGCAGTTCAGGGCGGGCGGCGACGCGCTCCACGAGGCACCAGCGGTTCCACTCATAGGCGATGGTCCAGTCTGGCTCATCCACCCGCGCCTCGGGCAGGCGGTAGTGCCATGTGGGTCGCCCGCCCTTGGCTTGACCCTCCGGCAGGGCGCGGCGAACCCGCACCGGGTCGAAATGCTCCAGCATCGGCAGAAGGTCGAGGCCCCGATTACGGGTGGGCGACAACCTCAGGTAGGTGTCGATCAACTCGCCGAGGCCCCAGCCTTCGGCCCCTATCGCCAGCAGATCGACCAGCCGGCGCGGCCAGGCATCGACAAAGGGCAGAAGCCGTCGCGCCGGGTCGATGGGGTCAGACGCGCGCAGCCAGTCCTCGATCAGCCCGAAGGCCCTAACCGTCGGCAAGATTGCGTCGGCGGTCTCGTCTGCCACCTCGGGGTTCAGATGCACGCCGAAGCCGAAGGCGATCCCGTCGCGGGTGCCGCGCGCGCCGACGGCGCGAAGCGTGCGAACCAGCCGGTCGGCCTGCGGCAGATCGTCGGGCGCCAGCGGCGGCGTCACGATCTCGACCGGAACGAGGTCGCCCAGAACATCGCGCAGAAAGCCCGCCGGCCCATCGGCGGTCAGGGCGGTATCCAGTTCGATCGTCATTTCACCCAAGTCGGTCGCAACCCGAAACAGGTCATCGCCTTCGCCGACGATCCGCCCACCATACAGATCAATGACCACCTCGGCCGCCTGCCGCACGGTCAGGCCGGCAAACTCGATCTCGATGCCGGTGCGGCGGGCGCTGCCGTCGACCCGATCAGGTTGGGGCAGAGGCCAGAACCGGTCGGTGGCAATCTTGTGTCGGATCGCGCTATCCATGGAACTCGTGCGGTTGCCTTGCCGGCAACCTAGGGGCGGGGGCTGGCGATGGCCACCTCGTTTTGCGCAGTAAGGGGCAGTGGAGCTGGTAGGGGGTAGGATGTGATGCCGCGGCTGGGAACGGGCTACGTGACGCGGGCGCTCCTCGGCCTCGTGCTGCTGGTGGCGGTTGCGCTGGCGGTCATCCGCTTTGCGCCGTTCTACCTTCCGACCCTGCCTGACGCGGCCCCCGGCGCCGGTGCCGGGCCGCATGCGGTCTTTGGTTATGCGACGTTGGCCAATCCTGCGGTTCGGTTCGTCGTCATCGGCGAACCGGCGCCGTCGCGGATGGGGTTGCTGGAGGGGTATCGCCGGGCCGGGCGCGATCTGGAGGCCGACCCCGATGCGGCCGTTGCGGGCCGTGTGTTCATCGTGGATGGCCGCGGGCTTGAGCGGCTGGACCGCTATGAGCAGACCGGGCTGCGCTATGACCGCAGGAGGGAGGAACTGGCCGACGGGACGGCGGCCTGGGTCTATCGGCTTATCGAATGATCTGGCCAAAAATGCGAACGCCGCCCCAGCGGGACCGGGGCGGCGTGATTTCCTTACACTCCGCGCGCGGCTTCGGGCCGCGCGCGATCATTCCTCTTCGGACGCGCTGCCGATCTCGTCGAACAGTTCCGCGATCTCGAACTCGGCAGCGGCTTCTTCCTCGGCCGCCAGTTCCTGGATCGACTTGCCCGACGCCTGAAGCTCGGCTTCTTCGGCCGACCTTGCGACGTTCAGCGTGATCTTGGCGGTCACTTCCGGGTGCAGGACCACGGAGACCGTGTGCAGGCCCAGTTCCTTGATCGGCTTGTCGAGCACGACCTGTGCCCGCGCGACCGAGAAGCCGCCTTCTGATGCCGCATCGGCCGCATCGCGGGTGGTGACGGAACCATAGAGCGCGCCGCCGTCCGAGGCGGAGCGGATGATGATGAAGCTCTGACCGTCCAGCTTTTCGGCCAGCGCCTCGGCTTCCTTCTTGGTTTCGAGGTTGCGGGCCTCAAGCTGCGCCTTCTGCGACTCGAACGCCTTTACGTTGGCGTCGGAGGCGCGCAGCGCCTTGCCCTGCGGCAGCAGGAAGTTCCGGGCAAAGCCGGGGCGCACGTTCACCACGTCGCCCATCTGGCCCAGCTTGGCCACGCGTTCCAGCAGGATGACTTGCATGTCTGTCTCTCCTTACTTCACGGCGTAGGGCAGCAGGGCGAGGAAGCGGGCGCGCTTGATCGCGGTCGCCAGTTCGCGTTGCTTCTTGGCCGAGACGGCGGTGATGCGCGACGGCACGATCTTGCCGCGCTCCGAGATGTAACGCTGCAGCAGGCGCACGTCCTTGTAGTCGATGGCGGGTGCGTTGTCGCCCGAGAAGGGGCAGACCTTGCGGCGGCGGAAAAACGGTTTGGTGGCCATGTTTCGATCCTTTCCTGAACCCGGGCCTAGCGACGACGGTCGCCGCGATCACCACGATCGCCGCGGTCACCACGATCACCACGATCACCGCGGTCCCGGTCGTCACGCTTCTGCATCTGCACCGACGGGCCTTCGGCGTGTTCGTCGACCTTGATGGTCAGCACGCGCATCACGTCGTCATGCAGGCGCATCAGGCGTTCCATCTCCTGCACCGCGGTCGAGGGCGCGTCGGTTTTCAGGAAGGCGTAGTGCCCCTTGCGGTTCTTGTTGATCTTGTAGGCCATCGTCTTGACGCCCCAGTATTCCTTTTCGACGAGCTGGCCGCCGTTGTCGGAAAGGATGGCGCCGAAGTGGTCGATCAGGCCTTCGGCCTGCGCGCTGGACAGATCCTGGCGCGCGATCATGACATGCTCGTAAAGCGGCATGCGGTCTCCGTTCTTTTCAGGCGCACTTCATAGAGCCGGGGCCAAGCCTTCCGCGGCCCGCTCACGAGAGGATGCGCCGGTTGATCCGTTGCGGAAGGATGCGGCGTTATACACGGGGCCGCGCGAAAGGCAAGCGTCGCATGGCGCGCACAGAAGCTGTGGAGTTTTCCGCAATTGCGGGTCGGTGGATGGCGGCACATCTGGGGGTCGTCAATCATCAAGGAGCGTTCCATGAGACATCTTCTGCTTGCCACCGCCCTGACTGCGGTCGCCCTTCCTGCCGCGGCCGAGGTTCAGACCTATGAACTGGACGCGAGCCACAGCCAGGTTCTGTTTTCCTATGACCACCTGGGCTTCTCCACCACCTGGGGCATATTCTCGGGCTTTGACGGGACCATCGAATGGGACCGCGAGGATCCGGCTGCTTCTTCAGTGACGGTCGAATTTCCGGTGCGGTCGATGTTCACCGGCTGGGAAGGCCGGTTCGAGCATTTCATGTCCGACGATTTCTTTGGCGCGGATGAGGGGGACATGGTCACCTTTGCCTCTACCGGCATCGAGGTGACGGGAGAGGATACGGCGCTGATTACCGGTGATCTGACCTTGAACGGGATCACGCGGGAAGTGGTTCTGGATGCGCGGCTGAATCAGGCGATGGAGCACCCGATGGAGGGCAAGCCCTGGGCGGGGTTCGATGCCACGGCGACCCTGCTTCGCAGCGATTTCGACATGGGAATGTTCGCCCCCTTTGTCGGGGACGAGGTCGAGGTTCGGATTTCGGTCGAGGCGTTTCAGGCCGACTGATCGGGCTGAAAAAGGAAAGCCGCCGGGTGCGAATCCGGCGGCTTTTTGCTGTCTTGCGGGCGATGTGCACGCGTGCACAAAATCTCAAGTTACTGATTTTGAAAGATATCGCATTTTTTGTTTACCTGCACTTAACCGTTCTCGCCTCGCCGGGCGGTGAGGGTTACGGGCACCAGAACCTCGTAGCCAAGGGTGCGGTCGTCCTGTCCCATGCCGATCTGAAAGGCGCGGCGGTCGAGGGTTGCCTCGCCCTCCATCCGCGCGGTGTCGCCGTCGAGCGTGAGGGTGAAGGGCAGGGACAGGGGGACGGTCGCGCCCTTCAGGTCCAGCGTGCCCTCGGCCAGATACGCGTCGCCATCGGGGCGGATCGCGGCGGTGAAGGTGGCGGTCGGGTGGCTGCCCGCATCGAAGAAATCCGCCCCCATCGCCTGCGAGGTGACCGAGCCGAGGCGCAGGCTGGAAATGGCGATGGTCACGGTGACATCGCCGGTTCCGGTCGCGGGGTCAAAGGCGATGGCGGCGGTCCAGTCGTCGAAGCCGCCGGTCACATCCGATCCCATCTGGCGCACGGTCAGGCCGAGCGAACCCTCTTCAACCTGCCAATCGGAGGCGACGGCCTGCAGTTGCGGCGCCGTGCCGTCGCGCGCGGGCACCAGGGCCAGCGCGCCCGCCCCGGCGGCGACATAGATCAGCAGGGCGGCGGCCAGCGGCGCGACCCCGTGCCGGGCGCGCACAGGTGCTGCGGCGGAAACCCGGCCGGGCAGCATGCGCCGCAGGGTGGCATCACGGTCGATCAGGTGATGCTTCAGCGCGCCCGCCACATGCAGCAGGATCGACAGCGCGAGAATCTTGGTGAAGAGCCAGTGCATCGCCCCTGCCGTCGCCGCCACGGTGGCATCGACGGGCACGAAGGGCAGCGACTGACCGAAGGGCCACCAGATCGGCGCGAAGCCGGTGGTGGCGGCGTGATGCACCCAGCCCGACAGCGGCACGATCAGCATCGAGGCGTAGAGCAGCCAGTGGACCAGTTCGGCGGCGAATGTCTCGGCCCGCCGTTCGGGGTGCAGATGCGCGGGGCGCGGCTGGGTCAGCGCCCAGAGGATGCGGCCAAGCGCGGTGAAGAAGGCGAGTACCCCCACGGTCTTGTGCAGGGTGAAAAGCGCGGCCTTTACCTGCAGCGCGTCGGATGTGTCCTGCCCCCAGCCGTTGGCGATCAGCCCCAGCGGAAAGGCGGTGAGGATCAGCAGCGCGGTCAGCCAGTGAAAGGTCTTGGTGACGCTGCCGTAGGTATCGGCGGTATTGGTCAGGGCCATGGTCGGAACCTCTTGAACATCCGCCCCGACCTAGGCACCTGACGCGCGGGCGCAATTCTCGCTGCTGCACAGGGGCTGTGCGGCCCTGATTGCACCCCCGGCGGTGCCGCGCTATGCCCCGGGGCAGGGACAGCAGGGGGGGACCGGATGAGCCGGGCATTCATATTTCCGGGGCAGGGCGCGCAGACCGTAGGCATGGGCCGCGCGCTGGCCGAGGCCTATCCGGCCGCGCGGGCGGTGTTCGACGAGGTGGATGCGGCGCTGGGCGAGAAGCTGTCGGCGCTGATCTGGGAGGGGGCGCAGGACGATCTGACCCTGACCGCCAATGCGCAGCCGGCGCTGATGGCCACCTCCATCGCCGCGCTGCGCGCGCTGGAGGCCGAGGGGGCGGGGATCGACACTGCGTCCTTTGTGGCGGGGCATTCCCTGGGCGAATATTCCGCGCTGGCAGCGGCGGGGTCGCTGACGGTGGGCGATGCGGCGCGGCTGCTGCGCGCGCGGGGGCGCGCGATGCAGGAGGCGACGCCGGTGGGCATGGGTGCGATGGCGGCGCTGCTGGGGCTGGATTTCGCGGCGGCGTCCGAGGTGGCGGCGGAGGCCGCGCAGGGGCAGGTCTGTCAGGCCGCGAACGACAACGACCCGGCGCAGGTGGTGGTATCGGGCCACCGCGAGGCGGTGGAGCGGGCGGTGGAGATCGCCAAGGCGAAGGGGGCCAAGCGCGCGCTGCTGCTGCCAGTCTCCGCCCCGTTCCACTGCGCATTGATGCAGCCCGCCGCCGATGTGATGGCCGAGGCGCTGGCGGGGGTGGAGATTCGCGCGCCGACGGTGCCGGTGGTGTCGAACGTGCGGGCCGAGGGCGTGAGCGACCCGGAGGAGATTCGCGCGCTGCTGATCCGCCAGATCACCGGATCGGTGCGCTGGCGGGAAACGGTGCTGTGGATGGCCGGGCAGGGTGTGACCGAGTTCTGGGAGATCGGCGCGGGCAAGGCGCTGTCCGGCATGGTGAAGCGCATCGCGCGGGAGGCGGCGACGAAAGCCATCGGCACGCCGGATGATGTTTCGGCCGCAATCGCTTGAAAGGAAATGGCATGTTCGATCTGACGGGTAAATCGGCGCTGGTCACCGGCGCCTCTGGCGGGATCGGCGGCGCGATTGCGACGGCGCTGCATGGGGCGGGCGCGACGGTGGCGCTGTCGGGCACGCGCGAGGGGCCGCTGCAGGAGCTTGCGGGTAGCCTGGGCAGCCGCGCCCATGTGCTGCCCTGCGACCTGTCGGACCCGGCCGCTGTCGATGGCCTGCCGAAGCGCGCGGCCGAGGCGATGGGTGCGGTGGACATTCTGGTCAACAACGCCGGCATCACGCGCGACAACCTGTTCATGCGCATGTCGGACGAGGAATGGGCGCAGGTGATCGACGTGAACCTGACCGCGACATTCCGGCTGTGCCGGGGCGTGCTGCGCGGGATGATGAAGGCGCGCTGGGGGCGGATCGTGAATATCTCCTCGGTCGTGGGGGCCACGGGGAATGCGGGGCAGGCGAATTATGCCGCCGCCAAGGCCGGCATGGTGGCGATGAGCAAGAGCCTGGCATCGGAGGTGGCGAGCCGGGGCATCACCGTGAACGCGGTGGCGCCGGGCTTCATCACCACGGCGATGACCGACAAGCTGACCGACGAGCAGAAGGCGCGAATCCTGTCGCAGGTTCCCGCCGGGCGGATGGGCGAGGCCGACGAGATTGCCGCGGCGGTGCTGTATCTGGCTGCGCCGGAAGCGGCCTATGTCACCGGGACGACCTTGCATGTGAACGGCGGGATGGCCATGATCTGACCCGCGGCAGGGTGCCGGGAAACAGCGTTTGCCATGACGAGAGACTATGCTATAGGCGGCGCTGATTGAGCCCGGGGTGAAGCTCCCGCGCCGGTCGATGGCCATGATCGCAGATCAGGGTCGGAAAGCCGCTCGAAGGAGCTGGGACAGTTAGAGACGGGATGGATCCCGCAAACCGATGAGGACGGAACATGAGCGATATCGCTGATCGCGTGAAGAAAATCGTTGTCGAGCACCTCGGCGT
>JBJHCH010000116.1:0-11721 GCA_050485905.1 Paracoccaceae bacterium | reverse complement strand
GTTCCAGGTCAGGGTCGCTGTCCTCAACGGCTTCACCGCCCTCGGCACGCCCATCACCGAGGTCGCAGGATAGGTCAGTACGGGGAAAGGGGAGCTCCGCCCATCACCCGATTTGTGCAAAAGAGCCTCTATGATGCCTAAAATGACAGAGTTTCAAAGAGGCGGCACTGCTTTCTTTGAAGGGTGCAGTTTTTCAGCGCTATGGACGCTCCAAAATCAAGATTTGTAAAGAGTCGAGAGGAGTAGTCCCAAGTGCTGGGAACTCTGAGGGTGCGTGGTTAAAAGACGATCCAGTCTTGCGATGGCTGCTAAAGGCCGATGCGGGCACCTCCCGGCGTGCCGCCGGGACCAGGCCTTGGTTCTGCGGACTGGAGCCTACCTAGGCAGTCTCCCCCCATGCGGGCAGCAGTCCTTGGCGCGAGAAGGGAGGGGGAGGCTACTTGTTCCCGTCGATCCACTTGGACATCAGCCCCTTGTCGCGGAAGCATTCGTCCGGAACGGCGCGCCATTTGATCCGGGCGAGTTTCTCCGCGAAGGCCACCTGCTTGGATGTGGTCAGCCGGTCCATGTCCGACACCGGCTTCAGCTGGGCCTGCGCCTCGATCCAAGCGCTGAGCGACCGGCGGTCCTGCTGAACTTCCCAGGGCAGAAGGGTCTGGTTGCGCAAGGCGAGCGAGCGCGCATAGGCGATTTACTTCGGCGTCGCTGGCAAGGTGTATGTGGCGCGGTCCATCGGGAAACTCCCTTCTAGCTTAGCTTTTTGTATAGAATATAACAGGAACAAAATCAAGCCAAGCGTCCTGGATGCGTCGCTTCGAGAGGAAGAGGGTGGCTGGGGAAGATCAGGCCTGAGGGTGCCCGAGAGAGGGCGTCCTCGGCTGCTCTTCCTGGGGCGCCCCGTCACAACCTTTGACGCCGCACAAATCGACGATCATCTGGACGTGGGCATCCGCCCGAGCGTCATCGTGATGAACCCGCCCTTCTCGGTTGCGGCCAATGTCGATGTCCGGACGACCGAGGCGACATCTCGGCATTTGCGCTCTGCGCTGGCCCGGCTGACCCCCGGAGGTCGGCTCGTGGCCATCACCGGCGTGGGTTTCGCGCCGGATGCGTCCGCCTGGGCCGACACGTTCACCCGCCTGACCGAGCGCGCGCATCTGGTATTCACCGGTGCAGTGTCGGGCTCGGCTTTCGCCAAACACGGCACCAGCTTCGAAACGCGGAGCTCGGTCTTTGACAAATGCCGCGGTGGAGAGGCGGGCGGCATCACCGTCGATCTGGCGCGCCCGATATCGCCTTATGTGGCCAGCCTGTTGTCGCTGATCACGACCTCTGTCCCCCCGCGCCTCGAACTGGATCAGGTTAAACCAGCCGGGCAGGGCCGCTCTTCCCCCTTTCCGGGAAATCCTGCCCGCACCACGCGCTCGGCCATCAGCACATCGCGCGCCACGGCCCCCACCAACACCCCCGCGCAGATCGATGCCGCGAATCTCGCCTACAGCCTGCGGGATTCGACCGAGGACGGGGCCAACGCGCGCCTGTCGGATTCCATTTATGAGACCTTCCGGCTGCAGGCGATCGACATTCCCGGCGCGGCACCGCAACCCCGCAATCCTCGCGGCTTTGTCGCCTGACAGCGAAACCCATGACTTCTTCTCGGGCTCTGGATCTTCCTACGTGATTGGAAAGGCCGTCGCCACAGAGGATGAGGACTGGGATTTTTAGTCCGAGCTCAGCTCCGGCCACCTAAGTGGGGCGCAATGCGCGCCGTGGTTGGACTGACGGGCAGGGGACGGCCCACCATGGGAAAGGTGCGCTGAGGGCATTCCTGCACCCACTCATCGAGATCAGGATGCCGCGTTTGTGGAGCAGCGCCTGATAGTCCACTGAGCAGCATTGCGATCCGCGGTCGGAATGATGGATCGAGCCATGGGATCGCCACTGGTCCGAGAGACCATAGCAAGGCCCCGGCGCGGGGTTGCGAGCGACCAAAGCACGTCGCAGGGCTTCGACCGTGAGATCGCGCTTCAGACGATCACTCGTGGCTCAGCCGATGGCGCGGCGGGAGAACTCGGCATGGTACCCGCCAGCTATGTTGCAAGCGCAAGCACCCTGCTGCTTGCGGCCCGCCACTGGCCTGGTTTGCGCCGCCGTTGACGGCCGAAGCGGGGAACCGATTACTTGTTCACCATCCGCGAAGCTGACGGGGTGCCCATGGATGCCCTTTCGGCGTCAAGCTCCGCGATACGGGCATCGATCGAGCGGCGGTCGATCATTCCGCTGGGGTTATCTCGCGTCGGCATCGTCTCGGCCACGTGCAGGAACCGTTCCTGCGCCACGGCGTACAAGCGGCGCAGTTCGGCCAGCGGGTCGGCATCGTCGTCGGCGCGGATGTCGAGCCAAGCGTAATCCTGATCGCGGTAGAGGGTGAGCGATGCCGACTGCCTGCCGCGACTGTCGCCGCCCGCATCCTCGCCCGCCTGCATCGCCAGAAGCATCCGCTCGGCCAGGCGCAGGTGCATGTTGGCCTGATAGGTGGCGAGCGTCGCGGCGATCACCTCCGGCCCCTCCAGCATGTTGCCGGCGACCGACACGCCATCGGCGACCAGATGCCCCGCCCAGTCCACGCAGTCGGCCCCGGTGAAGGCGGCGTTGCGGCCCTGCGCATCGATCAGGTGGAACTGCCGGTTGCGCTGGCCTGCGTCCCTGCCGGTCAGGGTTTCCACAATCTGCTGCGGCGCCATGCCCTGCTCAAGCAATTTCAGCCCCTCGGTCCCGTAGAGCGGGCTGACGAAAGCCTGTGTCGCGATGGCGCCGACGCGGCCGCGGATATGCGGCACGGTTGCGCCGACGGCAAAGAATCGGCTGGCGACGGCCACGCCCAGATGGCCGGTTTCGTGATCGCGGGCGACGATGGACCAGGTCATGGATCAGCGCCCCACGGCATAGGCTTGCATCAGCCGCGGTGTCGCGGCGGCGCGCAGCAGGCCGTCGGGATCGCGCCGCGCGGCGGTCAGGCGGCCGATGGTCCAGGGATCGGCTTCGGTGATGTCGTGGCCGCGCGCGCGCAGGTCGTCGAGCACCGCCGCGCCGATGTTGCGTTCGATCATAAGCCCGCCGGGCGCGCGGGCGCGGGGGAAGAACGAGGCCGGAAAATGGGTGGAATGGAACAGCGGCTGGTCGATCACTTCCTGCAGGTTCAGCCCGGAATGGACGTAGCGCAGGAAGAACACCAGTTGCCACTGGTCCTGCTGGTCGCCGCCGGGGGTGCCGAAGACCATCTGCGGCTGGCCGTCCTTCAGCGCCAGTGACGGCGTCAGCGTGGTGCGCGGCCGTTTGCCGGGCGCCAGGCTGGTGGGCAGGCCCGGCTCCAGCCAGAACATCTGCGCGCGACTGTTCAGCGCGAAGCCCAGACCCGGCACGATGGGGGAGGATTGCAGCCACCCGCCCGACGGCGTGATCGCCACCATGTTCCCCTCGGCGTCGATCACGTCGATATGGACGGTATCGCCCTTCTTCTCCGAAAGATGCGCCATTGTCGGCTCGTACACCGCCTGGTCGGTGGGGCTGAGCGCATCGAGCAGCGCGAGCGTGCGGGCGCGCTGATCTTCGAACCCCGGTACGGTTCCGGGGTTCAGGTCGAGGCTTGCCCGGTCGGTGATCAGCGCCCGGCGCGCGGCGTTGTAGTCGTCGGACAGCAGGGTGGACAGTGGTACCTCGGCAAAATCCGGGTCGCCGTAATAGACCTCGCGGTCTGCATAGGCGAGCTTCTTGGCCTCGACGACCGTATGCACGAACTCGGCGCTCAGCGGGTCCATAGCACCCAGCTCCATCCCCTTCAGGATCGCCAGCGCCTGCAGCAGCACCGGGCCTTGGGTCCACGGCCCCGCCTTGGCGATGGTCCAGCCTTGATAGTCATAGGTCAGCGGCTCCTCGACATGGGCGCTGTAGCCGGCCAGATCGTCGGCGCCCAGCACGCCGCGGTGGCGATGGCCCGAGGCGTCCATCACTTCGGCCGTGTCCAGATAGTCCGCGATCGTGTCGGCCACAAAACCACGGTAGAAGGCGTCGCGCGCTGCCTGCACCTGGTCGTCGCGGTCGCGCTTCGTCTCAGCCTCGGCCAGAATGCGGGTCCAGGTTGCGGCCAGCGCCGGGTTGGCAAAGTTGCCGTGCGGCGCGGTTGCGACGCCACCGGGAAGCCAGGTTTCGTACGAACTCGGCCAGTGTTCGCGGAAGAAATCCGCCAGCCCCGCGATGGTCGCGGCCACGCGCGGCAGCATTGGATGGCCATGTTCGGCATACCAGATCGCGGGTTCCAGCACCGTACGCAGCGGCAGACGGCCATAGTCCCGCAGCATCAGCATCCAGCCGTCCCAGGCGCCGGGAATGACCGTGGCAAGCAAGCCATCGCCCGGGATGACCTGCAGCCCTTCGGCCCGGTAGTGGTCGATGGTCGCCCCGGCGGGGGCCGCCCCTTGGGCGCAGATCACCTGCACCCGGTCGTGCCTTTTCGAATACAGAATCGCCGGCATGTCGCCGCCCGGCCCGTTCAGATGCGGCTCCAGCACCTGCAGCACAAGGCCCGTGGCGACGGCCGCGTCAAAGGCATTACCACCCTTTTCCAGCATGCTCATCCCCACGGCAGAGGCGATCCAATGGGTCGAGGTGACGACCCCGAAGCGCCCGAGGATCTCGGGCCGGGTGGTGAAGCTGCTCATCTATATCCTCCGGAAATGTCAGTGTTCGCGCGGGTCCAGCGCATCGCGCAGCCCGTCGCCCATCAGGTTGAAGCCCATCACGACCAGAAAGATCGCGGCCCCCGGCCAGACCGCCATCCAGGGCGCCTGGCTGAGGAAGTTCTTGGCGGTGTTCAGCATTGAACCCCAGCTTGGTGAAGGTGGCTGCTGGCCGAGGCCGAGGAAAGACAGGGAGGCCTCGGCGATGATCGCAGTCGCCACTGTCAGCGTGGCCTGCACAAGGATCGGCGGGATGACGTTCGGCAGGATATAGGCCGTCATGATCGCCAGATGGCCGAGCCCGATGGCGCGCGCGCCCTCGACATAATCCTCGGTCTTGACCGCCAGAACCTGCCCGCGGGTGAGGCGGATGAAGATCGGCACGGCCGACAGGCCGATGGCGATCATCGCATTGGTCAGGCTGGGGCCGAGGAAGGCCGCCAGCGCGATGGCCATTATCAGGAAGGGCATCGCCAGCAGCGCATCGGTCGCCCGCGCGATCACGCTGTCGATCCAGCCGCCGAAATAGCCGGCGATCAGGCCAAAGGGCACGCCAATCAGGACCGCGATGGCGACCGAGACGACGCCGGCCAGTAACGAGGCGCGGGCGCCCCAGATCATGCGGGACAGGATATCGCGCCCGATCTCGTCGGTGCCCAGCCAGTGCTGCGCGGACGGGGCGAGCCGGATCTTGCCCCAGTCGGTCGCGGCCGGATCGGGGATCGGCAGCACGGGCGCCAGCACCGCTATGGAAACGAAGAAGGCCACGAACACCGCCCCGACCAGCGCCGGGCGGTTCGCGCGCAGCTTCTTCCAGGCGCGGCTGCGGTTGCGCGCGGGAACGGCGATTGCGGTCACACTCACAGGCTTTGCCTCATGCGGGGGTTCAGAAGGACATAGAGGACATCGGCGATCAGGTTCATCAGGATGAAGCCCACGGCGGTGCACAGAACGACACCCTGCACGACCGCGTAATCGCGGTTGAACACCGCATCCACGATCAGCTTGCCGAAGCCGGGGATGGTGAAGATCTGCTCGGTCAGCACGGCGCCCGCCAACAACTCGCCGAACAGAAGGGCAGAGAGAGTGACGATGGGCAGAACCGCGTTGCGGAAGGCGTGTTTCAGCACCACCACCCTGCCCCGCAGCCCCTTGGCCCGCGCGGTGCGGACGTAATCGGATTGCAGCACGCCCAGCATGGCGGATCGAGTGTGCCGCATAAGCGTTGCCGCCAGCGCGGTGCCCAGCACGAAGGCCGGCATGATCATCGTCTCCAGCGACCGCACCGGATCGCGCCAGATCGGCTCATACCCCGAGGCCGGCAGCCAGCCCAGGTTCACCGAAACGAGCAGGATCAGCATGATGCCCAGCCAGAAGTTCGGGATAGACAGCCCCGAGAGCGCGATGAAATTGGCGATGTAGTCGGTCAGCGTGCCCTTGCGCACTGCCGACAGGATGCCCGCCGGGATGCCGATCAGGAAGGCGAAGATCATCGCCATCACTGCCAGCTGGATCGTCACCGGCAGCTTGTCGGCAATCAGTGTTGCGACCGGCTGGCGGGTGCGCAGGCTCATCCCCAGATCGCCCTGCAGCACATTTCCGACCCAGTGGAAATACTGCACGATCAGCGGATCGTTCAGCCGGTACTGTTCGCGCAGATAGGCCAGCACCTCGGGGTCGCGCTCCTCGCCGGCCATCACCAGCACCGGATCGCCCGGCAGCAGTTTCTGCAGCATGAACACGAAGATCGACACCAGGATAAGCGTCGGGATCGCAATCAGGATGCGGCGCAGGATATAGGAGAGCATTGGCCTTCCCCGGTGAAGGGGGCGGGCGCCGGGATCGGCGCCCGCCGGTCGGTCATTCGACGCGGACGCCGGCCAGGCGAACCATCCCGTCGGGATAGCCCTCGAACCCGGTCACGTTGTTCCGCAGCGCCCAGAGCCAGGTCTGGTGGTAGAGGTAGATGATCGGCAGTTCGTCCATCAGGATTTCCTGCGCCTCTGCATAGATCGCGCGACGCTCATCCATGTCGTTGGTCGTGCGCGCGGCGTTCAGCAGCCGGTCCACATCCTCGTTGCAGAACTTGCTGTCGTTCAGCCCGCCGGCACAGGTGACAAAGGCGTGCAGGTTGCCATCGGGGTCGGTGCGGCCCGACCAGCCGACCTGGCTACCCTCGTAATCGCCCGCGGTCTGCGCCTGCAGCATCGCGGCGAATTCGGTGGCGCGGATCGACACGTCGAACCCGGCTTCCGCCACCATTGACTGGATCACCTGCATCAGTTGCATCTGAACCGGGTTGTTCGCGGCCTGGATCTCCACCGCGATGCGGTCCACGCCCGCCTCGTCCAGCAGCGCGCGGGCGGCGGCCACATCGCGCCCTTCGATCGGATGGGATTCGTCATACCAAGGGCTCGACGGCGGCACGTGCTGGTTGCCCGGCGCATAGGTGCCCTCGAAAACCACCTGGTTGATCGCCTCGCGGTCGATGGCCAGCGACAGGGCCTTGCGCACGCGCTTGTCCTTACCGAACGGGGTTTCCGACCGCGCACCGTTGTTCAGGTTCACGGTGATGCCCTGATAGCCCTGGCTGACGGCCGATACGAATTCCAGCGACGAATCCGACTGTACGGCCGCCACATCCGAAGGGGCCAGCCGCTCCAGCATATGCAGATCGCCGGAGCGCAGGTTGGCCAGCCGCACGGTCGTATCCGGGATCGGCAGGAAGATCAGCCGGTTCAGATGGTAGTTGTCGGCATCGTAGTGGTCGGCGAACTTTTCCAGCACGATCCTGTCCTGGTCGATCCGTTCGACAAAGCTGTAGGGACCGGAACAGACCGGGTTGGTCGCCAGTTCCAGACCGCGCTCCTCGGCGGCGGCGGGCGACAGCATCATGCCGGAGCGGTCGGACAGCTGCGCGAGCAGCGTCGCGTCGGGGCTCGCCAGCGTGAAGGCGACCTCGTATTCGCCGGTCGCCGCGACGCTTTCGACCGAGGCAAGCTCGGACTTGCGGCGGCTTTCCTCCAGGGTCTTCGAGCGTTCGATATTCGCCACGACCGCGTCGGCATTGAACGGTGTGCCGTCATGGAACACCACGTCGTCGCGCAGCTGCATCGTCAGGGTCAGCCCGTCATCGGACCATGCCCAGTCGGTCGCCAGTTCCGGCACGAAGCTCTGGTCCGGCGAAATGTTGATCAGCTTGTCGCAGAGCGATTCGAACACGATCCGCCCGACGAAGGTGCGGGCCTGATCGGGATCCAGCACATCGGGGTCTTCCTGAAGCCCGATGCGCAGGTCGGCGGCCTGCGTCATGCCTGTCATCGCGGCCGAGGCGAGCAGCGCCGTCAGCAGTTTCCGGGTAGTCATCTGGCAGTCTCCTTGTTGGCAGTTGAGGTCATTCTGGCACTCGCGTCTCGAAACAGGGCAAAGCGGCGTTCGGCATCATTGCTGCGCGCCTGCAGTTGCAGGGCGCCCGGGTCGGTGGCCGGGATCGTCGCCCAGTGGTGGCAGGCGACCTGCCGGCCGGGAGCGATCTCAGCCAGCGCGGGGCGTTCGGTCTTGCAGAGATCGGTCGCATGCGGGCAGCGCGTGTGGAACTTGCATCCCGGCGGTGGGCTTGCGGGCGACGGGATGTCGCCGCCCAGCACCTTGCGCGCTTTGCGTGCACCGGGGACCGGCACCGGGATCGCCTGCAGCAGCGCCTGGGTGTAGGGGTGACGGGGGGTGAAGTAGAGCGCCTCGGTCTCGGCCAGTTCCACGACCTCGCCCAGATACATCACCGCCACCCGGTCGGCCATGTGCCGGATCACGGCCAGATCGTGGGCAATGACGATCAGCGTCAGGCCGAAATCATCCTTCAGATCCTCCAGCAGGTTCACGATCTGCGCCTGGACCGAGACATCCAGCGCCGAAACCGGCTCATCCCCGATCAGCAGCTTCGGGCCGGATGCCAGCGCCCGGGCGATGCAGATCCGCTGCCGCTGCCCGCCCGAGAATTCGTGCGGATAGCGGTCGGCATGTTCGGGGCGCAGCCCGACGCGTGTCAGCAGGTCTGCGACCCGTGCGCGCCGCTCCGCCGCGCTGAGCGTGGTATGCACCGCCAGCGGCTCGCCCACGATCCGTTCCACCGCCATGCGCGGGTTGAGCGACGAGAAGGGATCCTGAAAGATGAACTGCATCTCGGCGCGCAGCTTGCGCATCTGGCCCGTCGGCAGGCTGCCGAGATCGCGTCCGTCATAGCTAATCTGCCCGGCCGACGGTTCAATCAGGCGCAAGAGCAGGCGCGCAAGCGTGGACTTGCCGCAGCCCGATTCCCCCACGATCGCAAAGGTCTCGCCCCGCCTGATCTGAATGGACACGCCGTTAACCGCGTGGATCGTGGTCTGCGGCCGCAACAGCCCGCCACCGGTGACGAAGCGGCGCTGCAGGTCGCGAGTTTCCAGGATCACGCTCATGCCGCGCCCCGTTCGACCGTGGATTCCAGCGGTGCGCGCAGGCAGGCGTTGGCGTGGCCCCCGCCATCGCCCACCAGCGGCGGGAACCCGGCATCGCATACGGGCAGGGCAAATGGGCAGCGCGTGGCGAAGCGGCAGCCGGGTGGCATCGCCTCGGGCGCCGGCACCGAGCCGGGAATGGTGATCAGCCGGCCCTGCCGTCCGGCGACCGCCGGCATCGAGCCCATCAGACCCAGCGTGTAGGGATGTTGCGGCGCGTTGAACACCTGCCCCACCGGGCCGCTTTCGACGATCCGCCCGGCATACATCACTGCCACGTCATCCGCGATCTCGGCCACCACGCCCAGATCGTGGGTGATCATCAGCAGCGCGGTGCCGCTTTCCTCCTGCAACTCGCGCATCAGGTCAAGGATCTGGGCCTGGATCGTCACGTCCAGCGCCGTCGTCGGCTCGTCCGCGATCAGCAGCGCGGGGTCGTTCGCCAACGCCATGGCGATCATTACGCGTTGACGCATGCCGCCCGAAAGCTGGTGCGGATAGTCGTTCAGCCGCTTCTCGGCGGCCGGCATCCGCACTCTGCGGAACATCTCCAGCGCCCGGTCCCGCGCTTCGCGGGGCGAGCATTTGCGGTGCCGCCGCACCACCTCAGCCACCTGGTCGGCGACGGTGAAGACCGGATTGAGGCTCGTCATCGGCTCCTGAAAGATCATCGCCAGCCGGTTCCCGCGCAGGTTCTCCATCTCGGCCTCGGGCATCGCCAGCAAATCGGCGCCGCGAAAGCGTACCGAGCCGGCCGTCACGCTTGCCGACCGCTTAGGCAAAAGGCCCATGACGGCAAGAGAGGTCACTGATTTCCCGCAGCCCGACTCGCCCACCAGACACAGGGTCTTGCCGGCCGGGATCGAGAACGAAACATCGTCGATCAGATCCAGCGGATGCCCGCGAAAGCGGATCGACAGGCCATCGACCGCAAGTACGGGTTCAGCCGGCATCCGACAGCCCCTCGGTCGAGGTCTGGCGCAGCAGGTTCTCGTGCAGCGCGATGATATGGCTGCGCATTGCCTCACCCGCCGCCACCGGATTGCGATCGGCGATCGCATTGCGGATCGCCCGATGATGTTGCTGGTAAAGCGCGAAATTCGCCGTACTGCGTACTCGTTGGCGCACCGCACGCCATTGCGCGTCGTGCCGTGCCCGGTCGATCGCATCAAAGATCATCAGGAACATGCGATTGTCGGTCGCCCGGGCGATTTCGCGATGAAAGGCGCTGTCCCACAATTCGCGCTCGTCGCCATCGGTGGTGCGGTCCAGCCGGTCAAGGATCGAAGTCATGCGCGCAATCGCCTCGGGGTGTGCGCGCAGGGCAGCCAACTGCACGAGCTGGGATTCGACGCGCAGTCGCACCTCCATCACCTCCATCGGATTGATCGGTGCGACATTCGCTTCTGCCAGTCGCTCGGGACGTGGACCAGCGAACGTTCCCGATCCCTGCCGCCGCCAGACCAGCCCTTCGCCTTCCAGAACCTCGATCGCCCGACGCACGCTGCGGCGCGAAATCCCCAAGCTCTCGGCTAGTGCCCTCTCGGTCGGCAACCGTGTCTCACCGGTCTGGGGCAGCTCGAACAACATCGCACGTAGTCGTTCCAGGGCCACTGAGGAATTGTCTGGTGTGATCTGGGGCATATGGGCCAATCTGAACCAATTGGATAATGGTTCATCGCATAGCGTAATGCCCCACGCAAGAAAAATACTTGCCCCGCCGCAGAAGCGCTGCAAAGATTGCTCAATTCAGCGGCGAAACTGCTCAAAATCGTGACGGTTCGGGAACGCGAGGGGCGGCAGGTGCTTGCGTGGTGCGATTGGCTCACACCCGGTTCGGTATTGCGGGTAGCCCTCATGCGCAGGAACGCAGGATCGGTGTGGTACGCCTTCAGCCACCGGTCATGTATCAGAATCCTGCCATCAACCCGGCCTCGGGTTGTGCGTAGCGCACGATCTCTGCCGCCCCGAAGAGTTGCTCGATCTTGTGCGCCGCTTCACCGTGTTCGATGGTGGCGCCCGCAAGGACGGCGTGATCTGACACAAGTAGGAGTTGGGCAAGTCGCTGACGATGGTGATGCTGAGGCGCTCGCTCGTGTCGACATGGATAGCGGCGATCAGCCTTTCGATTGGCATCCAATCGGGAGGCTGACGCATATTTCGTGCAGTGGTCGCGCCGGGATGCTACGGTTCGGCATCCTTTGCTGGACGTTGTTGGTTATGTTGAAAGTGAGTCGACGGGCTTTCCTTGCCGATGGACCAAGGGCAGATCGCATTGCACTTATCGGAAACGTCGGTCAATTCTAAGCACGTGCGGTCGGCGATGCTGGGCTCTGTTGCACAAATCCCGTGAGGGATTCATCTTGTGAATCCAGCGTGGTAGCCGGGATGCATGAGCAGACCCACACCCCCGACCTACAAGACCAGGAACTGGCCAGCCTACAATGAAGCGCTCAAGCGCCGGGGCTCGCTGACGATCTGGTTCGACCCCG
>JBJHCH010000115.1:0-11782 GCA_050485905.1 Paracoccaceae bacterium | reverse complement strand
TGCACAGCGCCATCGGCTACATCACGCCGCACGAAGCAGAGGAGGCATTCTACGCACACTTGAACGCTGCCGAAAAAGCAGCCTAATCATTGAACCACGCACTCTCCGGTAAACCCGGGGCGGTTCACCCGGCCGATCTGCAGCAGGCTGCAGCGATATCTCGTGGACGTTTGCGCGGACCATCCGGCCTGCTCGGAGGAAAGCTGCTCCTCGAACTCGACGAAAGCACGGCAGAACCTCCAGTCGAGTTCGCCCCTCGAAGCCGAGCCGCGAAGTTCGGCTATGCGGCGCTTCGCGAGGGTTTCCGCCGTGCGCCGATGAGTTGTTTGAAGCGATCCGCGGTGCTCGACGCCGTTGATCCGGACGCGGTAATGGTAGTTTCGCGTTCCTTTGGGGCGATAGACATTTGACACTTGTCACATTCCTTCTCAGTCAACCAATTGCGGATCACCTCCGCATCGAAAGTCCAGACATCGCCGAATTTTCTGGCGCTCGGGATTCGCCCCGCCGCGGCGTGCTGGGTCACCGTTCGACATTGCAGCCCCAGCAGTGGCGCCAGCTCTCTGACGCGGATGCGGGGACTGATGTCTGAAAGGATATTGGCCCGTTTCTCCGATCCGGAAGCGCGGCGAATTTTGCTGGACTGTTGCGCCATTTCAGACGTCCTTTTCTGCTCGATCTCCTCGATGGCAGGGACATGGGTTCCTCTCCCAGAAACGGAAAATGCTTGCGCCGCCGCCCCGAATGGGCGACCCGAAGCCGCTCCGCCCAACGGCGAATGGATCGCCCGAACCCCGCCATCGCGGTATCGACCGCCACCGTGTCAGCGCGCTGCCGCGATTTGCTGCAAGGTTCACCATCCCCTGTGGAGCGGACTTGGCGGACGTCGCGTCCCCGAGTCAGTCAGGATTGCCATGACCGTCCACTGCCGTATGGGCGCGGGATCATGCGTACCATTTCAGCTTCCGTCCTGCGCACCACTTGGCGCGAATCTCGATGCATCATGGCTCGCGCAGGCACCGCTGGCCGACCTTCTTGCGGCCGGCCAGCGGCCGTCCTCAGGCCTTCAGGCCGGAGGTCGCCAGGAGCCGGTCGGCTTGCTGCAGATCGATCAACTCCTGTCGCGACCTGGTGAAGAACTTCAGCAGTTCCGCAACCTGACGCAGGCGTTCGCCTTCGGGATGAGCCAGCGGATAGTCGTCCGAACACCGGGTGAACACCAGCGTCCCGTAACTCGGGCCATGCTGATCAAGGTGGTGCATCAGGACGGTTCTGGCATGAGAGACAAGACCTGCCACATCCGTGGCGAGAATGTCGCCACTTTCCAGGGCACGGAGCCCGTCGTCCCAACTCGCCGATCCGACTGCCTTCGGCAGCGTCGCAAGGTTGGACAGCGCGTCGGCGAGCGCACGTCCCTGTTGAAGCGCGTTGACCGCTGTTCTTCTGATCTGTTCGTCGCGTGATGTGATCATGTGATCCTCCGGGTTTCACGCCAGCGGTCACCATGACCGCGGTCAGAACGGGCGACAGGATCGCCGCCCGTACAAGGCCGCGGTCGCCGCCGCGGCAGGATGCGTTGTCAGGCAGCCCTTGAACCGACCTCCTCGCACAGGGAAGCAAGAGCCTCCGTCAGCAGGCAGATCTCTTCGACAACCGGCGAGGCGGGATCGATCAGTGCGAAGCAATCCGCCTCGGGGCAGTCGAAGTCATGCACATGGCGAAGTGTCAGCAACCCGAGCAACCAGTCGAGTTCACCACGCAAACGGCGGGTCATTCCACGCGCGTCGGCGACAGCCTGGCTCAGCCTGTCGGCCCTGCGCGCGGCATCTGGACCGCCCAGCAGTGTGGCTGCACTCCGCAGGGAGGAGTGATGGTCGATGAAGTAGCTCTGAAGGTCTGCAAGCGCGGGGGGTGGAAAATCGAACGCCATTCTCATCTCTCTTGTTGCGTTCTCCGCCGAAGTCGGGCGGGGTCATGCTGCGCTGCCTCTCCTGTCTTTCTGGGGGCGTCTCCTCTTCCGGCTGGTGTCGCAAGCTGCGCCAGCCGGAAGCGGAGATGCTCCCTCCGATCGCCTGGTTGAAGGCGAAAGCCCGAATCCGTCATTGGTGGAAGGAAGTTGAGGAAGCCCGCGGAAAATGTTGAGAACGGGCGAGGTGCATCGAATGTGGATGATCCGGCCCGTTTTCAACCAGCTCCGGAAACAAGGGAAAATGCGGCGGTGAGCGGCGGTGCGGGGAAGGATCGGAGACGGGTCCGGTCGAGGTTGAACCCCCCTGCCCGCTTGGCTACGGTCACGCGGCAGACGGCGGGGGAAGACGATGCTGACGGGTTCGATACGAAGCCAGGTTGACCAGATCTGGAATGCCTTCTGGTCAGGCGGCGTGTCGAACCCGCTCTCGGTGATCGAGCAGATCACCTACCTTCTGTTCATCAAGCGCCTCGACGACCTGCACACGCTGGAAGAGAACAAGGCCCGCGCGCTCGGCATCGCGATGGAGCGGCGGATCTTCCCCGAAGGCAACGATCCCAAGGGCCGCCCCTATGAGGATCTGCGCTGGTCGCGGTTCCGGCACTTCGAGGCGCGGGTGATGATGGAGGTCGTGGACGAACACGTCTTTCCCTTTCTGCGCAGCCTGGGCGACGAGGGCGCGAGCTACGGCCGCCACATGAAGGACGCGCGCCTCGGCTTCTCGAACCCCGCGCTGCTGGCCAAGGTCGTTGACATGCTTGACCGGATCCCGATGGAGGATCGCGACACCAAGGGCGATGTCTATGAATACATGCTGGGCAAGATCGCCAGTGCAGGCCAGAACGGCCAGTTCCGCACGCCCCGGCACATCATCAACCTGATGGTGAACCTGATGGCGCCGACGCCCGAGGACGTGATCTGCGACCCGGCGGCGGGCACCTGCGGCTTTCTGGTGGCGGCGGGCGAATACCTGCGCGACCACCATCCCCGGATGCTGCGCGACGACCGACTGCGGCGGCATTTCCACGGCGGCATGTTTCACGGCTTCGACTTCGACAGCACCATGCTGCGCATCGGCGCGATGAACATGACCTTGCACGGGGTCGAGGATCCGGATGTTAGCTACCGCGACAGCCTGGCCGAGGATCACGCCGACGATGCCGGGCGGTATTCGCTGATCCTGGCCAACCCGCCCTTCGCCGGGTCGCTGGACTACGACACCACGGCCAAGGACCTGCTGAAGCTCGTCAAGACCAAGAAGACCGAACTGCTGTTCGTGGCGCTGTTCCTGCGCCTGCTGCGCGTGGGCGGCCGCGCCGCCGTGGTCGTGCCTGATGGCGTGCTGTTCGGGTCAAGCAAGGCGCACAAGGACATCCGGCGCATGCTGGTCGAGGATCACAAGCTCGATGCGGTGATCAAGCTGCCCTCGGGCGTGTTCCGGCCCTATGCGGGAGTGTCCTGCGCCATCGTCATCTTCACCAGGACCGGTGTCGGCGGCACCGATGGAGTGTGGTTCTACGACATGACGGCCGACGGCTTCAGCCTGGATGACAAGCGCACGCCGCTCTTGGACGACGGCAAACTGGGCGCAACCCCGGCCGAGCCGCTAACCGGGGACGACCACGCCCGGAACAACCTGCCCGACATCCTGGCGCGCTGGTCCGCCCGCGACGGCGCGGAGCGGGACCGGCCGCGCACGGCGCAAAGCTTCGTGGTGCCGGCCGCGGAGATCGCGGCCACCGGCAGCTGGGACCTGTCGCTCAACCGCTACAAGGAGGTGGAGCACGCGGCGGTGGACCACGCCCCGCCGCGCGAGATCATCGCCGAGCTGCGCGCCATCGAGGCCGAGATTGCCGAGGGGCTGGACCGGCTCGAGGAGATGCTGGGGTGAAACCAGTCACCCTCGGCGAAGCTGCTGACATCAATCCGAAAGGGCCAGTGTCAGGCGAGCTGTCTTCCGATGCCATCATGGACTTCTTGCCTATGACAGACGTTTCCGAGCACGGGACAATGAAGGTAGTCCAGCGCCGACCATATTCGGAAGTCGCCAAGGGCTACACAGCATTTCAGAATGACGACGTGCTGGTTGCGAAGATCACGCCGTGCTTCGAGAACAACAAGATTGCTCTCGCCGAAGTCTCCACGCCGTATGCCTTCGGCTCGACCGAGTTCCATGTGGTTCGCGCGAAGCCCAGTCACCTTCATCCGCGCTATCTTCTGCATTTTCTCCGTCAGGATGTCGTCCGCGAGTCGGGTGAAAAACGGATGACAGGCAGTGCCGGCCAACGGCGGGTGCCCCGGTCTTTTCTGGAAGAACTGGAGATCCCCCTCCCTCCGCTCGAGGAGCAGAAGCGTATCGCGGCGATCCTCGATCAGGCGGACGCGCTGCGCCGCCTCCGCGCCCGCGCCCACGGCCGCCTCAACGCCCTCGGGCAGGCGATCTTTCATGAGATGAAAGAGGAATTGAGCGCCGGAGATGAGGTGGGGATCGAGGCAATTGCGGATATTCAGATAGGCTATCCCTTCAAGAGCATAAACTATGTCGAAGGCAAGAGTGGCATTCTCTTGTGTCGTGGCGCAAATGTCCTACCCGGGAAGATTGATTGGTCAAACAATGCAAGATACCCCGCGCATCTGCTCAAGGATGTTGAACTATACCGCCTGTGTGAAGGTGACATCGTCTTGGCAATGGATCGCCCATGGATTTCGAGCGGTTTCAAAGTAGCCCAACTACACTCCCAAGATCTTCCCGCATACTTGGTTCAACGTGTCGCACGCTTTCGAGCAAAGAGATCGCAGGATAAGGCGTTTTTGCATAACTTGATCTCAAGTTTGGATTTTCAGAAACATTGTCGCCCGACAGAAACAACTGTCCCACACATTTCGCCTCGCGAAATAAGAGAATTTCAGTTCCGCTTGCCGCCAGAGAAGACAAGGGACAAATTTTCCAGCTTGTTGGAAGGTATCAAGAGTTCAACGGGAACGCTTGAGGGGTTTCTAAACAAGTCTGAGGCGCTGTTCTCCTCCCTCCAGCACCGCGCCTTCCGGGGTGAGCTTTGATCTTGCCCCGCGGCGGGGCGCCCGGGTAGCCTTCCGACTGTAGTCACCCGGATTTCCGATGTCGCAGTTCGCCTTTCTTTCTCCCGAGTTTCCGGATCTGCTCGATCCGGCAAAGCGGGCCGAGGCGGCGGCGCTGTCGGATCCACGCGGCGCCTGCTTCTATGCCCGCCTTACGCTGGAGGTGGCGCTGAAATGGCTATACCGCCGCGACCCGGCGCTGCGGTCGCCCTATGACCCCAGCCTTGCGGCACTGATCGCCGAACCCAGCCTGACCGCGCTCGCTGGCCCCGCCATTGTCACCAAGGCACGGTTCGTGAAGGACACCGGCAACCGCGCCGTCCACGACACCCGTCCCGTCACCCCCGGGGCGGCAATGGCCGCGGTGAAGGAGCTGCACCACATCTGCTACTGGATTGCGCGCACCTATGCCCGCCGCGCAAGACCCGACGCCGGCCTGCAGTTCGATCCCACCCGGCTGGAACGCACCCTGACGATCAGCGCCAGCACCGTGGACCAGATCAGGAAGCTGAAGGAGGCCAGCGACACCGCCGCCGCCCAGGCCAGGGCCGCAGAGGAGGCCCGCCGCGCCTCGGACGAAAGCCGCGCGGCACTGGAGGCAGAACTCGCCGCCCTGCGCGCCGAGATCGAGGCGGTGCGTCGCGCGAACGCGCAGGTGCCCGATCCGCACGACTATGACGAGGCAGCGACCCGCGACGCCTTCATCGACCTGCTGCTCGCCGAGGCCGGCTGGCCGCTGGACCAGCCGCGCGACCGCGAGTTCGAGGTGGCCGGCATGCCGAACCAGGACGGCCGGGGCTTCGTCGATTACGTGCTGTGGGGCGACGATGGTCGCCCGCTGGCCGTCGTCGAGGCCAAGCGCACCCGCAAGGACGCCCGGATCGGGCAGCAGCAGGCAAAGCTTTATGCCGACTGCCTGGAAGGCCAGTTCGGCCGCCGCCCGGTGATCTTCTGCACCAACGGCTACGAACACTGGCTCTGGGACGACCTGATGTATCCGCCCCGCGCCGTATCGGGGTTCTACAAGAAGGATGAACTGGAGCTGTTGCTGCAGCGCCGGGACAGCCGGAAGCGCCTGGCCGACATCGACGTGGACGACAAGATCGCCGGGCGCTTCTATCAGCACCGCGCCATCCGGCGCGTCGGCGAGGCGTTCGAGAAGGACCGCCAGCGCAAGGCGCTGCTGGTCATGGCGACCGGTTCGGGCAAGACCCGCACGGTAATCGCCCTGATCGACCAGCTGATGCGCGCCAACTGGTGCAAGCGCGTGCTGTTCCTGGCCGACCGGATCGCGCTGGTGCGCCAGGCGCATGGGGCGTTCAAGACGCACTTGCCCACGGCCCCCTCGGCGAACCTGCTTGAGCGCCACGATGCCAGGAAGAACGATCACGCCGCCGCACGCGTCTGCCTGTCAACCTATCCGACAATGATGGGGCTGATCGACGAGATGCAGGACGGCGCCCGCCGTTTCAGCCCCGGTCACTTCGACCTGATCGTCATCGACGAGGCGCATCGGTCGGTCTATCGGAAATACCGCGCGATCTTCGACTACTTCGACAGCCTGCTGATCGGCCTGACGGCGACCCCGCGCGACGAGATCGACCGTGACACCTATTCGCTGTTCCAGTTGGAGCGCGGTATCCCGACCGACGCATACGATCTCGAGGATGCCGTTGCCGACGGCTATCTCGTGCCGCCCCGGGTCGTCTCGGTCCCGCTCCGCTTCCAGCGCGAGGGCATCACCTACGACCAGCTCTCGGAGGAGGAGAAGGCCGAGTGGGATGCGCTGGAATGGGATGAAGACGGCACCGTGCCCGACCGGGTGGACGCCAACGACCTGAACAAATGGCTGTTCAACGAAGACACCGTGGACAAGGTGCTGGAATACCTGATGACCCACGGCATCAAGGTCGCCGACGGGGACCGGCTGGGCAAGACCATCATCTTCGCCAAGAACAGCAAGCACGCACAGTTCATCACCGCGCGCTTCGATGCGAACTATCCCCACCTCGCCGGACATTTCGCCCGGCTGATCGACTACAGCATCCCCTACGCACAGTCCCTGATCGATGATTTCTCGGACGCGCAGAAGGCGCCGCACATCGCCGTTTCGGTCGACATGCTGGATACCGGGATCGACGTGCCCGAGGTGGTGAACCTGGTGTTCTTCAAGATCGTCCGCTCCAAGACCAAGTTCTGGCAGATGATCGGTCGTGGCACCCGCCTCTGCCCCGATCTGTTCGGCCCCGGCGAGGACAAGGACGTCTTCCAGATTTTCGATTTCTGCCAGAACTTCGAGTTCTTCAACCAGAACCCGGACCGGGTGGAGCCACCGATGGGCCTGCCCCTCGGCGCAAGGCTGTTTGCAACCCGGGTAGAGCTTGTGGGGCAGATCGAGGAGAACGATCAGGGAGCTGCGCACCAGGAGGTGCTGAACGGGATCAAGGATCGTCTGCACGCCGAGGTCGCCGGCATGCCGCTCGAGAATTTCCTCGTGCGGCAGCGCCGTCGGCACGTGGAGCGGTTTCTGGATCGCGGCGCATGGGATCGTTTGGAGCCGGCTGACAGGATGGACCTCATCGAGCAGGTCGCGGGCCTTCCCAGCGGGTATGAGGATGCCGACCTCGCGGCGCGACAGTTCGACCTGCTTCTGCTCACCGCGATACTGCGCCTTCTGCGCAACGAACCCGAGTTTGCACAGTTCCAGGTCCGGATCCGGAAGGTCGCAAGCGACCTCGAGGATCTTGAAAACATCCCGGTCGTGCAACGTGAGATCATCCTGATCGCGGCGATCCAGACGGATGAGTTCTGGCAGGAAGTCACGGTTGAAGAACTCGAGCATGTGCGTCGCGCACTCCGCCTGCTCGTCCAACTGATCGAACCGAAAGAGAGAAAGATCGTCTATACCGACTTCCTCGATGAGATCGGCGAGGGCTCGGAGCTCGAAGTGGCGGATGTCAGCCCGGGGATCGACAAGGCCCGGTTCCACCGAAAGGTCCGTCAGTTCCTCGAGAGGCATCAGGATCACATCTCGATCATCCGACTGCGGCGCGCAGAGCGCCTGACCGCGACGGATCTCGCCGAGCTGGAGCGGATGTTCAACGCGGAGGCAGGCGAAACCCTCGGAGCGCACGCCGAAGTCGAGGCTGCAGGCGGTCTTGGTCCCTTCCTGCGCTCGCTGGTGGGCCTGGACCGTCAAGCGGCCAAACGGGCCTTCAGTCAGTTCATCGAGAAGGGCAGCCTGACGGCGGCCCAGCTCGAATTCATCGACCAGATCGTGAACCACCTCGTCGAAAAGGGTCAGATCGATCCAAGGCGGTTCTACGAGAGTCCGTTCACCGACCTGAACGATGCGGGGATCACCGGGCTGTTCTCCGGGGCTGAGGTGCATGCGATCCTGCGGATCGTCGATGATGTCAGGAGAACGGCTGATGTCGCGTGAGCAAGCGACCGCCTCAGCTCGCTCGCTCCTTGCATCGACAGGCGGAGCTACAGGTCGATCTCGACCTGACGGGTCTTCATCGCATCGACCAGCTGCCCGAACTCACGCGCGGCGACGTGCCCATCGGAACGATCGTAGTGCTGCGTTACTATCGCTTCCGAACGATTCCCGAGAATCCGCGGCGCCAGATGCTTCCCGTTGGGCATGTGCTCGTTTGCCTCTGTAGCCACGTTGTCGCGCATTCGATGCACGGAGACGCGTACACCGAGATGCCGTTTGGTCAGATCTCCAACAAGTTTGCCGAGGCTCTTTTCGGAGATCACGGCATTCTTCTGCTTCATTGAGGCGAACAGCCCATCGCCTCGGTCGAAGACTGGTCGATAGTCCCTGCGGTATTCCTCGAGCACGGCCCAGAGCCGCGAATTCCGAAACGACAGGATGAGAGGTGGTCCTTGCTTCTGAGCTTCCGGCATTTTCAGGTGTTTCCGCTCGAGTCGAATACGGATGACGCTGTCTCCTTCGAGGTACAGGGAGTCATCGAATACCAGAGCCGAAAGAGCGCGCGCACGTTGCGGAAGCGCCGCTGCGACTGCGATCAGGAGCCCATTGCGAAATTCCTTCGCGGCCTCGCCACCCGCCATCGGGGCTGATCGGGCCTCTTGCACCAGAGAAAATCCGAGCTCGTACAACCGGGTCGCGGAGACGATCTGCGCTGCGGATTTCATCACGTAAGGTGCGCAGGAAGCGCGCGTTGTCCACTCCTCGATGACAATTTCGGCAGCAAAGCTGGTGACGCCCGGCTCGATCCAGGTCCGATATCCCGCGTACACCCTTGTGATGTAATCGCGGATCGTTCGGTGCGACTTCCCCGCGAGGTCGAGCGCCTCGCCGAAGGCGTGGAGATCCGTGCCTGAAAGCAGCGGCAAGACAGCCTCGTGTTCATGGTGCTTGATCCATTGCCGGAGCGCGCTGATCACGGCCTCGGCATAGGCGGGGCTCCAGGAAATCGATGGACGCGCAGCATCCCCTTCCCTTGGCAGCGTCGCGACCACCCTTGCTCGCCACTCATCCGGCAGCGTCTCTGCGCGGGCCCGTACCACGTCCCAATCCGATTTCCGCGCGGGCTTCTCGCGGACCCTGGCATCCCGAAGCACCATTGCGTAGACCGTCGTGGCCTCCCGGCCCCAGAGATGGGAAGCGGCGATCATCGAGAAGGAGAACCGGTTGAATGCCGCTGGGTCGCCGGCGATCTCGAGCAGTTCAGCGAGATAGACACGTAGTTCGGTCGCGGCGGGCGCTCGCTCGTCCGACTTGCGCCATTCGAGGAAGTGCCGCAGCGCCGCGATCGCCGCCGCCTTGCTGGCAGCATGCGCAGGGCTGGCAGACAGCCCATCCGACGCATGCCGGATCATCCGATCAATCGCGGTTTCGCTTTTTCTCGTCATTGAGGAAGTCCTGCCATTGCTGGAGCGCCAGGCTCTCGTCGATCTCGGCGTAGAAATCGAGCGTCGTCTGGAGCGATTTGTGTTTGAGAAGCTTCTGGACGGCGGGGAGCTTGCTGACGTCGCGGCGCAGCCAGATCCATCCGATGAGGTGGCGGTAAAGGTGGGGGTTGACCTTCGCGCCGACATCGCGCGCCACTCTGCGGCAGAGTCTTGCCAACAGGTTCTGAAAGGGCATCCCCTCGTACTCCGGACGTGGGTCCGGGGACGGGAACAGGTAGGGATTTGGCGTGCTGCGACCCTCGACGATGATGGGTCGGAGCTTGTCGAGATAGACCTGCAGCCTCCGGCTTTGCGTACTTCCGAGCGGAATGGCGAGGGACGCGTCGGTGGCTTTTCCGAACTTGACCTCTTGCCCGGGGATCTCGATCGTCGCGAGCCCCTCGCGCCAGCGGACCCAGTCAAGCTCGATTTCGGTGACATTGCTGCTGCGCGGCGCACGGACGAGAAGGATGTCATGCGCAAGCGCACACATGAGGTCGCAGATCGTCTCCTTGTCGTGCAGCAAAATCCGCCCCGGACGACGGCCGGTTTGACGATACTTCGCCTCGCGACGCTCGGAGATCAGCGCGTTCACATCGGCAACGATGGTCTCCGACAGGTCTAAAAAGGACTGAATCCGGCTCTCGGTGAACTGTTTCAGCTTATCGCGGTTTCGAGGGGAAATTCCGCTTCCTTCCGTCTTGTGTGAAGCGGTCAGCTCGCGCAGTTCCGAGATGTCTTCCTCGGTTCTGTGGACATATCCCTCTGCCAGCTTGCAGATCATCTGCAGGATCGATGCAACGTAACCGCTGCTGTAATCGGACCCGGTGTTGGCTTCGACAAGCGCGATCGCGGCGGCGTTTGCCACCAGGGGATCGGTCAGCTCCGCGACGGAGGCGATCTGATGCCCCGTCGCAGCGAACAGTGCCTTGGCCGCCGAGAGCACGTAGCCGCGGCGAACAGCCAGCGTGCTGTCCTTCCAGCGACGTTCCGGATGCACAAAGCCGCGCTCCGCCATGCGCTGAACCCGGGTTTTCGTCTCCTTGGTCGCGGCCTTGCCGACGAAGGCCAGCAGACGCGCATTGCCCGCAGGGGCGCGTTTGCGCTGTTCGCGATCAAGATCGGCCAGAACCTCTGCCAGGGTTTCGCCGGCGCTGGACATCTGCCCTTGCGCCCAAGGCCCCACGCGCGTGTCGAACTCGGTCAGGAGAGCATCGAACAGCCCGGCGGCGACCTTGAACTTGTCCGTCTTGTTCGAGAACGGATGGGCGACAGGCTTGAAGCCATAAGCAGAGAACTCAGGGTGTTCCGCGAGTTTTGTCACAAGCGTGCAAGTTCGCTTCACATGCTTGACGCACCTGGTCTCGTCCTTATGGCTGCAGATCATCCGATGGGCGAAATAGTCCTGCATCACGGCTGTCGTCACGTCAGCGGGTGCCAAACCCTCGTCCTCGAGGAATACGCAGAAGGAGCCGGCTATCAGCTTCATGTCGTGCTTCACGTCGCTCGCGACGATCCTGGCGTGCAGCTCGCGCATGAGCCCGGTCAGGTCCCGAACGCTCCGTTTCCGCCCACCTGTGTCTGCCGTCGAAACAATGTCGAGCAGTTCGGATTTGTAGGTAGCAAAGCTGCCCTTCGACAGCTCCACCATAGCCGGCGTGGTGCGGGCAAAGAACGCAAGCATCCGCGCGCGATCGACGGGTTCGATCTCCGCAACACGATCGATCTTCTTCAGGTACCACCGGATCCGGGAGATCGCCCTGTTCGCGGCCTTGCGCTCGTCTTCGCTGGTGGCGCCTTGGCGAAGCC